>DATGYO010000041.1:0-24650 GCA_035297905.1 Nocardioidaceae bacterium
AGGTCGTACATCAGGGGCTGGGTGTACGACGGGTCGTCGCCCTCGTTGTGACCTCGGCGGCGGTAGCAGACGAGGTCGATGACGACGTCCTTCTTGAAGGCCTGGCGGTACTCGAACGCGAGCCGCGCGACGCGGATGCACGCCTCGGGGTCGTCGCCGTTCACGTGGAAGATCGGCGCCTGCACCATCCGGGCGACGTCCGTGCAGTACAGCGACGACCGGGACGAGGCCGGCGAGGTCGTGAACCCGACCTGGTTGTTCACGACCACGTGGATCGTGCCGCCGGTGCGGTAGCCGCGCAGCTGGGACAGGTTCAGCGTCTCCGCGACGACACCCTGGCCGGCGAACGCCGCGTCACCGTGCAGCAGGAGCGGCAGCACGGGGAACTCCGCGCCGCGGTTCAGCACGTCCTGCTTGGCGCGTGCGATGCCCTCGACGACCGGGTTGACGGCCTCGAGGTGCGACGGGTTCGCCGCCACCGAGACCTTGATCTTCGCGCCGGTGCCCGCGGTGAACTCACCCTCAGCGCCGAGGTGGTACTTCACGTCGCCCGAGCCCTGGACCGTGCGCGGGTCGATGTTGCCCTCGAACTCACGGAAGATCTGGCTGTAGCTCTTGCCGACGATGTTGGCCAGCACGTTGAGCCGGCCGCGGTGGGCCATGCCGATGGTGACCTCGTCGAGGTCCTCCTCGGCCGCGGCCTCGCAGATCTCGTCGATCAGCGGGATCGTGGTCTCGCCGCCCTCGAGGCTGAAGCGCTTCTGGCCGACGAACTTGGTCTGGAGGAAGGTCTCGAACGCCTCGGCCTGGTTCAGCTTGAGCAGGATCCGCAGCTGCTCCTCGCGGGGCGGCTTCACGTGCGGCTGCTCGACCCGCTGCTGGATCCAGCGGCGCTGCTCGGGGTCCTGGATGTGCATGTACTCGATGCCGACGGTGCGGCAGTAGGAGTCACGCAGGATGCCCAGGATGTCGCGCAGCTTCATGAACCTGCGACCCGTGCCACCGAAGGACCCGGTCGCGAACTCGCGGTCGAGGTCCCACAGGGTCAGGCCGTGCGTCTCGACCTCGAGGTCGGGGTGGCTGCGCTGCTGGTACTCCAGCGGGTCGGTGTCGGCCATGATGTGGCCGCGCACCCGGTAGGCGTGGATCAGCTCGAGGACACGGGCCTGCTTGCTGATCTCGTCGTCGTGGGAGGTCGAGATGTCCTTGGCCCAGCGGATCGGCTCGTAGGGGATGCGCAGGGCGCGGAAGATCTCGTCGTAGAACCCCTCCTCGCCGAGGAGCAGGGCGTGGATCCGGCGGAGGAACTCGCCGGACTGCGCACCCTGGATCACCCGGTGGTCGTACGTCGACGTCAGCGTCATGACCCGGCTCACCGCGTTGCGGACGAGCGTCTCCTCGGAGGCGCCCTGGTACTCCGGTGGGTACTCCATCGCGCCGACGCCGATGATCGTGCCCTGTCCCTTCATCAGCCGAGGCACGGAGTGGTTGGTGCCGATCGTGCCGGGGTTGGTCAGGCTGATCGAGGTGCCCTGGAAGTCGGCGACCGTGAGCTTGTTGTTGCGGGCCTTGCGGACGATGTCCTCGTAGGCGGTCCAGAACGCCGCGAAGTCCATGGACTCCGCTGCCTTGATCGAGGGCACCAGCAGCTGGCGGGTGCCGTCGGGCTTCTGCATGTCGATCGCGAGACCGAGGTTGATGTGCGCGGGCGTGATCAGGTTGGGCTTGCCGTCGATGACGTCGAAGCCGTTGTTCATCTCCGGCATCGTCTTGAGCGCCTTGACCAGGGCGTACCCGATGAGGTGGGTGAACGAGACCTTGCCGCCTCGTGCGCGGGCGAGGTGGTTGTTGATGACCGTGCGGTTGTCCCACAGCAGCTTGACCGGCACCGAGCGGACGCTCGTGGCGGTGGGCACGCTGAGGGAGGCGTCCATGTTCTGGGCGGTGCGCGCCGGAGCGCCGCGGAGCACGGTGAGCTGAGGCTCGTCCTTGACCTCCGGCTTGGCGGCCTTCTCGGGCTCCTTCGGCACCGGGGCGGTCGTCTTCGGGGTGGCCTTGGCGGGCGTCTCGTCGGCTCTCGGGTTGGCGGCGGCTGCGCTCTTCACCTGGGGAGCGGGGGCGGCGGGCTTCGCCTCCTGCTTCGCTGCGGGCTTCTGTGCGGTCTCAGGCGCGGGCTTCTCGGCGGTCTTCGCCTCGGTCTTCGGAGCAGTCGTCTCTGCGGTCTTCTGAGCCGTCTGCTGGGCCTGCTTCGCGGCGGCCTGGGGGGCGACCTTCTGGGGGGCGGGCCTTCCGCCGTTCACGGTGGTCGGCTTGTCCGTGACGTGCTCGCCCGGGGTGAAGTTCTTGAAGAACTCCCACCAGGCCTTGTCCACGCTGTTGGGGTCCTGCTGGTACCGCTCGAACATCTCGTCGACGAGCCACTCGTTGGCTCCGAACGCCGAGGGTTCGACGGGGTTGCTCTGGGAAGACTCGGCCACGGCCTGAATCGCCTCTTCCGGTGCGTCTCTTATGGTGTGTGAACGGCTACAAGGCTAGACCGTCCGGACAACACGACGCAGCCCGGACCGGTTGACGGCTGACAGGTGTATCCAGGCTCACGCGCAACCGACCGCCAGGAGGGTGACGTAGATCTTGAACCAGCACCGAAGGAGACCCGGCCCCCTTGTGGGCGGGGTCGCAGCCTCGATGCTGCTGCTGACGATGAGCGGCTGCACCGGCGACTCCGAGCCAGGCAGTGCGCCGTCACCCTTGCCCAGCCGGTCGGTCGACTCGGCCGCAACCCTGGAGGCGAAGCCGGTCCCCATGGACGTGAGCGTCGCCAAGGTGGTGGGAGGCAAGCTGAAGCGCCCGCAGGTCCAAGCGATCGAGAGTCAGGTCTCAAGGGCCCTCTCCAGGTACTTCGACGCGGCCTTCCTGGCAGGGGAGTACCCCCGCCGCGACTTCCACACGGCCCTCGGTGAGTTCTCCCAGGGAGCGGCCCAGCGCGCCGCCTCCGACCGGGACCTGCTGACCAACGCCGCGATCGGCGCGACCACGGAGGGGGTCGTCCCACGCACCAAGCAGGCCCGCCTCGACGTGCTGGTGCCGGGCCGTTTCGTGGCGGGTCTCACCGCGCGGGTCCGGCTCGTCTTCGTGCAGCAGCGCACCGACGGCGCCGACCAGCGCGTGACCGTGACAGGACGGCTGCTGATGAGCCGCAAGAAGTCGGGACCCTGGCAGATCTTCGGGTACGACGTGACTCGCTCGTCGGTTCCCGTCGCGAAGGGAGCCGACCGATGAGCCCGAACCTCCTCCATGCGCTCGCCGGCCTGCGACGCCTCGCACCGCTCGGCCTCGTGCTCGCAGTCACCGCGCTCGTCGTCCCCCCGGCGACGGTTCACGAGGATCCGGCGGCGCTGGTCAGGGTGGAGCGCGCACACAACGTCGACATGACCCCGAACGTGATCTGGGTGCTGATGCTCGGCTCCGACGCACGGCCCGGGCAGTCGGTCCTGCGCAGCCGCGCCGACGCCATCCAGCTCGTCGGCATCAACACCCGCACGGGTGCTGCTACCGCGATAGGCATTCCCCGGGACTCGTACGTCAACATCCCCGGCCACGGCCGGAGCAAGATCAACGCGTCGATGATGTACGGCGGGCCGGAGCTGATGGCGCGGTCGGTCGGTGACATGGTCGGCATCCGGCCCGACTACGTCTTCTCGACGAGCTTCTGGGGCTTCTCGCACATGGTCGACGCGATCGGCGGGATCACGGTCCAGTCGAGGTATGCGTTCTCGGACCCGCTCAAGCCGCACGGCTTCCGGGTCGGGAAGAACCATGTCAACGGCGTGCAGGCGCTCGTCTTCGCGCGCATCCGCAAGGCGTTCGCGGGAGGAGACTTCACGCGCTCGGCCAACCAGCAGCGAGCCATGCTCGGCATCTTGAACCAGGTCCGGCGCAATGCCGACAAGCCCGGATTCATGGAGCGTGGCGTGATGTCCGTGCTGAACAACATGGCCACGCCGAACATGGGGCCGGCGGAGGTCTACCGGCTCGCTCAGGCCGCAGCCCGGGTCAACCCGAACAGGTTCCGCACCTGCGTGGTCGGCGGCAGCACCGGGTACGCCGGTGCGGCCAGCGTGGTGTTCCCGAACATCGGGCAGGCCCGAAGCATCGCCGGCCGCGCACGCAAGGACGCGACGCTCGAGGGCTCCTGCTGAGAGTCTCGAGCGCCGCGTCCGCGCGACCTGCTGTTCAGCTGTGAGAGGCGGGATCGACCAGGGTCAGCCCGGGGTCAGCGCAGGATCTTCGCCCTCGCCGTCCCGATGTTCAGCACCAGCCCGGTGCCGTCGAGCAGCTTCACCTGGAGGGCGTGCACCCGGAGGCCCCGCTTGCCGAGGTTCTGCCGGAGGCCGGCCCTGATGGTGGCCACCCCGGGGATCTCCAGGGCCTGACCGGGCGCGGGGGCCTCATAGGTCTTGCCGCCGGCGATGATCGCCCCCACACGGGTGCCCGCGGTCGTGCGACGCACGACCTGGCCACGCTTGTTCTGGAAGACGTTCACCTGGCCGACCACGCCCTGGATCTCCAGCGAGCCGCCGCCGAGAACGATGTCGGCAACCGCGGAGCGGGCGCGGGCGACGGCGCGACCGTCGCGCATCGGGTTGCCGAACGTCTCCGCCTTGAGCGCCGATGCGTCGAGCTGGCTGCTCTTCGGCTGCGCAAGGGCATTCGTGCGCCACTTGCCGCTGGTGCCGGTGCAGGGGAGCGGCTGGAACGGCGTCTTGCCGATGCCGAGGACGCCGTTCCCGACGACCGCCTGGACGGCGTAGGCGTTGCCGGTGAAGACGCCGGCGGGCTGGGCGGACTCGATCTTCGCCCAGGCCCGACCGATGTCCACCCGTGAGCCGTTGTCGAGGATCACCCGGATCCCGTAGGCGCCGGCCATCGAGCGGCGCGGACCGATGACGGTGCGCTGAGAACCGGCCGGCTTGACGGTGCCGAGGCCGGGGATCTTGATGCCGTCGCTGCCTGCGCCCTCGATGACCGCCTCGACGAGCTGGTCGTCGCCCTTGTCGATCGCCCCGAGCAGCTGCTGGAGCTCCTTCGGCTGGTTGTCCCCGTTCGGCAAGGGGCCGAGCAGGTCGACCCCGGACAGGTCGATGTCGGCCGTGGCCCGGAACTTGCCCTTGACGTTGTAGGCGTGCGCCACGGTCGTGACGCCCTTGATCCGCAGTCGAGGCCCGTCCTTCTGGCCGAGGGTGATGTCGGCGACCTTGTTGACGCTGCGGGAGCCGTAGATCTTCTGCTTCGGCTTGCGGTAGTCCGAGGTCACGCTGTCGACGGCGCCGATGTTGATGCCGTCTGCGACGCCGACCTTCGCCAGGTGGTTGCCGTGGGTGGTCGGCGCCATTGCGGTGCAGCCGAGAACCGACCATGCGCTCGGGCCGGAGGTGAGGCCGCCCTGGTTCGGGTCGCCGAGGCTGACCCGGGTGCCGTAGGCGGACCCCTGGTAGGCGAAGGGCGTCTCGACCCTCTTGATCGCCGCCTCCGCCGGGGCGGCGGCCGTCGTCAGGACGACCGCGCCGGTGAGGGCGACTCCCGCGGCCGTGACGGTCGCGGCTGCTCTTTTGAGCAGGGTGGTGCGTGAGCTCAAGTGACTCCCCGTTCACTCAGGTGATGGATTCAGGCAGGGGTCTCTGGAGAGGGCGTCGCCCGAGAACTCTCCTCCACAGAAAGAAGCCCGCAGCCGTGTGTGGTGCGGACTTTCTACCCATAAGTAACGAACGGCTAACCGAAACGTGACGCCCGAGTCACGAAAAATGTCTGGCGTGGGTGGATTTGCACGACTCGCGGTGTTCGAAGGGTCGGCGAGCCGGGATGAGAAGGGCGCCCCCGGTAGGATTCGAACCTACGCTCCCGCCTCCGGAGGGCGGTGCTCTATCCCCTGAGCTACGGGGGCTCATGGGGTGCGCGAAGAGCGTACATGACCGTGCGCGACGACGTGATTGGGGGCGCTGTGTCGGGTGACTGGGCCAAGGGCCAGGGGCCGGGCGAACGGGTGCTGCGCGCGCTCGTCGTCGACGACTCGGCTGTGATCCGAGAGCTGATCACGGTCAACCTGGAGCTCGAGGGCTTCGAGGTCGCCACCGCCGGCGACGGCGAGACCGCCTTCGACCTCGCCGCCAAGACCAGGCCCGACGTGATCACGCTCGACGTGATGATGCCTCGACTGAGCGGGTTCGACACCGTCGTACGACTTCGGCAGGACGAGCGCACCGCCGACATCCCGGTCGTGATGGTCACCGGCCGCGCGCAGGCGGCCGACCTCGAACGGGGCGAGGCGGTGGGGGTGGAGGCCTACCTGACGAAGCCGTTTGAGCCCGACGCCCTGGTCGAGGTCGTCACCCGGCTCGCCCGCGAGGGACGTGCCGGATCCGCGCACTGATATCCGCGTGGGGACGCGTGCACGCCGCGGATACCCTTGCCGAGTGACTCCCGAACAGCTTTCCGACACGATCGTCCAGGTCCTGCACGCGCTCGTCGACGAGGGGTCCCTGACCCTGCCCGAGGGCGTGCCGGCGGAGGTGGTCGTGGAGCGACCCAAGGTGCGGGAGCACGGGGACTACGCGACGAACGTCGCCCTCCAGCTCGCCAAGAAGGCCGGAATGCCGCCCCGCGAGCTGGCGAACCTGCTGGCGGAGCGGCTCGGACAGGCCGACGGCATCGCCTCGGCGGAGGTGGCGGGACCCGGCTTCCTCAACATCCGGGTCGACGCCGGGGCCCAGGGCGCGGTGGCCGCCCAGATCGTTGCGGCAGGGGCGTCGTACGGCTCCTCCGACCTGTTCGCCGGGGAGAAGATCAACCTCGAGTTCGTCTCCGCCAACCCCACGGGCCCGATCCACATCGGCGGCGTCCGCTGGGCCGCGGTCGGCGACGCGCTCGGCCGGATCTTCACGATGACCGGGGGAGACGTCACGCGGGAGTACTACTTCAACGACCACGGCGCCCAGATCGACCGGTTCGCCCGGTCGCTGCTCGCCAGCGCCAAGGGAGACCCGACGCCGGAGGACGGGTACGGCGGGGAGTACATCGGCGAGATCGCCCGCAACGTCCTGGCCAAGGAGCCGAACGTCCTCGACCTGCCCGACGAGGAGGCGCAGGAGGTCTTCCGCTCCGTCGGCGTCAACCTGATGTTCGACGAGATCAAGAAGAGCCTGCACGACTTCCGGGTCGACTTCGACGTCTTCTTCCACGAGAACAACCTGCACGAGTCGGGCGCGGTGAAGCGCGCCATCGAGCGGCTCACCGAGCTCGGCAACACCTACGAGTGGGAGGGCGCGCTCTGGCTGGCCACCGAGAAGTTCGGTGACGACAAGGACCGCGTGATCATCAAGTCCGACGGCAAGGGCGCCTACCTCTCGGGTGACCTCGCCTACTACCTCGACAAGCGCGAGCGCGGCTTCGACCGGTGCCTGATCATGCTCGGCGCCGACCACCACGGGTACGTCGGACGCATGATGGCCATGTGCGCGGCCTTCGGCGACGTGCCGGGCAAGAACCTCGAGATCCTCATCGGCCAGATGGTCAACCTGCTGCGCGACGGCGAGCCGCTGCGGATGTCGAAGCGTGCCGGCACGGTGATCACCCAGGACGACCTCGTCGACGCGATCGGCGTCGACGCCGCCCGATACGCGCTGGCCCGCTACACGACCGACACCACGATCGACCTCGACCTCGAGCTGTGGGCCCGCAAGACCGCGGACAACCCGGTCTTCTACGTGCAGTACGCCCACGCACGGCTGGCCTCGATCCTGCGGAACGCCGCGGATCTCGGGATCGCTCCCGCGGGAGAGCATGACTTCGACCCCTCGCTGCTCTCCCATGAGAAGGAGGGGGAGCTGCTGCGGGCGCTCGCGGAGTTCCCCCGGGTGGTCGCGGCCGCCGCTCAGCTGCGCGAGCCGCACCGGGTCGCGCGCTACCTCGAGGACACCGCGTCGGCGTTCCACAAGTTCTACGACGTCTGCCGCGTGCTGCCGCAGGGCGATGAGGAGGCCACTGACCTCCACCGCGCCCGGCTGCTGCTCGTCGCGGCGACGAAGACCGTGTTCGCCAATGGCCTCTACCTGCTCGGGGTGTCCGCGCCCGAGCGGATGTGAGCGGCTGATGCGAGCACACGAAGCTGGCTGGGCCCATGCCGAGGTCAGCCACCGTGGTCCGTCATGGCTGCGTGAGCCGATCGACGTCAACGCCCTGGTGCCTCTGCTGTGGTCCTCGACCGCGCGCAAGAACGACGACGGCGCCCTCGAGATCGGCGGGGTCGACCTGCGCGACCTCGTGGCCGAGCACGGGTCGCCGGCTTACGTCCTGGACGAGGAGGACTTCCGGGCCCGTGCCCGTGCCTTCAAGGAGGCGTTCGCCGCCTACGACGTCTACTACGCCGGCAAGGCGTTCATCTGCACGACGGTGGCCCGGTGGGTGGCAGAGGAGGGGCTGTGCCTCGACGTGTCGTCCGACGGTGAGCTCAGTGTGGCTCTCCGGGCCGGTTTCGACCCGGCCCGGATCGGTTACCACGGCAACAACAAGACCCGCGCCGAGCTGGTGCGGGCGGTGAGTGAGGGCGTCGGGCGAATCATCGTCGACTCCTTCCAGGAGATCGAGCGCCTGACCGAGGTCACCGCGGAGCTCGGGAAGAGCGCTGCGGTCATGGTCCGGGTGACCGCGGGCGTCGAGGCGCACACGCACGAGTACATCGCCACCGCCCACGAGGACCAGAAGTTCGGCTTCTCCATCACCTCCGGCGACGCCTTCGAGGCAGTGCGCCTGGTCCGGGAGGCTCGAGGGCTGGAGCTGAGGGGCTTGCACTCCCACATCGGCTCGCAGATCTTCGACACGTCGGGCTTCGAGGTGGCGGCGCGCCGGGTTCTCGCGCTGCATGCCCGAGTCTCCGCCGAGCTCGGCGTCGAGATGCCCGAGATGGACCTCGGCGGCGGCTTCGGCATCGCCTACACGACCCAGGACGACCCGGCCGACCCGGCACAGCTCGCGACCGAGATCACGAAGATCGTCGAGCACGAGTGCCGCGGCCTCGGCATCGCGATGCCTGAGCTGTCCATCGAGCCAGGCCGGGCGATCGTCGGTCCGTCGATGTGCACCGTCTACGAGGTCGGCACGGTCAAGCGGGTCGAGCTCGACGCGGGGGCGGTGCGCACCTACGTCTCGGTCGACGGCGGGATGAGCGACAACATCCGCACGGCGCTGTACGACGCCGACTACTCCTGCACGATCGCCTCCCGACGCAGCACCGTCGGCGCGACCCTCGGACGCATCGTCGGGAAGCACTGCGAGGCCGGCGACATCGTCGTGAAGGACGAGTTCGTCCCCGCAGACCTCGCACCGGGCGACCTCATGGCGGTGCCCGGCACCGGTGCCTACTGTCGCTCCATGGCGAGCAACTACAACCACGCCCTGCGACCTCCGGTCATCGCCGTGAGGGACGGCGTCGCCACGGTCGTCGTACGCCGTGAGACCGAGGACGACCTCCTGCGGACAGACGTGGGCGCCTGATGGACTGCCATCTCATGGGGCGGACGGGCCCGGCTCTGTCGGCCGAAGACCGAGGGGATGACCCAAGATGAAGGCCATGGACGGCCAGACGAAGCAGGATCCTGTGCGCCCGCCGCTGAAGCTCGCCCTGCTCGGGTGCGGTTCGGTCGGCAGCCAGGTGGTCCGGTTGCTGCGGGAGCAAGCGGACGACCTGACCGCGCGGGTCGGTGTCCCGATCGAGCTTGTCGGAGTGGCGGTACGCCGGCCCGAGCTCCAGCGTGACGCCGAGGTCCCCAGGGAGCTCCTCACGAAGGATGCTGCAGGGCTCGTCTCGCGCGGCGACCTCGACCTCGTGATCGAGGTGATCGGCGGCATCGAGCCTGCGCGGTCGCTGATCCTCTCCGCCCTGGACAACGGCGCGTCGGTGGTCACGGCCAACAAGGCCCTGCTCGCCGAGGACGGCAGCACGCTGTTCGCGGCGGCCGAGAAGGCCGGCCGCGACCTCTATTACGAGGCCGCCGTGGCCGGCGCGATCCCGATCCTGCGGCCGCTGCGTGAGTCGCTTGCCGGTGACAAGGTGCGCCGCGTGCTCGGCATCGTCAACGGAACCACGAACTTCATCCTCGACAAGATGGACTCCTCCGGAGCCGGCTTCAGCGAGGCGCTCGAGGAGGCGCAGGAGCTCGGTTACGCCGAGGCCGACCCCACCGCCGACGTGGAGGGGTTCGACGCCGCCGCCAAGGCTGCGATCCTCGCCAGCCTCGCGTTCCACACCCGCGTCACCGCGGCGGACGTGTACCGCGAGGGCATCTCCGACGTGACCGCCGCCGACGTCGCCTCGGCCCGGGAGATGGGCAGCGTGGTCAAGCTCCTCGCCATCTGCGAGCTGACCGAGGGATCCGAGGGCCCCGCGGTCTCGGCCCGGGTGCATCCGGCGATGATCCCGAGGAGCCATCCACTGGCGAGTGTCCGCGAGGCCTACAACGCCGTGTTCGTGGAGAGTGAGGCCGCGGGACAGTTGATGTTCTACGGCCCCGGAGCTGGTGGTGCGCCCACGGCGAGCGCCGTGCTCGGCGACCTGGTGACGGTGGCGCGCAACCGGCTCAACGACGTGCGTGGGGCCGGCGAGTCGTCCTACGCACAGTGCGAGGTGCTCCCGATGGGCAGCACCGAGACGCGCTACCACGTCGCCATCGACGTGGACGACAAGACCGGTGTGCTCGCCCAGATCGCGCAGGTCTTCGCCGAGCACGGCGTCTCGTTGCAGACGGTCCGGCAGGAGGGCCGCGGCGACGACGCCCAGCTCGTCGTGGTCTCCCACCGCGCGCCCGACTCTGCTCTGGCCGCCACGGTCGAGGCGCTTCAGACCAAGGAGTACGTCCACGACGTGTCGTCGATCATGAGAGTCGAGGGTGAGAGCGAATGAGCACGCCGACCGCCCATCAGTGGCGTGGGGTCATGGAGGAGTACGGCGCCTGGCTCAACGTCCCGGACGGCACCCCGACCATCACGCTCCGCGAAGGCGGGACGCCGCTCGTCGACAGCCGGTGGCTCTCCGAGCTCACCAAGGCCGACGTCTGGCTGAAGGTCGAGGGCAACAACCCGACGGGCTCCTTCAAGGACCGGGGCATGACCGTGGCGCTCTCGGTCGCCGTGGGGCAGGGGGCCGAGGCGGTGGTCTGCGCCTCCACGGGGAACACCTCCGCGTCGATGGCGGCCTACGCCGCGCGGGCTCGCGTCAAGCCGCTCGTGCTGATCCCCCAGGGCAAGATCGCTGCCGGGAAGCTCGCCCAGGCGATCGTCCACGGCGCGCAGGTGATCCAGGTCTTGGGCAACTTCGACGACTGCCTCCGGATCTGCCGGGAGCTCGCCGAGACCCATCCCGTGGCACTGGTGAACTCCGTGAACCCGATGCGGATCGAGGGCCAGAAGACCGCCGCCTTCGAGGTCGTCGACTTCCTCGGTGACGCTCCCGACGTACACGTGCTGCCGGTCGGGAACGCCGGCAACATCTCCGCTTACTGGAAGGGCTACGTCGAGTACGAGAAGGCCGGGATGAGCACCCGGAAGCCACAGATGCTCGGCTGGCAGGCCGCCGGCGCCGCTCCGTTCGTCCATGGCGGTCCGGTGAGCAACCCCGAGACCGTCGCGTCGGCGATCCGGATCGGTAACCCGGCGTCGTGGCAGCTCGCCGTCGACGCCGCGACGCACTCCGGAGGCCGCTTCCGCGCCGTGACCGACGAGGAGATCCTGTCGGCCCAGCGTCAGCTCGCCCAGGAGGACGGCGTCTTCGTGGAGCCGGCCTCGGCTGCCGGAGTCGCCGGCATCCTCCAGGACCTGGCGGCGGGGGAGAGCTTCGCCGGCAAGACCGTGGTCGTCACCGTCACCGGACACGGGCTCAAGGACACCGACACCGCGCTCTCGACGTTCACCGACCTCGTCGACACGGTGGTCGAGCCCGACGTGGACGCCGCCGCAGAGGCAGCCGGGCTGCACTGACCATGCCGACCTTCGTGACGGGCCCCGTGGTGGTGTCGGTGCCCGCGACGAGCGCGAACCTCGGGCCGGGCTACGACTCGCTCGGGCTCGCACTCGGTCTGCGTGACATCCTCACCGGCGAGGTCAGCGACCAGCCCGGCCTCCAGCTCACGGTCGCCGGGATGGGCAAGGACGAGGTGGCGCTCGACGAGTCGCACCTCGTGTATCGCGCGATGTGCGCAGCCTTCGCCGAGATGCGCTGCGAGGTCCCGGGCATCCGCCTGCACTGCGACAACAAGATCCCGCACGGCCGCGGACTCGGATCCTCGTCGGCCGCCATCGTGGGCGGGATCTGCCTGGCGCGTGGGCTGGTCGCCGGGGGGTCGCTGCTCATGGACGACGACGCCGTGTTCACGCTCGCGGCCCGCATGGAGGGCCACCCGGACAACGTCGCGCCCGCCTTCTACGGCGGCTTCACCATCGCGCTGTCGGACGGGGACCGCGTCCAAGCCACCGCGGTCGCGGTCGACCCCCGGGTCAGGGTCGTGGTGTTCGTCCCCTCGGAGCCGCTCCACACCTCCATCGCCCGCGGCCTGCTGCCGGAGACGGTTCCGCACGAGGCCGCCGCCGCGGACGCGGCTCGTGCCGCCCTGCTCGTGGTCGCCCTGAGCGGACGTCCTGAGCTGCTGCTCGCGGCCACCGAGGACTTCCTGCACCAGTGCTACCGCGAGCCCGCCATGCCCGAGACCCTCCGGCTGATCCGCGACCTGCGGGCGCAAGGTGTCCCGGCTGTGGTCTCGGGAGCGGGTCCATCGGTGCTCGCGTTCGTGGACGCGTCCACCCAGTCCGACGTACGCCGGAAAGGGCCTGAGGGCTGGGAGGCGAAGAGCCTGGCCGTCGACCCGTCCGGCGCCAAGGTGACCGGGGGATCCTGACCTCCCCCGGGCATCCCGGAGCTCCTCGTGGGAATGCCGTGGGACGCGCCCGCGTTGTGAGCCATACGACGTCAAAAGCCATCGATGGTGCTACGCTTCAAGAGCGCCACATGATCCAGCTCGGTGGCACTCGATGAGCTGGTCCGTAGGTGACGCAATCTCTTCCTCGTTATCTCTGTCCCGGAGCATGCAGGTCTCGTGCGACCCATGCCCACGGACACGGGCGCAGGAATATCCACAACAGATATCGGCCACCGGATCTCACCGAGTCGGCCGCAAACGTGGGAAGGACCTCACGTGACGGAAACATCCGAAGCCGCCCCCAAGCGCCGTTCTGGCAGTGGGTTGAGCGGCATGCTGCTTCCCGAGCTCAAGCAGGTGGCAGCCAGTCTCGGTATCAAGGGCATCGGCGCCATGCGCAAGAGCCAGCTGATCGACGCGATCAAGGCTGCGCAGTCCGGTGGCCAGCTCAGCATCCCGACGGGGGACCAGGGCGGCGCCTCCGCCGCCGACAAGCAGAAGTCCGGCGCAGAGTCGCCGGCGCAGCGGGCCGCGCGTCAGGAGCAGCAGGAGAAGGCTCCCCGGCAGGAGCAGCAGGACAGCCCCCGCGGCGAGCAGCCCCGTGGCGAGCAGTCCCGCGGCGAGCAGTCCCGTGGCGAGCAGTCCCGTGGCGAGCAGTCCCGCGGTGACCAGTCCCGCGGTGATCAGTCCCGCGGTGACCAGTCCCGCGGTGAGCAGTCCCGCGGTGAGCAGGCGCCGGGCCAGCGCCGCGACGAGGGCGGGGACCAGGAGAACCGTGGTGACCGCAACGACAACCGCGGCGACCGCGAGAGCCGTGGCGAGGGTCGCGGAGAGAACCGCGGTGACAACCAGGGCGGCGACCGCGGCGACCGTGAGAACCGCGGCGGCAACCAGCGCAGCGAGAACCGCGACAACCGGGACCGCAACGAGAACCGCGACAACCGGGATCGCGATGACAACCGTGGCGACAACCGGGACCGTGGCGACAACCGTGGCGACAACCGGGACCGTGGCGACAACCGGGACCGCAACGACAACCGCGACCGCAACGACAACCGAGGCGACAACCGAGGCGACAACCGCGATCGCAACGACGACCGCGACGGCGGCCGTCGCAACCGGCGCCGTCGCGGCCGTGACCGGGACCGGAACCGTGACGGAGGCGGCCGCGCCCCCCGCCGCGAAGAGGCGGAGCCGCAGATCAGCGAGGACGACGTCCTCGTCCCCGCCGCCGGCATCCTCGACGTGCTCGACAACTACGCCTTCGTGCGGACCAGCGGCTACCTGCCCGGGCCCAACGACGTGTACGTCTCGCTGTCGATGGTCCGCAAGTACGGCCTCCGCAAGGGTGACGCGATCACCGGTCTCGTGCGCCAGCCCCAGGAGGGCGACCGCAAGGAGAAGTTCAACCCGCTCGTCCGCCTGGACACGATCAACGGCGGCGACGTCGACTCGGCGAAGAAGCGGGTGGAGTTCTCGAAGCTGACTCCCCTCTACGCCTCCGACAGGCTCCGCCTCGAGACCGAGTCGAACATGCTGATCACCCGTGTGATCGACATCGTGGCTCCGATCGGCAAGGGGCAGCGCGGCCTGATCGTCTCCCCGCCGAAGGCCGGCAAGACGATGGTGCTGCAGGCGATCGCCAACGCGATCACCACCAACAACCCGGAGACCCACCTGATGGTCGTCCTCGTGGACGAGCGTCCGGAGGAGGTCACGGACATGCAGCGCACGGTCAAGGGCGAGGTCATCGCCTCGACCTTCGACCGCCCGGCGACCGACCACACGACCGTCGCCGAGCTCGCGATCGAGCGCGCCAAGCGCCTGGTCGAGCTCGGTCACGACGTGGTCGTGCTGCTCGACTCGATCACCCGACTCGGTCGTGCCTACAACCTCGCCGCGCCGGCGAGCGGCCGGATCCTGTCCGGTGGTGTCGACTCCTCCGCCTTGTACCCCCCGAAGCGCTTCTTCGGTGCGGCCCGCAACATCGAGGACGGCGGCTCGCTGACGATCCTCGCCACGGCGCTGATCGAGACCGGCTCGAAGATGGACGAGGTGATCTTCGAGGAGTTCAAGGGCACCGGGAACATGGAGCTGCGCCTGCGCCGCGAGTTCGCGGACAAGCGGATCTTCCCGGCCATCGACGTCGACGCGTCCGGCACGCGCCGCGAGGAGCTCCTGATGAGCAAGGAGGAGCTCGCGATCGTGTGGAAGCTGCGCCGCGTCCTCTCCGGCCTCGACGGTCAGCAGGCGCTCGAGCTGCTGCTCGAGCGGCTCAAGAAGACACACAGCAACATCGAGTTCCTCATGCAGGTGCAGAAGACGACGCCGACGGCCGGCAACGGCCGCGACGGCGACTGAGCCGCATCGCGCACGACTCCATCGACGGGCGGGACCGGACAGGTCCCGCCCGTCGTGTTTTGCCCCGCCCGGTCGGTGGTCCGGCCTATCCTCGGAGCGCGTACTAGTCGGACATAACAGACACTTCTCGCACTCGGGGTTGCCATGGCCAAGATCGTCGTCGCCGATGACGATGCAGACATCCGCGACCTCGTGGTCTTCAAGCTCGAGCAGTCCGGCCACGACGTGGTGCCGGTCGGCGACGGTGCGGCCGCGGTCGATGCCTGTCGCGACCAGCGGCCCGACCTGGCGGTGCTCGACGTGATGATGCCGGGCATGAGCGGCTTCGACGCGTGTCGCGAGCTGCGAGCCGACCCCGATCTCTCCGGCATCCCGGTGATCCTGCTGACCGCGCGGGCGCAGGAGGCAGACATCGAGCACGGGTTCAACGTCGGCGCCGACGACTACGTCGTCAAGCCGTTCAGCCCGCGCGAGCTCGCCGCCCGTGTCACCGCGGTGCTGCAGCGGAGCGCTGGATGACCAGCCGATGAAGGCCGTGGACAGCGTCCGCGACCGGGTGACCCTGCTGCTTCTCGGCATGGTCCTGCTCGTCACGGTGGTCGCGGCTGCCGGGGCGATCGGCGTCACCTCGCTGACCGACGACGTCGACGTACTCGTGGACGACCTCCGCCCCTCGGCGTACAGCAACATCGCCCTGCGCAACGACATGAGCCGAGCACAGTCCGACGCAAGGGGCTGGGCCTTGAGCGGAGACCGGGACTACCTGACCCGCTACCACGAAGCGGTGGTCGACGCCCGTGGCGAGCTGGCGATGCTCGAGTCGATGATGCCCGGCAACGACCCGCTGACCCGGTCGGTCCAGAAGGAGGGCGACGCGGCGGAGGCCTGGCTCTCCTTCGCCGACGGGCTGGTACGACGCGAGCCGGGGCCCGTGGACCCGGCCTACCTGCTCGACGGGCAGGTCGCCTTCGACGAGTTCACCGACCTCAACGACGCGCTGTCCCACGAGGTCGACGCGGAGATCGACGCCCGCGGAGCCGTGGCCCGGTCGAGGGCGCACCAGGTGATCCTCTTCGTCGCGCTCGCCTCCATCCTGGGGGTGGCCGTGACTGCGCTGCTCGGTCGCGCAGTCGTACGCCGCGTGAGCGGACCGCTGCGCGACATGGAGACCGCGGTGGAACGCCTCGCCGCGGGGGACCTCGCGGCGCGCGTCTCCACCGACGGCCCGCGGGAGATCGGACGGGTCGCGAGTGCCTTGAACACGCTGGCGGAGGAGAACCAACGCTCCCGCGAGATGGAGGAGCGGGTGGTCAGCCAGCTCAGGCAGCTGGACCGTGCCAAGGACGACTTCGTCTCGACCGTGTCGCACGAGCTCCGCACCCCGCTGACCAGCATCGCCGGCTACATGGAGCTGCTCGAGGACGGCTTCGCCCCTGAGCTGACACCCCAGCAGAAGGGCATGCTGAGCGTCGTCAAGCGCAACGTCGATCGCCTGCGAAGCCTCATCGAGGACCTCCTCACGCTGTCACAGGTCGAGTCCGACGCGTTCCGGACCTCCTTCGACGTGCTCGACCTCAGCCACCTGACCTCCGACGTGGCCCACGACGTAGCGGAGATCGCCGCCCGCGCGCACGTCAGTGTCCGCGAGGCCAACCCGGGTCACCCCGTGCTTGTGTGCGGGGACTCCGGACAGCTTTCGCGGGCCCTGCTCAACCTGGTCACCAACGCGATCAAGTTCAGCCAGCCAGGAGGCCACGTGCTGATCCGGCTCACCGAGGCCGACGGCAGGGCGGTCGTCTCGGTGGTCGACCACGGCATCGGCATCCCGGCGGGGGAGCTTCCGACCCTCGGCACTCGGTTCTTCCGCGGCTCCAACGCCGTGGAGGCCGAGATCACCGGCACCGGGCTGGGTCTGCGCATCGTCCAGACCATCGCCGACAACCACGGCGGCCGTCTCGAGATCGAGTCCACCGAGGGCGAGGGCACGACGGTGCGCTTCGTGATCCCGGTCGCAGCGCGGCAGACATGGAATATCCGTGACCAAGTGGAGATTACGCAGGGGTGAGCCCTGGACCTGTCGAGACGCCGACCACGCCCGCACCCGGGGCGAGCGTCCTCCCGACGACCTCCTCGCAGGTCTCTGCTCCAACGGGTCGGCGCTACCTTCAGCTCGTCGTGGTTCTCGGAGCGCTGATCGCACTCGGGCCCCTCACCATCGACATGTACCTCCCGGCCTTCCCGTCCCTGTCCGCAGACCTGAACGCCTCCGACTCGGCCACCCAGCTCACCCTCACCGGGATGCTCGGTGGGCTGGCCTTCGGCCAGCTGGTCATCGGGCCGCTCTCCGACGCCTTCGGTCGCAAGCGGCCACTCATGACGGGGCTGCTCGCGCACGCGGTGGCGTCCATGCTGGCGGCGCTGGCGCCGACCATCTACCTGCTCGCCACGGTTCGGGTGCTCCAGGGCTTCGCCGGTGCCGCCATCTCCGTCGTCGCGATGGCGATCGTGCGAGACCTCTTCTCCGGGAATGCGGTCGCGCGGCTGATGTCGCGGCTGATGCTGGTCATCGGCCTCGCCCCGATCCTGGCGCCGTCCATCGGCGGAGTGATCTTGTCGTGGACCTCGTGGCGAGGGATCTTCGGCGTGCTGGCCGGGATCGCGGTCCTGCTCACCGTCGTCGCCCTCGTCGGACTGCGTGAGACCCTTCCGGTCGAACGCCGACGACCGGCGAACCTCACCGCCACGCTCCGCACCTATCGCAGCCTCGTCCGCGACTCCGCATTCCTCGCCCTGGTCTTCATCGGGGGCCTGATGATGTCGGCGATGTTCGCCTACGTATCCGGGTCATCCTTCGTGCTGCAGGACGGTTACGGGCTCGACGAGGTCACCTTCGGCCTCGTCTTCGGGCTGAACGCCGCGGGGCTGACAGTGGCGTCGCAGCTCAACCCGCTCATGATCGACCGGTTCGGCGTGGTCAACGTTCTCTCGGGCGCGATGCTGACCGGCCTGCTCGCGTCGTCCGTGCTCGTGACGGTCGGCCTCACCGGTGTGGGAGGGCTGCCCGCCGTGCTCGTGCCACTCGCCGTCGTCGTCGCGTCGGTCGGTCTCGCGCTGCCGAACACCCCGGCGCTCGCGCTGACTCGCCACGGTGAGGCAGCCGGGACGGCCGCCGCCGTGCTCGGCGCCGTCCAGTTCGGCGTCGGGGCGGTCGTGGCGCCGGTGGTGGGGCTGTTCGGGTCGACCTCGCCGGTGCCGATGGCGGCGGTGATGGTCACTGTCACTGCGCTGGCGTCGGTGCTCATGTTCGGCGTCGTCCGGCGGGACCCGACGGTCGGGCTGGACTAGCCGCACCGGGAATTACCACCCGCGGATGGTTGTTTGGCACAATTGAGCGCTGGTTCCGGTTCACGTGCCCCGACCGTGGCGGCACGACCCGGCGACCGACAACCCTCGAGAGGAAGCCATGAAGAAGGACATCCACCCGGAGTACACCGAGACCCAGGTGACCTGCACGTGCGGCAACACGTTCACGACGCGGAGCACCGCGAAGAGCGGCTCGATCCACGCCGACGTCTGCTCGCAGTGCCACCCGTTCTACACCGGCAAGCAGAAGATCCTCGACACCGGCGGTCGCGTCGCCCGCTTCGAGGCCCGCTACGCCAAGAAGGCTGCTGCCAAGAAGTAGCAAGCGTCAAGCGCCGGTCCCCGCACTCAGCGTGGGCCGGCGCTTTGCTTGTCCCGAGAAGCCCCCAGGACGTCATACGGCGCGGGTCCCTGTTGCGACCGGCACGCATGACGTCCGAGATGTAGAGATCCGAGGGTCCGCATGTTCGAAGCCGTAGACGGCCTGGTCGAGGAGCACGCCGAGCTCGAGCACCGCCTTGCCGACCCCAGCATCCACTCCGACCAGGGGCTGGCCAAGAAGCTGAACCAGCGGTACGCCGAGCTCAGCGCGATCGTGCGCGCCTACCGGGAGTGGCAGGGTCTCGGCGACGACATCGAGGCCGCGCGCGAGCTCGCCGCGGAGGACTCCTCTTTCGCCGAGGAGGCCGATGTCCTGGCTGCGCGGCGCGAGGTCGCCGAGGAGCGACTCCGGCACCTGCTCGTGCCGCGCGACCCCAGCGACTCGAAGGACGCCATCCTCGAGATCAAGTCGGGGGAGGGCGGTGAGGAGTCCGCGCTCTTCGCGGGCGACCTGCTGCGGATGTACACCCGCTACGCCGAGCGACGGGGTTGGAAGGTCGAGCCGATCGACGCGGCGGAGTCCGACCTGGGTGGCTACAAGTCGGTGACGGTCGCGGTGAAGGCCAAGGGCACTCCCGAGCCGGGCGAGGCTCCCTACGCGCTGCTGAAGTTCGAGGGGGGCGTGCACCGCGTCCAGCGGGTCCCAGTCACCGAGAGCCAGGGCCGGGTCCACACCTCCGCCGCGGGCGTCCTCGTCATGCCCGAGGCCGAGCACGTCGACGTCACGATCGAGGAGAAGGACCTGCGCATCGACGTCTACCGGTCCTCCGGGCCCGGCGGCCAGAGCGTCAACACCACCGACTCGGCGGTGCGGATCACCCACCTGCCGACCGGCATCGTGGCCTCCTGCCAGAACGAGAAGAGCCAGCTCCAGAACAAGGAGCAGGCCATGCGCATCCTTCGTGCCAGGCTCCTCGCAGCGGCAGAGGAGGCGGCGAACGCCGAGGCTTCGGACGCCCGGAAGTCACAGGTGCGCACTGTGGACCGCTCGGAGCGGATCCGGACCTACAACTACCCGGAGAACCGGATCTCGGACCACCGCACCGGCTACAAGTCCTACAACCTCGATGCCGTGCTCGACGGAGACCTGCAGCCCGTCGTCGACTCCTGCGTCCAGGCGGACCTCGCCGGGCGCCTCGAGGCACTCGAGTCCTGATGCTGACCCGCGACCTGGTCGCCGGGGCGGTCCGCCGCCTGGAGGCCGCCGGGGTGCCCTCACCGGACTACGACGCCCGTGAGCTGCTCGCTCATGTGCTGGGCACCACGCGGGCCCAGCTGCCGGTCGTCGCCGACATCGACGCTGCGCAGGCACGCAGCTTCGAGGAGCTCGTGGTCCGTCGGGAGGCGCGCGAGCCCCTCCAGCACCTCATCGGGACCGCGGCGTTCCGGTACGTCGAGCTGGCGGTCGGCCCCGGGGTGTTCGTGCCACGGCCCGAGACCGAGTCCCTGGCCGGGTGGGGGGTGGACCGAGCCCGAGAGGTCGTCGCCGCGGGACGCGAGCCGGTCATCGTCGACCTGTGCACCGGGTCGGGCGCGATGGCGCTCGCCCTGGCCACGGAGGTGCCCGAGGCGCACGTCCATGCGGTCGAGCTCGACGAGTCCGCGCACGCGTGGGCGACCCGGAACCTCGAGGGCAGCGGCGTGGACCTGCGGCTGGGCGACATGGCCGAGTCCTTCCGCGACCTCGACGGGACCGTCGACGTGGTCGTGTGCAACCCGCCCTACATTCCGCTGGAGGCCTACGAGTCCGTCGCGGCCGAGGCCCGGGATCACGACCCGGCGCTTGCCCTGTGGTCGGGGGAGGACGGCCTCGACGCCATGCGGGTCCTCGAGCGGGTCGCCGCCCGGCTCCTGAGCCCCGGCGGGGTGGTCGGGGCGGAGCATGCCGAGGTCCAGGCCGAGTCGGCGCCCGCCGTGTTCGCCGGGGCAGCGCGCTGGTCCGACGTACGCGACAACCTCGACCTGGCAGGTCGCCCGCGCTTCGTGACCGCGCGGCTGGCACGATGAGTCGGGTGAGCAACCGGTTCGATACGCACGACGAGACCCAACGCGAGGAAGGGATCGCCGCCGCCGCCCTCGCGATCCAACGCGGCCAGCTCGTGGTCTTCCCCACCGACACCGTCTACGGCATCGGCGCGGACGCGTTCGACCCCGCGTCGGTGCGCAGGCTCCTCGGTGCCAAGGGGCGGGGACGCGACATGCCGCCGCCGGTCCTCGTCTCGGCGGCGACCACGCTCGACGCACTGGCGGTCGGCGTACCGTCGTACGCCCGGGCGCTCATCGAGGAGCTCTGGCCCGGCCCGCTCACGATCGTGTGCCGCCAGCAGCCGTCACTGCAGTGGGACCTCGGCGACACCCGCGGCACCGTCGCGGTGCGGATGCCCGACCACCCCGTGGCACTGGAGCTCCTCGCGCGCACCGGGCCGCTTGCCGTGAGCAGCGCGAACCTCACCGGCAAGGCCGCGGCGACCGACGCCGACGAGGCTGACGCGATGCTCGGGGACGCCGTGGAGGTGCTTCTCGACGGCGGCCCTACACCGGGATCGGTGGCCTCGACGATCGTCGACGCCACGGGCGACACAGCGCGGGTGCTCCGGCTGGGCGCGGTCCCGGTCGAGCGTCTGAACGAGGTTCTCGAGCCGCTCGGTGTGCAGATCGAGGGCGGCGCCGGAGACCGCACCGAGGACCGCGCGGCGAACAACACGACGATCGACCCAGCCGAGAACACAGCCGAGAACACAGCCGAGAACACCGGCGAGCGGGGGTAGCGTCGCGCCGTGCGTGAGTACCTGACGGTCTTCCTGGTCGCCGCTGTCGTCACCTACCTCCTGGGGGTGATCGCGCGGGAGGTCGCGCTCCGCACGGGGGCGGTGGCGAAGGTCCGCGACCGCGACGTGCATGCGATCCCGATCCCGTACTTCGGCGGGGTCGCGATGCTGGGGGGCCTCGCCGCCGGCTACGCGGTGGCCCGGCAGCTGCCGTTCCTCTCGCTCAGTGACGAGAAGATCTTCCGCGACGCCGGTGTGGTGCTGGTGGGCGGCGCCCTGATCTGTGCGGTGGGGGTGCTCGACGACCTCCTGGAGCTCGACGCGCTGACGAAGTTCGGCGGGCAGCTCCTGGCCGCGGGCTTCCTGGTGTTCTTCGAGGTGCAGTTCTACTCCATCCAGCTCCCGGGCGGCACCCAGTTCGCGCTCGACACCACCCAGGCCGCCCTCGCCAGCGTGGTGCTCGTCGTGGCCACGGTGAACGCGGTGAACTTCGTCGACGGGCTCGACGGCCTTGCCGCAGGTGTGGTGGGCATCGGTGCGGTGGCGTTCTTCGCGTTCTCCTACAAGCTCGCCGACGCAAACGGTGAGACGCTGGCGATCTCCGCGGCGCTGCTCACCGCGGCGCTCGGAGGCGCGTGCGCCGGGTTCCTCCCGCACAACTTCTTCCCCGCACGGATCTTCATGGGCGACTCCGGCTCGATGCTGATCGGGCTGGTGCTCGCCGGGTCGGCCTTGACCCTCACCGGGCAGTTCGCCTCGGTCGACCTGCGGCAGGGGGCGGGCGGCAGCGAGGCCAGCCTGCTGCCGACGCTGCTTCCGATCGTCCTTCCGATCTCGATCCTGATCGTCCCGTTCGTGGACCTGGTGCTGGCCGTCGTACGTCGCACCCGCGCGGGCCGGTCGCCCTTCGCGCCGGACAAGCAGCATCTCCACCACCGCCTGCTGGAGATCGGGCACTCGCACCGGCGGGCGGTGCTGATCATGTGGCTGTGGGCCGGGCTGATCGCCTTCGGCGGCGTCCTCGCCAGCCTGTACTCCGGTGGCCTCACCACAGCGGTCCTCGTCGTCTGGGTCCTGCTCACCGTGGCACTGACCTTCTTCCTTCCGCGACTGCATCGTGGGGGAGTCTCGACCTCTGGTCTCTAGACTCGGATTTCCTCGCGATCAGGACTTTGTGCTAGTTTTCACAAGCGCTCCCTGAGAGGTTCCTGAGGAACTCCGGGACGCTGAACCAGAGCCCGTACCGGACGACAGAACGGCCGCCTCATGACGACCGAACAGCCGACACCACGCCGAGGTCGCCTCGTCCTCGGTCCGCTGTCGGCCGCGGGGACCGTCGGGCTCCTCCTGCTCCTCGCGGCGGCGCTCACCACCGGCCCCGCGGCCGCTGCCGGCGTCGCCATCGGTGTGGTCATGGTGTGTGCGGTGTTCGCCTTCGGAGCGGTCGTCCTCGGCGTCGTCGCCACCCTCGCGCCGGCCGCCTCGCTGCTCGTGGCGTTGCTCACCTACACCCTCCAGGTCGTGCTCGTCGGAGTCGTCTACGTCGCCTTGAACGACGGCGGCGCACTCGACGGTCCGATCGACCCGAGATGGCTCTCCGCAGCCGTGATCGCGTGCACTCTCGCCTGGACGTGGGCCCTTGTGGCGACCTCGATGCGGGCCCGTCAGCCGCTCTACGACCTGCCCTCCCACGGGAAGGAGGCAAGTGTCCGATGACCTTGCGTGACTGCTATTGTCCGGTGCGCGATGAATCAGCAGAATCCCAGCTCTGCTCCCGATCACGACTCTCCCAAAGGCGACCCGTGGCATGCCTTCGGCTACCTCGTCTCGGGGGTGATGGTCTACGGGTTTCTCGGGTGGCTCGCGGACCGGTGGCTCGGGACGTCGTTCCTGGTGGCCGTCGGGATCCTCGTCGGTGCTGGGCTCGGTCTCTATATGACCTTCGCCCGGTTCAACCGCGGCCAGGATCAGCAGTCGAAGCAGGACAAGAACTAGTGCAGGAGATCTCGTGAGTCTCGCTCTCAGCAGCCTGGCCGCCCTCGGTCCGTCCGCGGAGGAAAGCTTCACCCCTCCGGGGCCGGGCGACTTCAACCTGCCACCGATCGGGCCCGACACGTCTTTCGACTTCCTCGGCCAGAGCATGTACCTCGGCGTCACCAAGCCGATGCTCCAGCTGATCCTCGCGGCCGTGCTGGTGTTCTGGTTCTTCTACGCCGCGGCCGGCAAGCGCGCCATGGTGCCCGGCAGGCTCCAGTACATCGCGGAGGCCGGCTACGGCTTCACGCGTAACACCATCGGCCGCGACATCATCGGCAGTGCCGACTTCATGCGCTTCGTGCCGTACCTCTTCGCGCTGTTCTTCTTCATCCTGCTCAACAACTTCTTCGGGTCCATCCCGTTCATCCAGTTCCCGACCTTCTCGCGCTCCGGCATGGTGTACAGCCTCGCGCTGCTGAGCTGGGTGATCTACAACGCGGCGGGCATCAAGAAGCACGGCTTCGGCGGCTACATGAAGCTGCAGACCGTCCCGGCCGGCATCAAGGGCCCGATGCTCCTGCTGCTCGTGCCGCTCGAGTTCATGTCGAACATCCTGGTCCGGCCGGTCACGCTGGCCCTCCGTCTGTTCGCGAACATGCTCGCCGGCCACCTGCTGATCATCCTGTTCGCGGTCGGCGGCGAGTACCTCCTGCTCCACGGCGCGACCCTGGTGAAGCCGGTCGGCATCCTGGCCTGGCTGCTCTTCATCGCGATCAGCTTCCTGGAGCTCCTGATCCAGTTCCTGCAGGCCTACGTCTTCGTCCTGCTCAACGCCATGTAC
>DATGYO010000042.1:0-25581 GCA_035297905.1 Nocardioidaceae bacterium
ACGAAGAGGGCGGTCAACGCCGCGACCCTCGCCGGGCTCGAGGCGGCGCTCGAGCGCGAGCGGACCGGTCAGACGGTGCTGCTGCGCACCGATGACGTCGCCGAGGGGATGCGGGCGTTCTCCGAGAAGCGCAGGCCGGTCTTCCGCGGCGAGTGACCCCGGACGGGCGAGTGACCCCGGACGGATGGGGCTAGCGGCGGCCGGCGTCGGGGTGCAGGGCGACGAACACCGACCAGGGGACCGCATCCGGATCCGCCGGCCGGCGCCGGAACTCCTCGAGCACCTCGAGCAGCCGACTGCCCAGCTCGTCCACCTCGTCCTCGGTGAGCCGCAGTCCCAGGCGCGTGGTCTGGAGGGTCCCGGGAGGAGCCTGCTGGGCCTCGGCGAGGAAGGCTGCGAGCACGGCGCGGCCGGCGTTCGGAAGCTCGAGCTGCCACGACTTCCCGGTCGCGCGATAGGGGACCTCCCGTGACCCCCGCGCCCCCCGCCGTACCGGCTCCGGCCTCAGGAAACCGGTGTCGACCAGCGTGCGCACGTGGTGAAGGACCGACGCGGGGTTCCGTCCCACCCGCTCGGCGATCTCCTTGTTCGTCAGCGCCTCGTCGAGGGTGAGCCGGAGGATCTGGAGCCGGAGGCTCGAGGCGAGGGCGCGGGCCTCGGCGTCGGTCGCCGGGCGTCGTTCGATCGTCTCGTCGGGGAGGCCCATTACTGCAGCCTAGTGGCCATCGGCCGCAACCTGGGGAAAGTGATTGACAATTCCCAATCAGTCGGCGACGGTTGCGAGGTGAGCACACCAGAGGCAGCCATCACCCGGGCGGACCCCACCGAAGCCGCCATCGGCGTTGATGGCCGGACGCGCAGCCTGATCCACCACCACGACTTCCGCCAGCTGTGGGCGGGCGACGCGGTCGGACAGCTCGGCACGCAGCTGGTCAACCTGGCGATGCCGATCATGGCGGTCCGCCTCCTCGGCGCGGACGAGTTCCAGATGGGCCTGCTCGGGACGTTCGAGCTGCTCGCCTTCCTGGTCATCGGCCTGCCGGCCGGCGCTTGGGTGGACCGCTGGCGCAAGAAACGGCTGATCATGACCGCTGACCTCGTCCGCGGCGCCGTGCTGCTCACCCTTCCGGCCGCCTGGGCGTTCGGCGTGCTGACCATGACGCAGGTGTACGTCGTCGCTCTCATCGTCGGGACCTCGACCGTGTTCTTCGACGTCGCACACCAGAGCTACCTGCCGGAGCTCGTCCCGTCGCGCCAGATCGGCGAGGGCAACGCGAAGCTCCAGGCACTCCAGTCGACAGCGAGCATCGCGGGCCCCGCGGTCGGGGCGACGCTGATCCGGATGGTCGGTGCGCCGCTGACCATCGCGACCACGGCGGTGTCCATGGTCGCCTCCGTGCTCTTCGTGTCGCGCATCCGGCACGTCGAGCAGGCCCCGTCGCCTGACGGGCGCCGACCGCTGCGCACCGAGATCTGGGAGGGTCTCTCCTTCGTGTTCAACCAGCCGCTCCTGCGGCGGATAGTGCTCTGCACGACGCTCAGCAACTTCTTCGCAGCGATCAACTCGGTGCTGATCGTCCTCTTCGTGATCCGCGACCTGGGCCTGTCGGAGGCGACGCTGGGCCTGGTGTTCTCGGTGGGATCCGTTGGCGGTCTGACGGCGGCGCTGACCGTCTCGCGCTTCTCGCGGGTGATCGGCGAGGGGCGCACGATCCCCTCGATGGCGCTGCTGACCGTGCCGTTCTCGGCGCTGACGCCGCTCGCGGCGCAGGTCACGCCGGTGGCCGCGTTGGCGGTGGGTTCCTTCGGCGTCTCGTTCGGTGCCGTCGGCTACAACGTGATCCAGGTGAGCTTCCGGCAGCGGTTGTGCCCCCGGCCCCTGCTCGGTCGGATGAACGCCTCCATCCGGTTCATCGTGTGGGGGAGCATGCCGGTCGGCGCCTTCGTCGGCGGCTTGCTCGGCCGCGAGCTCGGCGTCGTACCCACCCTCTGGCTGGTCGTCGCGGGCTTCCTCGTCGCAGGGCTCACCGTGCTCTTCTCGCCGTTGGCCCGGATGCGCGACCTCCCGCGGCAGCTCGACGCGCACGCCGGGGCCTGAGCCGGCGCCTCCGGGTCAGACCAGCGCCGCGCCCGCCGAGCGCATCTCCTCCAGCGTCGCCCTCGAAGCCCCCTCGTCGGCGCCCGCGACCAGGTCGGTGAGCAGCCGGACCGAGAAGCCTTCGCGTACGGCGTCGAGCGTGGTTCTCCGCACGCAGTCCGTGGGGACGCCGCACACGTCGACGTCGGTGATGCCGTGCTGACGCAGCCACCCGGCGAGGGGGACCCCGTCGGCCGTGCGCCCCTCGAAAGCGGAGTCGGCGGGGGAGTGCTCGCCCTTGAGGAAGATCGCGTCGAACGGTTGAGGGTCGAGGTTCGGGTGGAATGCCGCCCCGTCGGTGCCGACCACGCAGTGCGGCGGCCAGCTCTCCACGAAGTCGGGGCGCGCGCCGGGGGCGGCGAAGTGGCTGCCCGGGTCGATGTGGTGATGACGCGTTGCGACGGCAACGGCGTAGTCCGGTGCCTTGGGGTCCTTCTCGCTCCAGTGGTGGAGCAGGGTCCCGATCCGGTAGGCCACCTCGGCACCACCGTGCACCGGGAGGGCGCCGCCTTCGCAGAAGTCGTTCTGGACATCCACCACGATCAGTGCACGCTTCATACAACCACGCTAACCGAGCGCTACCGCCTGGTCACGGGGTCGAAGGGCCCGGGCGGCGGGGGCGTGAAGGGCTCAGTCGCCGATGTGCAGGGTGGGGATGACGGGCTCGCCCCGGGAGAGCATCCGGGCGGGGAGGGGCAGCTCCTCGCGAACGCGGAGGTGCCGTTCGCGGGCGGTCTCGAGGTCCTCGCGTCCCACGACCTTGCCGTCCCGCACGAGGGGCACGAGCAGCTCGCGGTCGTCGCCGTCGTCGACGGGTGCCACTCCCACGCCGACGACCTCCGCCTCTGCGACGCCCTTCGAGTTGCGGCGGCGCAGGGCGTACTTCCGTCCGCCGATGGAGATCTTGTCCTTGCTCTTCTTCGCCACCGACACCATCTCGCCGCTGTCGTCCTCACGCGAGACGAGCTTGTAGACGAAGCCCGAGGTCGGGTGGCCGCTGCCTGTGACGAGGGAGGTGCCGACGCCGTACCCGTCGACCGGCGCGGCCGCGAGCGCCGCGATGGCGTGCTCGTCGAGGTCGGAGGTGACGATGATGCGTGTGTGTGTGGCGCCGAGGGAGTCGAGCTGTGCCCGGACCTGCGAGGCCAGCATGCCGAGGTCGCCGGAGTCGATCCGCACCGCACCGAGCTCCGGACCGGCGACGTCGACGGCGGTCCTCACCGCCTCGGCGACGTCGTAGGTGTCGATGAGCAGGCTGGTGCCCTTCCCGAGGGACTCCACCTGGGCCGTGAAGGCGTCACGTTCGGTGTCGTGGAGCAACGTGAAGGCGTGTGCACTCGTCCCGGCTGTCGGGACGCCGTACCTCTGCCGGGCGGCGAGGTTAGAGGTGGTGGCGAAGCCCGCGATGTACGCCGCTCTCGCTGCCGCGACGGCTGCCTCCTCGTGCGTGCGCCGCGACCCCATCTCGATGCACGGCCGCTCGCACGACGCCCAGGTCATCCGGGAGGCGGCGGAGGCGATCGCGGAGTCGTGGTTGAGGATCGACAGAAGCAACGTCTCGAGCAGGACCGCCTCGGCGAATGTGGACTCCACCACCATGAGGGGGGAGTAGGGAAAGTACACCTCGCCCTCCGGATAGCCCCAGATGTCGCCGCTGAAGCGATAGCCCGCGAGCCACTCCAGGGTCGCGTCGTCGACGATGTGGTGGGTCCGGAGCACGTCGAGCACCTCGTCGTCGAAGGTGAACCGCTCGAAGGCGTCGAGGAACCGTCCGGCTCCGGCCACGACGCCGTACCGCCGGCCCTCCGGGAGGCGCCTGCCGAAGAGCTCGAAGACCGACCGACGGTGGGCGGTCCCTGCCTCGAGCGCGGCCTGCACCATGGTCAGCTCGTAGTGGTCGGTCAGGAGTGCCGTCGATGCTGTCGTCACCCGCCACAGCCTAGGATGTGAACCGTGTCTGCACCCACACCCGTCGAGATCGGGAAGCCGGAGGCCGACGAGGTCACCCAGCTTGCGCGGCCGTGGGTGACAATCGTGTGGAACGACCCGGTGAACCTGATGTCCTACGTCACCTTCGTGTTCCAGACCTACTTCGGCTACCCCCGCAAGAAGGCCGAGAAGCTGATGTTCGAGGTCCACAACGACGGCCGTTCGGTGGTGTCGACGGGGTCGCGTGAGGAGATGGAGCGCGATGTCCAGGCCATGCATGAGTACGGTCTTTGGGCGACCATGCAGAAGGCTGACGCATGAGGTGCTGTCCTGGCTGCGCGCCCTGCTGTCGGCTCGAGGGGGGTCTTCGATGAGCGGCTTCGTCCCGCGCGGTTCCGGTGTCATGGCGACCTTCTCCGGCTTCGAGGCGGACCTGCTGCGGTCGCTCGCCTCGCAGCTCGTCGAGCTGCTGCGCAACGAGGTCGCCGTGCCGAAGAGCTCCGCCGACCCGCTCGAGGACCTTCTCGACTTCACGGGCCCGACGACGGAGCCGGAGGACCCGGTCCTGGCGAGGCTGTTCCCGACCGCCTACCCCGACGACGAGGAGGCGGCCGGTGAGTTCCGCCGCTTCACCGAGGGCGGCCTGCGTGACGGCAAGGCCGGCAACGCGGGTCTGATCATCGACCAGCTCGAGGAGGCGGGGCTGCCCGCCGAGCTCGAGGAGGACGGGCTCTGGATCGACGTGGAGCTCGACCGGGCCCAGGCGAATGCCTGGATGCGATCCTTCACCGACATCCGTCTCGCTCTCGCGACCAGGCTCGGGGTCGAGGAGGGCGACGAGGAGTACTGGGCCGCTCTCGGTGACGACGACCCACGGACCCACGTGCACGACATCTACGAGTGGGTGGGCTACCTCCAGGAGACCCTCGTGGCCGCTCTCTCCCGGGACGACTGACCCAAAGTCTCACGATCCGGACGTGCGCCGGACGGGGCGGGCTTCTCAGGCGCCCCGGATACGCTCGTGATGTGCTGAAGATCGACCGCGCGACCTATGACGCCATCGTGGCCCACGCCAAGAAGGACCATCCTGACGAGGCCTGCGGAGTCGTCGCCGGACCCGCGGGATCCGACACACCGACCCGGTTCGTCCCGATGGTGAACGCTGCCGGCTCTCCGACGTTCTACGAGTTCGACTCCGGCGAGCTGCTGCAGCTCTACAAGGAGATGGACAAGCGCGACGAGGAGCCCGTGGTGATCTACCACTCGCACACCGCGACGGAGGCGTACCCGTCGCGCACCGACATCGGCCTGGCCATGGAGCCCGACGCGCACTATGTGCTCGTCTCCACAGCCGAGCACGGGAATAGCGAGGGGCCGGTGGAGTTTAGGTCATACAGGATCATTGACGGCGAGGTCACCGAGGAAGAAGTCTCGGTCGTGGACTCCCACGAGGGCTGACCGCGCCGACGTCCCAGATCACCACGCTCGAGATCAACCGAGCCGACGAGAGAGTTTGAGGAGCCAGACCCGATGGCCATCGACGTACGCATCCCGAACATCCTGCGGACCTACACCGGCGGTGAGAAGGCCGTGGCCGGTGAGGGCAAGACGCTGGCCGAGGTGATCGACAACCTCGAGTCGAACCATCCCGGCATCAAGGAGCGCCTGATCGACGGGTCCGACCTTCGTCGCTTCGTCAACGTCTACGTCAACGACGAGGACGTCCGCTTCACCGGTGGCCTCGAGACCGAGGTCAGCGACGGTGACGAGGTCGTCGTGCTTCCGGCCGTGGCCGGTGGCGCCGTCGCCATGCTGCCGGTGGCGCGCGGCTAGATGCTGTTCAACTCGCTCCTCGACTCGGTCGGAGGCACGCCGCTGGTGGGCCTGCCTCGGCTCTCGCCGACCCCTGACGTGCGGCTGTGGGCGAAGCTCGAGGACCGGAACCCGACCGGGTCCATCAAGGACCGGGCCGCGCTGAAGATGTTCGAGCAGGCGGAGAAGGACGGCACCCTCACCCCGGGCTGCACGATCCTCGAGCCGACCTCCGGCAACACGGGTATCTCGCTGGCGATGGTCGCCAAGCTGCGCGGCTACCGCATGGTCTGCGTGATGCCCGAGAACACCTCCGAGGAGCGGCGTCAGCTGCTCCGCATGTGGGGTGCGGAGATCGTCTCCTCGCCGGGTGCCGGCGGCTCGAACGAGGCGGTCCGGGTCGCGAAGATCATGGCCAAGGACAACCCGGACTGGGTGATGCTCTACCAGTACGGCAACCCGGCCAACGCACTCGCGCACTACGAGGGGACGGCTCCGGAGATCTACACCGACCTGCCGAGCGTGACGCACTTCGTGGCGGGGCTCGGCACGACGGGCACGCTGATGGGCGCCAGCCGGTACTTCCGCGAGCATGCTCCGCACGTGCGCGTCGTCGCGGCCGAGCCACGTTACGGCGAGCTCGTCTACGGCCTGCGCAACATGGACGAGGGGTTCATCCCCGAGCTGTACGACCCCTCGCTGATCGACGCACGGTTCTCCGTGGGCCCCCGTGACGCGGTACGCCGGGTGCGGGAGCTGCTCGAGCAGGAGGGTATCTTCGCCGGCATCTCGACCGGCGCGATCCTGCACGCCGCGCTGGCTCAGGCCCGCAAGTCCGTGAAGGCGGGGGAGCGCGCCGACATCGTCTTCGTGGTCGCAGACGGCGGCTGGAAGTACCTCTCCACCGGAGCCTACGAGGGCACGGTGGACGAGGCCGGGGAACGCCTCGACGGTCAGCTCTGGGCCTGAGCGGGAGATCGAGGGGTCACATGGTCTACGCGCTGGTGAAGGTCGTGCTCGCGACGGTGTTCCGGGTCGTCTGGCGGCCCACGGTGACCGGCGTCGAGAACATCCCGCGCAAAGGGCCGGTGCTCCTGGCGAGCAACCACCTGTCGTTCATGGACAGCATGGTGATCCCCCTGGTCGTCCCGCGACGTGTGGCCTTCCTCGCCAAGAGCGACTACTTCACCGGCACCGGCGTCAAGGGCACGCTGAGCCGCTGGTGGTTCAACGGCTTCGGGATGATCCCGGTCGACCGCGACGACACGCGAGCGGCGCAGGCCTCACTCGACTTGGCCCTGTCGGTGCTGTCGTCCGGTGGTGCGTTCGGCATCTACCCCGAGGGCACCCGGTCCCGCGACGGCCTGTTGTACCGCGGGAGGACGGGGGTCGCCTGGCTGGCCATGACATCGGGAGCGCCCGTCGTACCCGTGGCGCTGGTCGGCACCGAGAGGCTGCAGCCGGTCGGGTCACGGCTGCCACGGCTGACGAAGGTGTCGGTGCAGTTCGGCGAGCCGATCGACTTCAAGGGTCGCTTCGACGAGGTGCCCGCCGGCCGGGCACGACGTGAGGCGACCGACGAGATCATGGCCGCCATCCACGCGATGTCCGGGCAGGAGCTCGCAGGGCGCTACAACGAGCGGCCCGCGGTCGTCGACTGACCTGGGTCCGGGACCGGTGTCCTCAGTGGTGCACCGGGTGCATGGGCTCGCAGGGGATGAACACCTCGGTGCGCGGCTCGGCCACCTCGGGCCCGTCGAGGTAGCACTCCCACGGGTCGCCCGTCACGACGCAGCCCTCGTCGGTGAGCCAGGAGATCGCGGCTTCGTACGCCGCCGCCACGTCGTCGTACGAGCCGACGTGCATGGTGCGTGCCATGCGGCCACCCGGCAGCTCGGAGGCCTCGACGCTGCCCTCGGGCTTGACGACGTCGGAGCAGGGGAAGCCGACCTCGAGGTCGAAACCTCCGTCGGTGGGACGGTACCTTCCGAACGGCGCGCCGGTCGGGTGCAGCTCCTGCTTGTCGAGGACGTTGATCACCTCGCCGAACGCCCGGCCGAGGAACTCCGCGATGCCCTCTGTCGTGACATGGCCCTTCACGACCGCGGTGTGCTGGGTCTGCAGCTCCACGAACTGTGTCTCGTACCTCATGTGCCTAGTTTCGGGCGAACCTCCTCAGCCGGTCAGAGGCAAAGGTCCCACCCAGCCGGCGTGCGGCGGAGCCGTTCCCGGGCCTGCCAGGCGCCAACGTGACCACTGTCGCAGCGTGACCTGGGTCGCTCTGACGGGAAGTCAGGCGCCGCCGCAGTTAGCCTGTGACGCGTGACGGACGCACCTATCGGGATCTTCGACTCAGGCTTCGGCGGCCTCACCGTGGCCCGCGCGGTGATCGACCAGCTGCCGCACGAGCCCATCCTGTACCTCGGTGACACCGCCCGGCAGCCCTACGGCCCCAAGCCGATCAGCGAGGTCCGCGAGTACGCCCTCGAGTGCCTCGACCACCTCGTCGACGAGGGGGTGAAGGTCCTCGTCATCGCGTGCAACTCGGCGAGCGCGGCGGTGCTGCGCGACGCGCGGGAGCGCTACCCCGTCCCGGTCGTCGAGGTGATCTTCCCCGCGACGCGTCGGGCCGTGGCCGCGAGCCGCACCGGGCAGATCGGCGTGATCTGCACCCGCGCGACCGCGGAGTCGATGGCCTACGAGGACGCGTTCGCCGCAGCGCCGCAGGTCATCTTGCGCACCCAGGCGTGCCCCCGCTTCGTGGAGTTCGTGGAGGCTGGTGTCACCAGCGGGCCGGAGCTCCTCGAGGTCGCGCACGAGTACCTCGACCCGCTCATCTCGGACGGCGTCGACACCCTCGTCCTCGGCTGCACCCACTACCCGCTGCTGACAGGTGTGCTGTCCTTCGTGATGGGGGACCAGGTCACCCTCGTGTCGAGCGCGGAGGAGACCGCCAAGGACGTCTACAAGCTGCTCGTCCGCCACGGCCTCGAACGCGACCCGTCCCTCGGCCCGCCGGAGCACCGCTTCCTCACGACCGGCAGCCCGGAGGAGTTCGCGCACATCGGCGGCCGGTTCCTCGGTCCTGAGCTCCAGACCGCCAGCCAGCTCGCCCAGCAGACGGCCTGGACGCGGCCCACTGCACGCACCGGAGGCCTCTCATGAGGCTCACCGTGGTGGGTTGCTCCGGCTCCTATCCGGGGCCGGACTCCCCGGCCAGCAGCTACCTCGTGGAGGGTGAGGATGGCGAGCGCACGTGGCGCGTGCTGCTCGACCTCGGAAGCGGCGCGCTCGGCCCCCTGCACGAGGTCGTCGACCCGCTCTCCATCGACGCGGTGTTCATCACCCACCTGCATCCGGACCACTGGTTCGACATGAGCGGCTACTACGTGCTCCGGAAGTACCACCCGTCCGGCCCGCAGCCCCGCATCCCGGTCTACGGCCCCCGTGGCATCGCCAAGCGGATGGCCAAGGGCTACGGGCTCAAGAAGAACCCCGGGATGAACGAGGAGTTCGACTTCCACGAGTACGACGGTCAGCTCCCTGTCACGGTCGGTCCGCTGACCCTCGATGTCGCGAGGGTGGCCCACCCGGGCAAGGCCTACGCGATCAAGGTCTCCCAGGGCGAGAGCAGGTTGGTCTACAGCGGCGACACCGGCTTCTGCGACGAGCTCGTCGAGCTCGCCCGCGACGCGGACCTGCTGCTCGCCGAGGCAGCCTTCCGTGAGGGGGAGGACAACCCCAAGGGCCTGCACATGACTGGCAGGGAGGCGGGCGAGACGGCCACGAGAGCAGGCGCTCGCCGGCTGGTGCTCACCCACATCCCGCCGTGGTACGAGAAGCCCGCCGCCATCGAGGAGGCTCGCGGCGTCTTCGACGGACCGCTGGAGCTGGCAGTCTGCGGCGCGACGTACGACCTCTGACTCCCCCAGGAGCTCGCCGGTCTCGACGACACCGTGCCTCCAGACCAGCACCCGGCCAGGCCTGGGTATGGTCACGCCCATGACGACCCGACCTGACGGACGCGAGAACGACGAGCTTCGACCTATCAAGATCACCCGCCACTGGCTCGACCATGCAGCGGGTTCGGTCCTCGTGGAGTTCGGGAAGACGCGCGTGCTGTGCGCCGCGTCTGCCTCCATCGGAGTCCCCCGCTGGCGCAAGGACTCCGGCCTGGGCTGGGTCACGGCGGAGTACGCCATGCTCCCGTCCTCGACCCACACCCGTTCGGATCGTGAGTCGGTGAAGGGCCGGATCGGCGGCAGGACCCAGGAGATCTCCCGCCTCATCGGGCGGTCCCTACGGGCGATCGTCGACTACAAGGCCCTCGGCGAGAACACGATCGTGCTCGACTGTGACGTGCTGCAGGCCGATGGCGGCACGCGCACCGCGGCGATCACCGGCGCGTACGTCGCGCTCGTCGACGCCTGCAACAGCCTCCGTGAGAAGGGCGCGCTGAAGGGCGAGCCTTTGACCGGGTCGGTGGCCGCGGTCTCGGTGGGGATCATCGACAACGAGATCCGGCTCGACCTGCCTTACGAGGAGGACGTCCGGGCCGAGACGGACATGAACGTCGTGATGACCGGCGACGGGTTGTACGTCGAGATCCAGGGCACTGCCGAGGGAACGCCGTTCAACCGGTACCACCTCGACGGCCTGCTCTCCATGGCTGAGAAGGGTTGCGCCGACCTCACGCGCCTGCAGCAGGAGGCGCTGCGTGGCTGAGGGTTCGCCAGCCGAGAACGTCCAGAGCCGGCCGCAGGTGTTCCTTGCCTCCCGTAACGCCAAGAAGCTGAACGAGATGCAGCGGATCCTCGAGGCGTTCGTGCCCCACATCGAGGTCCTCGGACTCGACGACGTCGAGCACTACGACGAGCCCGCGGAGACCGAGCCGACCTTCGAGGGCAACGCGCTGATCAAGGCGCACGCCGCCGTCGAGGCGACGGGAATTCCCTCGCTCGCCGACGACAGCGGGCTGTGCGTGGACGCGCTCAACGGGATGCCCGGTGTGCTCTCCGCTCGCTGGAGCGGCCTGGTGAAGGACGGGCACAACGACGTGGACCGCGCCAACAACGAGCTGCTGCTCGCGCAGATGTCCGACGTGCCCGACGAGCGACGCGCCGCGCAGTTCCGCTGTGCCGTGGCGTTCGTACGCAGGGATGGGTCGGGTCGGCTGGTCGAGGACATCGCGCACGGCGAGATGCCCGGGCGGGTCATCCGCGAGATGCGGGGGAGTGGTGGCTTCGGCTACGACGTCCTCTTCGTCGCCGAGGGGCACGACGTCACGTCGGCAGAGCTTCCACCGGATGAGAAGGACGCGATCTCCCACCGCGGTCAGGCGCTCCGCCGGATCGCCCCGGTCGTCGCGGAGGCGCTGAAGGGTTCGGCCTAGCCGAGGGCGCGCGCTAGGAGACTACGGCGGCTGTGGGTGGACGTCTTGGCGAAGACCGACTTCAGGTGGTCCTGGATCGTGTGCTCCGACAGGTGCATCGCTGCCGCCAGGTGACGGGTGTCGAGACCCGAGGCAAGCCCGGTGAGCAGCTCTCGCTCACGCGCACTGAGGGCGAACACCCTGGAGAACAGCTCCAGCCGCTCCGTCGGAGAGCTCTCCTCGACGGTCACCGCGATGTTCGAGTCCCCAGCGCCCGTCGAGCCTCCGATCCTCGCCGCACGCACGGTGAGCCAGAGGCCGTCGGCCAGGTGGACGCGTGCGCGAGGAGGGTTCCCGTCGACGCCTGCCTCGTTGGCCAGGAGCTGTGCCGCGACGTTGTAGGCGCTCGCAGGCACGGGTGGCTGCCCCTCCGGTGGGGGAACGAGAAGTCGGAGGTACTCGTGGGTCTCCGGTGTCTGCCCCACCACGTCGAGGTCAGGTGACAAGAGGAGCACCACGGGTCCGGGCCGGTGTGAGGCGCGGGGCGGCCTCCCGACGAAGGTGTTCGCCTGGCAGCGGCGCAGGCCGCCCGCCACCGGGGCAGCAATCCTCTCCAGGAACGCGGCGTCGTCTGCGGTGTAGCGGCCGGCCGTCTCGAAGCGCCACAGGTCCAGGAAGCCCCAGCAGCCGTACGCGTCCCGGAACACCACCGACGCCACGTCGCCGACCTCGTAGTGGCTCAGCAGCTCCTCCCAGAGCGGGCTGCGTGCCAACGCACCCTCGGTGGCCTCACTGAGCAGTCCCACAGGTCTGCGACGCAGCCGGGTCCAGCGGTTCACCTGACTGAGGTACTTGAGGCGAACCAGGCGCGGCAGCTCCGACAGACAGGGGACGTCGGCCAACGGTGCCGAACCCACCGACGTCACGGGGTCCGTCAGGAGCCACGCGAAGGCGTCGAAGCCGACCACCCGACGCAGCTCGTCGAGGACGCGCAAGCGCAGGGCCACCGCGTCGTCGGCGGAGTCACAGATCCGTACCACGCGGGCGCTCGCGGCTGCCTTGGCCACAGCCGCCGTCGCTCCGGCCACGATCCGAGACTACGCATCGGAGAGCCGGCCGTCCTCGACGCCGGCGAGGCAAGAACACCCCAGGAACCTGGGATGGCTGACCGGACTCGGGCTCTCTAGCGTGAGATTCAGGAAGCCCGAATCCCTTGGAGCCAGGGTGCCAACACTGCACATCGAGCACGCGATCGTCGACTTCGGCCTCTGGAAGGCCGCCTTCGACCGGTTCGAAGAGGTCCGGAAGCAGTCGGGCGTGGTCGGTCACCGCGTCCAGCGGCCGGTCGACGACGAGAAGTACGTCGTCATCGACCTCGACTTCGCGACCACCGAGGACGCCCAGCGCTTCCTGGACTTCCTCACGACGAAGGTCTGGTCCTCGGCGGAGCAGGCCCCTGCCCTGATCGGCACTCCCGAGACGAGGATCCTCGAGCCTGCCGAGACGATGGGCGTGGGCTAGTCGACGCCCTGGGAGACGATGTCCTGGAACCGGGCGTGCACGGACTCGTCGCCCGAGCGATGCAGAGCCTCGACGGTCGGTCGGCCCCACAACCAGCAGTCCAGGTCCGAGGCGTTGCCCTCCACCGTGGCCTGGACGTCCTCGCCGGTGTCCGTCGCCGCCACCTCGATGTCCGGCTCGTCGGTGTAGGTCTTCCCCTTCGGGCTCGTGCCGCTGAACCTGCCCAGCGTCACCCTCCACGAGGCGCCGGTGTCGGTGGCGCGGACGCGTAGGTTCGCGGTGTCGTCCAGCTCGAGGCGTCCCCACGGCGGGCAGCCGGCGAACATGACGCGCAGGGCCTCGTCGACCCCGTCGCTCGCGAGGGCAGGATCCATCGGGGCACGCTCGAGGTCGGCGGTGAGCTCCGCGTCGACGCGGTGGATGAGCGCCTCGTGCGCCTGTCTTCTGCGGATGAAGCCGACGGTCTGGTCGTCGGACCACGTCCAGCGATGCTCGGCGGGGTCGGTCTCCGCCAGGGCCGACTGAAGAGCCTTGGTCGACTCCTCGAAGAACGCGAGGAGCTCCTCGCGGCTCGGCGGCCGGTCCGGGTGCTCGAGGCTCTCTGGGTCGGTGACCCGGTCGTTCACGATCGCGCCCCAGAACCACTGCACCTCGCCCAGGTGCCAGAGCAGGTCGTCGGGCTGCCAGTCCGGGCACGTGGGCACCTGCCCGTCTGCCGGCGCCTCGCGCAGCACCGCGACGAAGCGGGCGGACTCCTCACGGAGATGGGCCAGGTAGTCGAGCGTCATGGCAGCAGCCAAGCATGGACCTCGGACAGAATCACGTGTTTTGTGCCCCGCCCGCACCGCCTCGATCAGACGGTGACGACGATCTTGCCGCGGGTGTGACCCGACTCCGACAGCCGGTGCGCGTCGGCCAGGTGCTCGAGCGTGAACACCTTCGCGACGTCGACCTGCAGCTTCCCGTCGTCCGCGAACCTCGCGAGTGCGTCGAGGTGCTCGCGCTCGGGTCGCACGAAGACGTAGCGACCACCGAGCTCGCGCACCTTCGCTGCGTCGACGACCGATGCGATGCGTGAGGGGTCCTTCACCTGTTGCGGCGCGTCGTCGAGTGCGTCGCCGCCGACCAGGTCGAGCACCGCGTCGACCGGCAGGGACAGCTGCTCGCTCACCAGGCCCTGGTGGTAGTCGATGACCTCAGACGCACCTAGCTCCCGGAGAGCGTCATGGTTGGCCGGGCTCGCCGTGCCGACGACCTCGCAGCCGAGGGCCGCGGCGATCTGCACTGCGAACTGGCCGACTCCGCCCGCCGCGGCATGGATCAGCACCCTGTCGCCCGCGTCGACCTCGAGTGCCTCGACGAGGCACTGGTAGGCCGTGAGGCCGGCCAGGGGGACAGCGGCGGCCTCCTCGAAGGACAGCGACGCCGGCTTGCGCGAGACGGTCCGCTGCGGCGCGGGCACCAGCTCGGCCGACGTACCCCACTGAACGTCGTCACGGCGCACGTACCCCCAGACCTCGTCGCCGACCTCGAGGCCTGTGACGACCGCGGGACCGACGGCCTCGACCACGCCGGAGACGTCCCAGCCGGGGATGATCGGCAGGTGGTGAGGGTAGGCGCCCTGGAGGTAGCCGAGCCGGATCTTCCAGTCCACCGGGTTCACGCTGGTCGCCTTGGCCCGGACCAGCACGGTGTCCGGCCCGACAGGTGGGTCGTCGTGCTCGCGGACCGTGATGACGTCCGCATCGCCGTACTCGTCGTAGACGGCTGCTCTCATCGTTGGGCTCCTTGTCGATCGGTTACCAAGAGAGGATGACCGCGGACGCCCTTCGCAAACGCCGCCGGGGACGAGGAACGAGTCACGCTCCCGGGTAGATCCGGAAGCCGAACATCTGCCTGTGCTCGAACGTCTCGTAGAACTCGTGGGCGTCGTCGGTGATGAGGTCCATGCGTTTGGTTCCCGTCGCCTGGAAGGTCGCCACCGTCAGGAGCCTCGCTATGCCCCGGCGCCGGTGCTCGGGATGCACGGCGAGAAAGCTCAGGTGTGACTGGAGGACGCCGTCTCCGAGCGCCTGCGCGAAGCCGATGACGCAGTCGTCGGCGAGTGCGGTGTACGCCGAGGAGCCGGGCGCCGTGCAGACCTGGAGCACGACGGCCGCGTCAGCCAGCGAGGGCCACTGGACCGTCGTGCAGAGCCTGGCGATGCCAGGCGCATGGCCCTTCTCGAACGGCACGATCTCCACAGACGTCATGCCGCCGACCATAGACGGACCAACCTGGTGCGCCCGGCGAGACTCGAACTCGCACTGCGCAGGACCTAAACCTGCTGCCTCCTGCCAATTGGGCTACGGGCGCGCGCGGCACAGTCTAAGCGCAGCAGCCGCGTCAGCTCGCGAGACCGAGGTCGCGTCGAAGCTTGGCGACGTGGCCGGTGGCCTTGACGTTGTACTGCGCCACCTCGACCTTGCCCTCCTCGTCCACCACGAAGGTCGAGCGAATGACACCCTGGACGACCTTGCCGTACATCTTCTTCTCGCCGAAGGCCCCCCACTGCGCCATCACGGACCTGTCCTGGTCCGACAGCAGGGTGATCGTCAGCGCGTCGCGCTCGCGGAACTTCGCGAGCTTCTCGGGCTTGTCGGGGGAGATGCCGAGGACCTCATAGCCGCCGCCCCGGAGCGAGTCGAGGGAGTCAGAGAAGTCGCAGGCCTGCTTCGTGCAGCCGGGGGTCATCGCGGCCGGGTAGAAGTACACGATCACCTTCCGACCACGCAGGTCCGACAGGGTCACCGAGGAGCCGTCGTCGGTCGGCAGGGTGAAGTCGGGGGCGGTGTCTCCGGGGGAGAGGCGATTCTCGCTCATCGGTGCTCCTTCAGACGGGCAGCGGTGGCTGGCCGGGAATAGTCGCTTACTGCGAACAGTTCGCAATAACGTATTGTGCTCATGTAGCGCTGGCCGGGCCGGTGCTCCATGCACAACAACGTATTCCCCTCATCTGCCGTCCCGAGTACCCGGTTTGACAGACACAGCCACGGAGGACCATCGCGATGCACGTGCCCGACGGGTTCCTCGACGCGCCGACGTCGGTCGCGACCGGCGTGGCCGCGACTGCCGCCGTCGGCCTCGCGCTGCGCAAGGCCCGGGCCGAGCTCGACGACCGCACGGCGCCGATGGCCGGCCTGGTCGCGACGTTCGTCTTCTCCGCGCAGATGGTGAACTTCCCGGTCGGTCTGGGCACGAGCGGGCACCTTCTCGGGGGCGCGCTCGCGGCCGTGCTCGTCGGTCCCTGGACCGGGCTCCTCGCAGTCAGCGTCGTGCTGATCGTCCAGGCCCTCCTGCTCGCCGACGGCGGCATCACCGCGCTGGGTACGAACATCAGCCTGATGGCGGTCGTCGGGGTGGTCGTGGGGTGGCTGGTCTTCCGTGGCCTCCAGAGGCTCCTTCCCAAGCGTCTCGGGCTGGTGCCGGTGCTCGCCGGTGCGGGCGCGCTGGTGTCCGTGCCGGTCGCAGCCCTGCTCTTCGTCGCGCTGTACGCCGTGGGTGGCACGGCGCCGGTACCCCTCGGCGGGCTCGCCGCCGCGATGCTCGGGTGGCACACCCTCATCGGCATCGGCGAGGCGGTCATCACGGGGCTCGTCGTCGCGAGCGTGATCGCCATCCGTCCGGACCTCGTGCACGGCGCGCGTCCGGTCCTGCGACAGCGCGAGCTCGAGATCCGTACAGCTCAGCCGGCCTCCGAACGGGATGCGGCCGCATGAGGACCAGGACGTTCGTCGTCACGGGGCTCGTGGCCGCGCTCCTCATCGCCGGGGTGGTGAGCCTTTGGGCCTCCAGCCACCCCGACGGCCTCCAGCACGTCGCGGAGCAGGCGGGGTTCGCCAACCAGGCAGACCGCTCCCCGGCTGAGCGGTCCCCGTTGTCGGGTTACAAGGTCAAGGGCGTCGAGAACGGCGCCGTCTCCCGCGGCCTTGCGGGGGTTGTCGGAGCGGTGGTCGTGCTCGTGCTGGCCGGCGGTCTCGCCTACGCGGTACGTCGGAGGGGCTCGGCGGACGTCGACCGCCCCGATGGCGTGGAACCGGCCGACCGGGACGCCGAGGTCGAGCGCAAGGGACGCGGCTGACATGGGCGCGGGCCACGGCCACAAGCTCCACTTCCACGGGCACTCGCCGGTGCACCGCGCCCCCGCGCACCTGAAGATCCTCGGGCTGCTGGTGTTCATGCTCGTGGTCGTCGCGACGCCGCGGGAGTGGTTCGCCGTGTTCGGCGTGTACCTCGCACTGCTCGTCGGCGTGATCGCGCTGTCACGGGTACCGTTCGGCTACATCGGCAGGCGCATGGTCGTCGAGGTGCCCTTCGTGCTCTTCGCGCTGCTCATGCCGCTGGTTGCGACGGGTCCGCGGGTCGACGTACTCGGCCTCGGCCTCGCGGAGGCGGGACTGCTGGCCGCCTGGGGGCTCCTTGCCAAGGGCACTCTCGGAGTGATCGCGAGCCTGACCCTGGCCGCGACCACCGAGCCACGCGACCTGCTGGTCGGTCTGGAGCGTCTCCGGGTGCCTGCTCAGCTCGTGCAGATCATCGGGTTCATGATCCGGTACCTCGACGTGGTCACCGACGAGCTCCGCCGCATGCGCGTGGCCCGCGAGTCCCGCGGCTTCCAGAGCGGTGGCCTGCGCTCCTGGCCGGTCCACGCGCGGACGGCTGGAGCGTTGTTCATCCGCTCCTACGAGCGAGGAGAGCGGGTGCACCTGGCGATGCTGTCTCGCGGGTACCAGAGCAGCGCCGCACCGCACCGCAAGACAAAGGGCACCGCTGACCAGGGGAGTGGGAGCCTCCGATGAGCACGCCGGTACTCGACGTCCAGGGCCTTGCCTACGCCTACCCCGACGGCCACCAGGCGCTGTACGGCGTCGACCTCCATGTCCATGCGGGGGAGCGGGTCGCCCTGCTCGGCCCGAACGGTGCAGGCAAGACCACGCTGGTGCTCCACCTGAACGGCATCCTCACAGCGGGGGCCGGCTCGGTCGCTGTGTCCGGGCTCCCGGTGGTGAAGGAGAACCTGCAGGAGATCCGTCGCCGGGTGGGTGTGGTGTTCCAGGACCCGGACGACCAGCTCTTCATGCCGACCGTCCGCGACGACGTGGCCTTCGGACCCTCCAACCTCGGGATGCGCGGGGCCGCCCTGCAACAGCGGGTCATGGAAGCGCTCGACAAGGTCGGTATGGCCGACTTCGCGGACCGGCCGCCGCATCACCTGAGCTTCGGCCAGCGGCGGCGCGTCGCGGTGGCAACGGTGCTCGCGATGGAGCCGGAGATCCTGGTCCTCGACGAGCCGTCGTCCAACCTCGACCCGGCCTCGCGGAGAGAGCTCGCGGAGATCCTGCGCAGCCTCGACGTGACGGTGCTGATGGTCACCCACGACCTGCCCTACGCCTTCGAGCTGTGCCCGCGGTCCGTCGTCCTCTCCGACGGCGTGATCGTGACCGACGGGGCGACGTACGACGTCCTCACTGACGACGCGCTGATGTCCGAGCATCGCCTGGAGCTGCCTTTCGGCTTCGATCCCCGGGCGAATGTGAACCGGTTGCCCGGGTAACCTTCGACTGATGTGCCCCGCTGCGTCGGGCGCACGACCGCATCCACAGACGAGGAGACCACGTGAGCCACCCCGACAAGCCGGCTGACACTCGGGCACCCGAGACGATCGAGAAGGAGATCGAGGCAACCCGGGACCGGCTCGCCGTCACGATCGACCAGCTCCTCTACCGCTCGAGCCCGAAGACGATCGCCAAGCGCGAGTTCTCGGCCTTCAAGGGCTTCTTCGTCGACCCCGTCACGGGACCGCGCACGGACAACATCGCCAAGGTCGCTGTGGGCGTCGGTGGTTTCATCGCCGTCATGATCGTCATCCGAAAGGTCGCGAAGTAGCACCGTGACGCAGGACAAGCTTCCGATCCGGATGCTTCACGACCGGGTCCTCGTCGAGCTCGACAAGGAGGCCGGTGAGCGCCGCTCGAGCGGCGGCATCGTGATCCCGGCGACGGCTGCCCTCGGGGCTCGCCGCCTTGCCTGGTGCCGCGTGGTCGCGGTCGGCGCGCACGTGCGCACCGTCGAGGTCGGCGACCGCGTCCTGTTCGACCCGGAGGACAAGGCCGAGGTCGAGGTGCAGGGGTCGTCCTACGTCGTCATGCGGGAGCGTGACATCCACGCCGTTGCGGCGGAGCGTCTGGGGGAGAGCGGCCAGACCGGCCTGTACCTCTGACAGGTCACCCAGATCATCACGAAAGGCGGGCACCCCCTGTGGGAGTGCCCGCCTTCGCGGTTCATTCCAGCTGACTCGGGTCAGGCGCGGTGCGACCCGCCGGTCGTGCCGGTGGTCGTGTCGGTGGTCGGGTCGGTGGTCGTCTCACCGGTCTCGTGGACGTCGCCAGCCGCATGCGCTCCGTGGACCCCGGTCTCCGGGCGGTCCGCACTGGTCGTGCCCGTCGATGTCTCCATCGCGCGCGTGTGACCGTCGCCGGTCGCTCCGGTCGCTCCGGTGGTTCCGGTCGCCTCGCCGGCCGGCGCGGTCGTCGGAGCGGAGTGCTTCACATCGGGGTCGAGCTCGTCGGCCCGGCGGAGGTGCTCCTGGTGCTCCTCACGGTGCTGCGCCACAGCGCTGGCACGGTCGTTGGCGTCGGCCTCGAGCCGCTGTGCCTCGGCTGCCTTCCGGTCTGCCTCGGCGCGAGCCGCGGCTGCCTTCGCCTCGGTCTCCTTCGCAAGGGCCTCCCTGCGCTGGACCTCGGTGGCCGTCTCTGCGGCCTTCTCGCGCAGCTCGGCTGCCTGGGAGCGGTTGCGCTCCTGCTTCTTCTTGTTGGCCATCATCGCCAGCACCGCTAGCAGCGCGATCACGATCACGGCGATGACGACGATCCACACCACGGTCGAGGTGTTCATGGGCCCTCCTGTCTGTTCGGCGGGGCGGTTGTACCCGTCAGCAGCCTGTGACAAACGCAGCCGGTTGCGCGGGCGACCGTCAAGCCGAGCCGGCGTGGGGGGCCATTGCGGTTAGCAACCCATAACTTGTTCCAGCTTGAGGCGTTTAGGTAGTCGTTGCCCCCGGGATCGGAGAGTCCATTGACCCCCAAGCGCCGCCGCGCCGTCGCCGTACTCGCGTCCTTCGCCCTGCTGCCGGCATTCGCCGCGGTGAGCCTCTCCGCCGCGCCGCAGCGGGCAGCCGCGGCCGAGTCGCTGCTGCGCCCTAGTGACGGGGTGTACCGGGCGACGATCAAGCGCACGAAGCACGGCATCCCGCACATCATCGCCAGGGACTACGGATCGCTCGGGTTCGGCCACGGGTACGCCACGGCGGAGACGTCGATCTGCTCGCTGGCGGACACGCTCCTCACCGCTCGCGGGGAGCGGTCGCGTTATCTCGGGCCGAACCGCCGTTACAACGACCAGGTCACCCTGGACGCGACCAACGAGCAGACCGACGCGCTCTTCACCGACATCCACAACCGACACGTGGTCGAGAGGCTCCTGCGCGACCCGAAGCGCGGCCCCGGCGCCGAGGCGAAGGCGATCGTGCGCGGGTACGTCGCCGGCATCAACGACTACCTCCGCTCGGTCGGTGGCTCGAAGGGAATCAAGGACCCGTCGTGCCGCGGAGCGCGGTGGATCAAGCCGACAGCGACGCCGCTCGACCTCTGGTACGGCGTCTACGCGGCGAACCTGCTCGCATCGACCGGGGTGTTCGTGCCGCAGATCGTCGAGGCAGCCCCGCCGAGCCCGGACAACCCGAAACTTCCCGCCGCCCCCGTCAAGGCCGGCTTCGCGAAGGTTCCCGACAGGCTGCCCTCCAAGGAGAACCTGCTCAAGGGGCTCGGCAAGGACCCGGACGCGCCCTTCGGCTCCAACGCCACCGCAGTCGGGTCGGCCGCGACGACCACAGGGCGCGGCATGGTGCTGGGCAACCCGCACTTCCCGTGGCGAGGTCGCTATCGCTTCGAGGAGGCCCAGCTGACCATCCCCGGCAAGTACAACGTCGCGGGCGCGAGCCTGATCGGGTCCCCGGTGATCAACATCGGGTTCAACCGCAACGTCGCCTGGAGCCACACCGTCTCCACGGCGTACCGCTTCACGCCGTACGAGTACCCCACCGTCCCGGGCAGCCCGACGACGTACCTCACCACCGACGGGCCGAAGCAGCTCGAGCGGCGGATCGTGAAGTTCAAGGCCCGCAACAAGGACGGGTCGATGCGGACCGTCACCGAGGACCTCTACCGGACCCGGGAGGGGTACGTCCTCGACGACCCCGACGTGCTGATGAGCTGGACGCCCGCGAGCTTCTTCGCGCTGCGTGACGCGAACGCCGAGCACCTGCGCACCATCGACACGTTCCACAACATGGCGAAGGCCAGGAATGTCCGTCAGCTTCTCGCGGCACAGGACCGCGGCTCCGGGATGCCGTGGGTCAACACCATCGCCGCGGACCGTGCGGGCAACGTGCTCTACGCCGACCACTCGGTGGTTCCGAACGTCCCGAACGACATGGCGCAGCAGTGCATGACGCCGGTCGGCCGGGCGCTGTTCCAGGTCGCCGGACTCCCCGGCCTCGACGGCACCCGGGCATCGGGCGACTGCGCCTGGCGCACCGACCCGGACGCCACTCGTCCGGGGATCTTCGGCCCGAAGAACCTGCCCAGGACCTTCCGCAAGGACTGGGTCATCAACGCCAACGACAGCTACTGGCTGCCCAACCCGAAGCAGCGTCTCGAGGGGTTCGCGCGGATCATCGGCTGCGAAGGCTGTGAACGGACCCTGCGCACGCGCATGGTGTACCGCTACGTCCTGGACCGCCTGGCCGGCAAGGACGGTCTCGCGCGGAACCGGAAGGTCTCGCACCGGACGCTGAGGATGACCGAGCACGAGAACCGCGTGTTCGGCGCCGAGCTCGCGCGACAGGGCAACGACCTCCAGGACGTCTGTGAGGCAGCGAACGGTGGCAAGGCCTGTGACGTCCTCGCGAGGTGGGACGGCCGGTCCGACATCGACAGCGTGGGGACGCACATCTTCCAGGAGTTCTGGAAGCGCGCCCAGGGGGTGACCGGTTTGTGGCAGGTGCCCTTCGACGCCTCCGACCCGGTCGGAACACCGCGGGATCTCAACGAGAGCAACCCCCAGGTCATCAAGGCGATGCAGGACACGCTCGCCTTCCTCGACCAGAAGGGCGTGCCCTACGACGCGGTCTGGGGCTCGCTGCAGGTGGCCGGTGACGACGGAGCGCCCGCGATCCCGATCGGTGGCGGCGAGGGGTTCGCCGGCAACGCGAACGCCGTGGCGAGCCGGAACCCCGGCGCGAACAAGAACCGGCTGTACCCGGTCAGCTACGGCTCCTCGCACATCCAGGCCGTCGCCTTCACCGACACCGGCGTCGACGCGGACACGATCCTGACCTACGGCCAGTCCTTGAACCGCCGGTCGCCGTGGTCGTCGGACCAGACCCGGCTGTTCAGCAGGGAGAAGTGGGTGAGCTTCGCGTTCACCCCGAAGCAGGTCCGCCGGGCGCTCGTCCGCAGCTACCGCGTCAGCGGCCGGTCCTGAGCTATCGGGAGGCGCCCGCCGTACGCCGGGCGTCGTCCTGCAGCGCGCGCCGCACCCGGTTGAGCTCTTCGCGCAGTTCGGGGTCGGACATCACGAGGTAGACCAGGCCGCAGTCCTCGGGGCCCGTAGCGCCCGGCTGGCACAGCGAGCAGGCGTCACCCGGCCGGATCGGGCACTGGGCCTCCGGGCGTGTCCGGTTGATCGTCATGGTGGGTCCTCCGTCGATTCGCTGCCTCAGCCAGTACAACCGCGCGAGGGAGCCTGCGCTTTCGCCTGAACGTCCCGGATCAGTGGGCCGTTGGTCCTCTTTGCGTCGTCGTGGAACTCTGGAGCCATGGAGCTTCGCGTCTTCACCGAACCCCAGCAAGGTGCGACCTACGACGACCTGCTCGCCGTCGCCCGGACCGCAGAGGACCTCGGGTACGGGGCGTTCTTCCGCTCCGACCACTACCTCGGCATGGGCACAGAGGGGCTGCCCGGTCCCACGGACGCCTGGATCACGCTGGCCGGGCTGGCCCGCGACACGAACAGCATCCGTCTCGGCACGCTCATGACGTCGGCGACGTTCCGGTATCCGGGTCCGCTCGCCATCTCGGTCGCGCAGGTCGACCAGATGAGCGGCGGTCGGGTGGAGCTCGGGATCGGTGCCGGCTGGTTCGAGGCCGAGCACACGGCGTACGGCATTCCCTTTCCCGACACGCGCGAGCGTTTCGACCGGCTCGAGGAGTCGCTCGCGATCATCACCGGCCTGTGGCGGACACCGGCGGGTGAGCGCTTCGACTTCGACGGCAGGCGCTACCAGCTCTCGGACTCCCCGTCCCTGCCCAAGCCGACCCAGTCGCCGCACCCGCCGGTGCTGATCGGCGGCAAGGGCAAGAAGCGGACGCCGGCGCTGGCCGCGAGGTACGCCGACGAGTTCAACGTCCCCTTCGACGGCCTCGCCGAGACTGAGGCGATCTTCGGCCGGGTCCGCGAGGCCTGTACGGCGGTGGGGCGGGACCCGTCCTCGCTGACCTACTCGAACGCACTCGTGCTCTGCTGCGGTCAGGACGAGGCGGAGCTCGCTCGGCGAGCCGAGGCCATCGGCCGCGAGGTCGACGAGCTGCGGGAGACCGGCCTCGCCGGAACGCCCGACGAGGTCGTCGACAGGATCGGTCGGTACGCCGAGGCGGGGTCCCAGCGGATCTACCTGCAGGTCCTCGACCTGAGCGACCTCGACCACCTGGAGCTGGTGGCGGAGAAGGTCCTGCCGCAGGTCTGACCCGGGCGGCTCCTCCTCCCGGCGACCCTGCTGGCTGCGCATTCTGAGGCACGCCCCTGTGACTGATGTGACTGGTGTGACGAGTTTGCGGAAACCCGAGACGAGCCGCAGCCGCCCTACCTACCCTTGTCGCATTGCTTGATCACGAGGGGAGCCGCCATGACTCGGGGGGCAGTTGTCCGGGACTCTCGACGCGCAGCGCGCCGCATCGACCTGGCAGAACGCAGGAGGCGTGAGTTCCGCGACGTGCGGCACCCGCTGAAGCCGGAGCTGCACGTCGAGCGAGTTCTCATCTGTCCCAGCGGGGTCCACGTCGTCACCTCGCTCCTCGCGGAGGAGGACCCCTCGACCGACGCGGTGCTCGCCTCGCGAGTCGTCACCCACAGCCGGGCCGCTGCCGACGTGGTGTCGGCGCTGCTGCCGCAGCGGTATCGCGGTCGCGTCCGTCCCGTTCTCTGCAGCACCGACAACGTCGCGATGGCCGAGCTCGTCGACGGCGTCCTGCTCACCTCGCCGACGACGCTCGAGCACATCGTGAGGTCCTCGCCGGTCGTGCTCTCCACCTCCGAGATCAACGAGGTCGCGCTCCGGCTCGACGCGCGCCTCGAGCCCTTCCCGATCCCGGCGCCCAAGAAGCCCGGGCGGTGGAACCGCCGACGTGCCGTGCTCGCGGGTCTGGCAGCGGCGGCGACCGCCACCGGCGTCGTGCTGATGGAGCAGGTGGGTGTCGTCCGGCTCCCTTGGTAACTGGCAGGCTGCTGCCATGGCACCCCCCTTCGAACCGATCATCGACGCCCGCCCGGATGACGGCCCGTGGCCGGAGATGGTCTGGCCGGTCGATCCCGACGTCCGGTTGACCGGCGAGAGCGTCGAGCTCTCCCTGCTCGACCTCGCCCGCGACACCGAGGAGCTGTTCGAGGCGCTCGACCACGACCACGTGTGGAGGCACATGGCTGGGCGCCCAAGCAGCGTGGGGGAGTACGTCGACCAGCTCGCACGGGCCCTTGCTTTGGGCCGGTTGCCGTGGGTCGTCCGGTTGCGGCAGCCGGTCCGAGACCTCCCGCCCGGGACGGTCGTGGGGACGTCGTCGTACCTCGGGGTCTCCGTCGCGGACGCCCGCCTGGAGGTGGGCTCCACCGCCTACGCCCCATCGGTGTGGGGCAGCGCAGTCAACCCCGAGACGAAGCTGCTGCTGCTCGGACACGCCTTCGAGACACTCAACGTCGGCCGGGTGCAGCTCAAGACCGACGTGCGGAACCTGCGCTCCCAGGATGCGATCGCCAGGCTCGGCGCGCGCTACGAGGGGACCCTGCGCCGCTACCAGCGGCGTGCGGACGGCTCGATGCGCGACACCGTGATGTTCTCGGTCACAGCGGAGGAGTGGCCCGATGTGTGTGACCGTCTCCGGAAGCGGCTCGCGGAGGTGTGCTGAAACGGGGCCGGTGCCGACCCGCCACCGGAAATGTCGTGGTCAGGGGACAGCGCTGGCCCTAGCGTGACCGTTGTGACCGATACCGAGCTCCCCGAAGCAACCGGCCGTCAGTACCCTCCGTTCGTCGCGGGCGAGCGGGTGATGCTCGACTCATGGCTGGAGTTCCACCGGGCGACGCTCCTGATGAAGTGCGAGGGGCTCACCGACGAACAGCTCAAGACCCGCTCGGTCCCGCCCTCGTCGTTGAGCCTGCTCGGGCTCGTCCGCCACATGACCGAGGTGGAGCGGGGCTGGTTCCGGCGGGTCCTCGCGGGCGAGGACATCGAGCCGCTGTACTACTCGGACGGCAACGAGGACGGCGACTTCGACGACGTCCACACCGCCGACGTCGCGGGCGACCTGGCGCGGTTCCAGGCCGAGCTGGAGGTCTGTCGCCGGATCGCGGCCGACCACCCGGACCTCGACACCATTGCCAAGAGGGCGCGCCGGGGGCGGCAGGTCTCACTGCGCTGGATCTACGTGCACATGATCGAGGA
>DATGYO010000043.1:0-6407 GCA_035297905.1 Nocardioidaceae bacterium
GATCAAGGGTGAGTCCTGGGCGCGTCTCGGCGTGGACATCGACAACGACTTCAAGCCCTACTACGTGGTCTCCAGCGACAAGAAGTCGCACATCACCAAGCTGAAGAAGCTGCTCAAGGAAGCCGACGAGCTCTACCTCGCCACAGACGAGGACCGCGAGGGTGAGGCCATCGCCTGGCACCTCTTCGACGAGCTGAAGCCGAAGATCCCGGTGAAGCGGATGGTCTTCCACGAGATCACGCCGCAGGCGATCAACGCCGCCGTCGACAACCCCCGCGACATCGACCAGGACCTCGTCGAGGCGCAGGAAGCCCGACGCATCCTCGACCGGCTGTACGGCTACGAGGTCTCCCCGGTGCTGTGGAAGAAGGTCATGTCCGGCCTCTCCGCCGGCCGGGTCCAGTCCGTGGCGACCCGTCTGGTCGTGGCCCGGGAGCGGGAGCGCATGGCGTTCCGCCCGGCGTCGTACTGGGACCTCGAGGGCAGCTTCGACGCCGGAGCCAAGCACGACGACCGGATGTTCCCGGCCAAGCTGCACTCCGTCGACGGCGCCCGGGTGGCCCGCGGCAGCGACTTCACCGCCCAGGGCGAGCTGAAGACCAGCTCGTCCAACGGCACGGGAGTCGTCCACCTCGACCGCCCCCGCGCGGAGGCGCTCGTCACCGCGCTGCACGACACCGAGTTCCAGATCCGCTCCGTCGAGTCCAAGCCGTACCGTCGCTCGCCGTACGCCCCGTTCCGCACCACCACCCTGCAGCAGGAGGCCTCCCGCAAGCTCGGGTACGGCGCCTCGCGCACCATGTCGATCGCGCAGCGGCTGTACGAGAACGGCTTCATCACCTACATGCGTACCGACTCGATCACACTGTCGGAGTCGGCGATCGGCGCTGCCCGGGAGCAGGTCCGTGAGCTGTTCGGGTCGGAGTACCTCCCCGACAAGCCACGGGTCTTCCAGTCCAAGGTCAAGAACGCCCAGGAGGCGCACGAGGCGATCCGGCCCGCGGGCGAGCACTTCCGCACGCCGGCCGAGACCGGCCTGAGCGGCGACGAGTTCCGGCTCTACGAGCTGATCTGGATGCGCACGGTCGCCTCCCAGATGAAGGACGCGGAGGGCCGCTCGGTCTCGATCCGGCTCGGTGGCTTCGCGTCGACCGGCGAGGACTGCGTGTTCGCCGCCTCGGGTCGCGTCATCACCTTCTACGGCTTCCTCAAGGCGTACGTCGAGGGGTCCGACGACGAGAACGCCGAGGCGGACGACCGCGAGACGCGACTTCCGGCGGTGGCCGAAGGTGACTCCGTCTCGGCGGCGTCGCTCAAGGCCTCCGGTCACGAGACGAAGCCCCCGGCGCGCTACACCGAGGCCACGCTGATCCGAGAGCTCGAGGAGCGCGAGATAGGTCGCCCGTCGACGTACGCCTCGATCATCGGCACGATCCTGAACCGCGGCTACGTCTACAAGAAGGGCACTGCACTGGTGCCGGCGTGGCTGGCGTTCTCGGTGATCCGGCTGCTCGAGGAGCACTTCTCGCGCCTGGTGTCCTACGAGTTCACCGCGGGCATGGAGGACGCGCTCGACGAGATCGCCGCGGGTCGGCGCGAGCGCAACCACGAGCTGGCCGACTTCTACTTCGGCACCGGCAACGTCGAGGGCCTCAAGCAGCTCGTGTCCGGGCTCGGTGACATCGACGCTCGCGAGCTGGCGACCTTCCCGGTCGGCGACGGGATCGACCTGCGCGTGGGGCGCTACGGGCCCTACGTCGAGGACGCCGATGGCAAGCGAGGCAACGTCCCCGAGGACCTTCCGCCCGACGAGCTCACCCTGGAGAAGGCGAAGGAGCTGCTGGCCAACCCGGCTGGTGCGGAGCAGGAGCTCGGAACGGACCCCGAGACCGGCCACATGATCGTGGCGAAGAACGGCCGCTACGGCCCCTTCGTCACGGAGGTGCTGCCCGAGGACGCTCCGAAGAGCGCGAAGCCGCGCACGTCGTCGCTGTTCAAGACGATGTCGCTCGACACGATCACGCTCGCGGACGCCCTGCGGCTCCTCACGCTCCCGCGCGTGGTCGGCAAGGACCCCGAGTCCGGTGAGGAGATCACCGCGCAGAACGGCCGCTACGGGCCGTACCTGAAGAAGGGCACCGACTCGCGGTCGATCGACGAGGAGGAGAAGCTCCTCACGATCACGCTCGACGAGGCCCTGAAGATCTACGCCCAGCCGAAGGCGCGGGGCCGCGCCGCGGCCAGCCCGGGGCGCGAGCTCGGCGACGACCCGGCGACCGGCAACAAGATCACCGTGAAGAGCGGCCGGTTCGGCCCCTACGTCACCGACGGCGAGTACAACGCCACGCTCCGGCAGGGCGACGACGAGGCGACGGTGTCACTCGAACGAGCCGCCGAGCTGCTCGCCGAGAAGCGGGCGAAGGGGCCGGCTCCGAAGAAGCGCGGGGCCAAGAAGACCGCGAAGAAGACGACTGCGAAGAAAACGGCTGCGAAAAAGTCGGCTACCAAGAAGGCTGCTGCCAAGAAGTCCGGCTAGGACTGCTCGTAGGGTAGGCGAACGTGAGCGACCATGAGGCCATGCACTCCTCGGCCTCCGCGGTCGAGGGGCTGCGGCATGCCCCGACACACTCGCTCGTCGCGGTGCTGCGGATCCACGACTTCCGCCTGCTCTGGATAGGCCTGGGCCTCTCCAGCCTCGGCGACTGGCTCGGTCTCCTCGCGCTCACCGCGATGGCCCGGCAGTTCGCGACCCAGGCATCCGGCGGGTCCTACGCGATCGAGAACTTCGCGATCGCCGGCGTGCTCTTCCTGCGGGTGCTGCCGGCCATCGTCATGGGACCGGTCGCCGGCTACATCGCCGACCGGCTCGACCGTCGGGTCACGCTGATCTGGGGCGACTACATCCGCGGTGCCCTCTTCATCACGATCCCGATCGTGGGGACCCTGTGGTGGGTCTTCGTGGTCACCGTGCTGGTCGAGATCGTCACACTGGTCTGGGGGCCGGCCAAGGACGCGACCGTCCCGAACCTCGTGCCGAGGCACCGGCTGGAAGCCGCCAACCAGATCAGCCTTGCGACGACCTACGGATCGGCGCTGCCCGCCGCGGCCCTCTTCACGGGCCTGACCCTGGTCGACAACCTCTACCGGAACCTCTTCGTCAACTTCCCCAACGGGCCCATCGACCTGGCGATCTACTTCAACGGCGTCTCGTTCATCTTCTCGGGCATCGTGATCTCGGTGCTCAAGCACATCCCTCGGGGCCCGGCCACGGGCACGGAGTACGAAGGCAACGCGATCAAGGTCGTCATCGACGGCTGGAAGTACGTCAGCGGGACACCCGTCGTGCGCGGTCTGACCGTCGGCATCGTCGGGGCGTTCGCGGCCGGTGGAGTCGTCATCGGCCTCGCCCGCACCTTCGTCGCGGACCTCGGCGGCGGTGACCCCGGCTACGGCGTGCTGTTCGGGACCGTCTTCCTCGGCCTGGGGCTCGGCATGTGGACCGGCCCCCGCCTGCTCCGAGGCCTCTCGCGGCGTCGGATGTTCGGCATCTCGCTGACCGCTGCCGGCCTGCTGCTGTTCCCCCTCGCGCTCGTCCAGCAGCTCGAGATCGTCACCGCGATCACGCTCGTCCTCGGCTTCTTCTCCGGCGTGGGCTGGATCACCGGCAACACCCTGCTCGGCCTCGAGGTGCCCGACGAGATCCGCGGACGCACGTTCGCCTTCGTCGGCTCGATGATCCGGCTCTCGCTCGCCCTCGTGCTGGCGACCGCTCCCGCCCTCGCCGGCCTGATCGGCACGCACAGCCCCACGATCCTGGACAAGCAGTTCGTCTACAACGGCGCCGCGTTCACGTTCCTGATCGCGGCCGTCCTCATGACCGGTGTCGGTGTCACCTCCTACCGTCAGATGGACGACAGAAGAGGAGTCCCGCTGGTGAACGACCTGCGCAACGCCTTCACCGGCTCGCCGGGGGTGTACGCCGCGACCGGTGTCTTCATCGCGCTCGAGGGCGGTGAGGGTGCGGGCAAGTCGACCCAGGCGCGCGAGCTCGCCGACTGGCTGAAGCAGGAGGGGTACGACGTCCTGCTGACCCACGAGCCCGGGGACACCGAGGTCGGCCAGAAGCTGCGCGGGATCGTGCTCGACCCCTCGACCGGCAACATCTCCGACCGCACCGAGGCGCTGTTGTACGCCGCGGACAAGGCCGAGCACGTCGAGCGGGTCGTCGCCCCGGCGCTCGCCCGGGGTGCGGTCGTGATCACCGACAGGTACGTCGACTCGACGCTGGCCTACCAGGGTGCCGGTCGTGATCTCGCCAACCGTGAGGTGGAGAAGGTCGCGCGATGGGCCACCGGCGACCTGCGCCCGCACCTGACCGTGCTGCTCGACCTCCCGCCCCAGGCCGGGCTCACCCGCTTCGAGGAGCGCGACAGGATCGAGGCGGAGTCGCTGGACTTCCATGAGCGGGTGCGCCAGGCGTTCCTCCGCCTCGCCTCTGCCCACTCCGAGCACTACCTCGTCGTCGACGCACGCCGGCCGGTCGGTGAGATCGCGGCCCTCATCCGCGACCGGGTCAGTCCCCTGCTCGAACAGGCGGTGCGGTCATGACGCAGGCTCCGACCGCGCCCTCGGTCTGGTCCTCGCTGGTCGGGCAGAAGCACGCCATCGCGACGTTGCAGCGTGCTGTCGCCGGCCACGGCATGACCCACGCCTGGCTGTTCACCGGGCCTCCGGGGTCCGGGCGCTCCAACGCCGCCGTCGCGTTCGCCGCGGCGCTGCAGTGCGAGCGAGGCGGTTGCGGCCAGTGCCACGCCTGCCACACCGTGCTCGCCGGCTCTCACTCCGACGTGAGCATCACCCGCACCGAGACCGCCGTGATCCGGGTCGACGACATCCGGGAGCTGGTCGGCCGATCGGCCCTCGCCCCCGGCCAGCGCCGTTGGCAGATCATGATCGTCGAGGACGCCGACCGGCTGAACGAGTCCTCGGCCAATGCGCTGCTCAAGGCGATCGAGGAGCCGTCGCCACGCACGATCTGGCTGCTGTGCGCGCCGACGGTCGAGGACGTGCTCCCGACCATCCGCTCCCGCTGCCGCAACGTCGTGCTGAGCACACCCAGCGCCGCCGAGGTGGCCGACTTCCTGGTGACCCGGCACGGTGTGGACCCCGCCGTGGCCGCCTATGCGGCCCGAGCCAGCCAGGGCCACATCGGCCGGGCCCGGGCGTTGGCGGTGGACGAGGCGACCAGGAACCGTCGCCGCGAGGTGGTCTCGATCCCCGCAGGCCTCACGTCGCTCGGAGCCTGCATGAACGCCGCCGCGAACCTCGTCGACATCGCCAAGGTCGAGACCGAGGCGGTCGGGGAGGAGATCAACACCCGCGAGCGCGACGAGCTCGATGCGGTGTTCGGCAGCGACCGCAAGGCCCGGACGTCGCGTTCCTACAAGGCCGCGCTGTCCCAGCTCACCGAGAGCCAGAAGCAGCGCGGGAAGCGGCGCACCCTCGACGTCGTGGACCGATGCCTGATGGACCTCGTGTCGGTGTACCGAGACGTGATCGCCGTGCAGAGCGGCGCACCCGGCGATCTGGTGAACGAGGAGATGCGCGGCGACATCTCGGGTCTGGCCCGGAGGTCCACCCCGGAGCAGAACCTCCGTCGTATCGACGCTGTGTTCGCCGCGCGGGAGAAGATGCTGGAGTTCCAGGTGCCGCCGTTGCTCGCCCTCGAGTCGATGATGCTCTCTTTGCGCCTCTGACGGGGTCTCCCGCCTACAGTGGGGGCCGTGCCCACGACTCGTACCCGCGCCGCGAGAAGACGACTCGCGGCAGTCGCCCTGCCCGTCGTACTCGGGGTGACGCTGAGCGGCTGCCTGCTGACGAGCCAGGAGGAGCCGGAGACCCTCCCGTCGCCGACCCTCTCGGCCAAGCCGGTGCCGACGCCCACGGAGTCGCCGAGCAAGGCCGCGGACTCGGGACTGCAGCGTTACTACTCCCAGAAGGTCGACTGGCGCGGCTGCCGACAGAGCATGCAGTGCGCGAAGATCCGGGTGCCACTCGACTACGCCCGGCCCGACGGCAGGTCGATCATGCTGTCGCTGATCAAGCTGCCGGCCGCGAACCCTCGTCAACGGGTGGGTTCACTCGTGGTCAACCCCGGTGGACCGGGAGGCTCGGGCATCGAGTACGCCGCGAACGCCGGCACCTACTTCGGGCCCGAGCTGCGGCAGGCGTTCGACATCGTCGGCTTCGACCCTCGAGGAGTCGGTGAGAGCACCCCGGTCGACTGCATGCCCGACGCGAAGCTCGACGAGTTCGTCGCGAGCGACCCCGACCCCGACACATCCGCCGAGGTCGCGAAGAGCGACGAGCTGGCGCGGGAGTTCGGGCAGGGCTGCGTCGAGAACAGC
>DATGYO010000044.1:0-4819 GCA_035297905.1 Nocardioidaceae bacterium
CTGCTCGGCGCGGGCCTCCTGGTCCTCGTCTCCTCCGTCACGACCGAGGACGCGATCGCGGAGGTCGAGTGGGAGACGCTGGTCTTCTTCATGGGACTGTTCGTGATGGTCGGTGCGCTGGTGGAGACCGGCATCATCTCCGCGCTCGCCACCTGGTTGGCCGACGTCACCGGGGGCCGACTGCTGCTCACCACCCTCGTGCTGCTCCTGGTCTCCATGGTGCTGTCGGGCATCGTCGACAACATCCCGTACGTCGCAACGATGGCTCCCGTGGTGGCAGCCTTGTCGCAGGGCCACCCTGGTCACAGCGGGGACGTGCTCTGGTGGTCGCTCGCGCTCGGCTCCGACCTGGGCGGCAACGCGACTGCGGTCGGCGCGAGCGCCAACGTGGTCGTGCTCGGGCTCGCGCGGCGTTACGGCTCGCCGATCGGGTTCTGGGAGTTCACGAAGTACGGCGTGGTCGTGGTGGCGGTCTCCGCCGCGCTGGCGTTGCCGTACTTGTGGCTTCGCTACTTCGTGCTCGCCTGACGCACCGGGACGGCGGACTCTTGAGAGTACGAGTGCTGATGAGGCGGTCGCCTGGGAGGAGTACGGCACGCCCGAGGAGCTCCCGAACCTCCACCACCGCAAGCAGTACGAGTAGGGCGTAGTCACCCCGCCCGGACTACCGGATCACCTGCATCTACGACGACAAGCGGCACAGGCGGTCCGGGCTCGCCGCGGTCGCGTTGCGCGGTGCGCTCGATCTGATTGGCCGTGCGGGGTGGGCGGGGTCGAGGGATACCCACAGGACGACGGGCAAGAAGGGCGGAACCACTGCGTGATGACCATGACGGTCGAGGCGGACAGCTGACACGCGCGCGGTCTCGTCCGGGAGATACGTAGTGGACTCCGTAGTCACGCGGAGGCCGGATCGCGTCGGGTGGGCCACGATCGAGGCATCAGATCCCGATGCGGAGTTTCCTGGAGTGATGCCGCGATGCACGAGAAGTCAGAGCGAACCAGCCTCTTGAAGGTCTCGCTGGTCCCCGAACCTCCGTGCCTGTTCCTCGAACTACGTGGCGAGCTCGACTTGTGCAGCGTCAAGGAGGTGCCCCGGGACGGGTACGCCTCACGACGGGACCTGACGACGGTCCTGGTCGACCTGGGTGGGCTCACGTTCTGTGATGTCGCCGGCCTCAGAGCGCTGCTGACCTTCCGTCGGATCCATGAGGAGCAGGGCCGATCGGTCGTGGTCGTCCGGGCCACCCCGTTCATCTGGCGGTTGATGCGTCTTTGTGGAATGACAGACCGGCTGGAGTTCGCGCGCCCTGAGAGCGCCCCCGTGTAGCCATCACTCGACCAGGCTCACCGACCGGACCATCGGGCTCAAAGCGAGGGATGTGCCAAGCCGTCGCGAGGATCAGCGCTGCCTGCTGTCGACAGTCGTGCGCTCGGCGTAGAAGCAGACCAGACCCCGGATCGCGGCCATCGCGGTGATGGGGTCGTCGTACGACCAGGCCACGTCGGCGCCGGCGGCACCGGTCGGTTCGTAGGACCAGTACGTCGCCCGCCCCTTGAACGGACAGACGGTCGTGGTCGTCGTACGCCGGAGAAGGTCGAGCCGGACGTCCTCGCGCGGCAGGTACCAGCGGGGAGGACAGCCGCGCTCCAGCAGCAGCGTGGCCCGGTCGCTCTCGGCCAGGACGACTCCGTCGATGCGGACCTCGACCCGGCCGTCGGCTGGTCGCAGCGAGATCCGGTCCTCGTCGCTACGTGACCTGGTCGGGTCGCCGTGCTCCTGCGGCGGGTTCATCGGTGCCGCGCCTCCCGCTCGACCACCCAGGCGACCACCTGGGTACGCGAACCGAAGCCGAGCTTGCGCAGGATGTGATCGACGTGGCTCTCCACGGTGCGCTGGGAGATCCGCAGCTGCTCGGCCATCTCCCGGTTGGAGAGCCCGCACCCGACGAGGTGGGCTACCTCGAGCTCCCGGCGGGTCAGGGGGACCTGCTCCTCCGGCGCCTCCTCGACCGGAGTCTGCTCCAGCGCCAGCGCGAGAATCTGCTCGTCGGACAGCGCCTCACCGCGCCGGAACGCCGCACGGAAGGCGGCGCCGCCACGGTCGATCCCGGCGTGCTCCTCGCTGCGCCGCCGGTTCCCCGACAGGTAGGGAATGGCGTCCGGGTCCACGCCCAGGTGCCGCCACAGTACGTCGGAGGCACCGACGAGCGTCGCGGCGCGCTCCTGGCGTCGCTCAGCGGCCGCCACCCAGGCCAGCACCTCGAGGACCAACGCCGTGCCCGAGCGGTCACCGAGATCCATCTTCATCTCCAGCGCCTGGCGCTCGAGGTCGGCGGCCGCGTCCGGATCGCCGCGCAGCAGGGCCAGCATTCCGAGCGCGGCCAGCGCGTAGGAGCGCACGTGGACCTCTCCGGCCGGTCCGCTGAGGTCCACACATTCCTGCAGCGCCGTATCGGCGCCGTCGAGGTCGCCCGCGAAGCCACGGCACAGACCCAGGAGGAACAGCGCCGAGGACTCAAGCGGCCGGCCGCCGGCCGTGCGTGCGGCGGTCACGGCCTCCTCCAGCAGCGTGAGCGCCTCGCCGGGACTGTCACGCCAGATGGTCTCGGCGGCGCGCGCGACGAGCACGCGGGCACGGACGGCGTCGTCGGCGGCATCACCGGCGAGCAGCGCCGCGGCCTCGTCCAGCACCGATCGGCCGGTGCCCGGATCTCCCTGCAGGACCGCCATCCAGGCCGCCATCGCTAACGCGCGGGCCCGGGCGCCCGCATCGCCCTCGGCGACTGCCGACGCACGCGCCAACCAGTGCCTGGCTTCGCTCAGCCGCCCGGTCACAGCCCAGTACGGCTCCAGTGCGGTCACCAACTCGAGGGCCTGCACCGCGTGCCGGGGCTCGTCCAGGGCGTGGCGGAGTGCCTCGCGGAGGTTGGCGTGCTCGCGCCGCAGGGTGCGGTACCACCCGGCTTGGCCGGGGCCGAAAGACGCGTCCTTGGCGGCGCGGACCAGGTCGGCGTACCACGCCAGATGCCGGTCCCGTCCGGCCTGCAGCTGCTCCTCGGTCAGCTGCTCGGCGGCGTACTCGCGCAGCGACTCCAGCATGCGGAAGCGCACGTACGACGCGCCGTCGTCCTCGCGGGTGAGCACCGACTTCTCCAGGAGCCCGTCGACGAGGTCGAGCACGTCGGCTCCGTCGATGCCGTCGCCGGCGCACACCACCTCTGCGGCCTCCAGGGGGAACCCGCCGGTGAAGACCGACAGTCGGGCCCAGAGCAGCCGCTCGTCGGGGGTGCACAGCTCGTTGCTCGCCTCCAGCGACGCGCGAAGCGAGCGGTGCCGGGCGGGCGCGCCCCGCGCGCCCTTGGCGAGCAGCCGCTGCCGGTCTCCGAGCCGGTCGAGGATGCCCTGGGGCGACAGCACGACGATCCGGGCCGCCGCCAGCTCGATGGCGAGCGGCACCCACTCGAGCGCCTCGCAGAGCCGCGCGACGGCAGCGGCGTTGTCGTCGGTGAGACGGAAGGACGGCAGCGCGGCGGCCGCCCGGGCGGCGAAGAGCGCCTGCGCTTCATCGGCCGCCAGCGGCCCGACCGGCACGACGACCTCACCGGTCACACCGAGGTGCCTGTGGGATGTGGCCAGCACCCGCAGCCGAGGCGCGGTCGCGAGCAGCACCGCCACGAGCTCAACCGCCGCGTCGAGCATCGCCTCGCAGCCGTCGAGCACGAGCAGGCCCGCACGGTCGGCGACCGCCGCAGCGACGTCAGCGGCACCGGCGGCGCCGTACGGCAGCTGAACCCCGAACGCGCCGGCCACCGAGTGCCCCAGGAGGTCGGGATCGACCAGGTCGGCGAGGTCGACGGCCCACGTGTCCTCCCGGCGTGCCCGCTCGTGGTCGGTCGCCGCGCCCCGGGCCAGGGTCGTCTTGCCGATCCCGCCTTGCCCGGTGAGGGTGACCAGTCGCGCCGAACCCAGGGCCCGCCGCAGGTCGGCGAGCTCCCGGCGTCGCCCCAGCAGGGGCTCACCGGGGCGCGACGGCACCACGGGGGGCCACGGCTGTGGCATCGGCCGCTGCGTCGGAAGCCGCATGGTTTCCTCGTTCCTGCGTCGGACGGATACCCACCCCTTCGGAAAACAGGTAGGGGTACCCGTAGATGTGCGGTGTCGTCCCGGTGCTGCGCCGGGCGACGATAGGGGGGCCGTCAGGGAGAGTTGGGAGGCTCTTCCCGGCGTGACCTCGTGGCTGCTGGGAGGTGCCACGAGGTCGGAGAGGGACCGGTCTCTGGCCGGTCCCTCGGGCGGGTCCCCTGGACGGCCCCGATCCGGGGACCGCTCGCTCCGTCGGCGTCTTCTGCCTCCTTTCGCCCCCCGCGCGTCCAAGCCGTCGGTGACCGTTCTGTGAAGGTGACCGACGGGCATTCGTCTAGTAGCCGTAGGGCTTCGCCGGACCGAAGTCGTACGCCAGCGGCGGCGCGTCGTCGTGGTGCGCGGCGCACCATTGGTCCCGAGGGCCGGATGACGAGGCCGGCGCGACGTATGACTGCGTCGTGAGCAGCGTCTTCGCCGCGGCCGCCGCGTCGTCCTCGATCTTCGCGGCGACGAGGGCACGCGCCGACGGGGTCGGCGCCGACACCAGCGCCTCGGCGTTGCGCCAGGCGTTCTCGCGCCACCCGGAGATGATCTGGAACAAGGTGAGGATGCTGAGCCCGAAGGGGTCGTTCGCGTCGTCGGCGGTGGAGTCCAAGCGGGCCGCGATCTCGGCCAGCAGCGGCTCGGTGGCGGTGTAGAGCCACTTCTCGACCGCGTCGTAGTCGGGCTTGCG
>DATGYO010000045.1:0-18470 GCA_035297905.1 Nocardioidaceae bacterium
GAGAGGCTCAAGGCTGTTCTCGACGAGATCAAGCAGTCCGAGGGCCAGATCATCACGTTCATCGACGAGCTGCACACCGTCGTCGGTGCCGGCGCTGGCGGCGACTCGGCGATGGACGCCGGCAACATGCTCAAGCCGATGCTCGCGCGCGGTGAGCTCCGGATGATCGGGGCGACCACGCTCGACGAGTACCGCGAGCGGATCGAGAAGGACCCCGCACTCGAGCGCCGGTTTCAGCAGGTGTTCGTGGGGGAGCCGTCCGTCGAGGACACCGTCGCGATCCTGCGCGGCCTCCAGGAGAAGTACGAAGCGCATCACGGCGTGAAGATCACCGACCAGGCGCTCGTGGCCGCGGCGATGCTCTCCGACCGCTACATCACGGGCCGCCAGCTGCCCGACAAGGCGATCGACCTCGTCGACGAGGCCGCCTCCCGGCTCCGGATGGAGATCGAGTCCTCGCCGGTCGAGATCGACGAGCTTCGTCGTCAGGTCGACCGGATGAAGATGGAGCAGCTCGCCCTCGAGCGCGAGACCGACGAGGCGTCCAGGGACCGGCTCGAGAAGCTGCGCGCCGAGATGGCCGACCGCGAGGAGGAGCTGCGGGGGCTCGAGGCGCGCTGGGAGCGCGAGAAGACTGCCTTGGAAGGGTCCGGCGAGCTCCGCAAGAAGATCGACGCGCTGCGCAGCGAGGCCGACCGGCACCAGCGTGAGGGTGATCTAGCCAAGGCCAGCGAGATCCTGTACGGCCAGATCCCCGAGCTGGAGAAGCAGATCGTCGCCGCCGAGGAGGCGGAGGTGATCGAGAACCCCATGGTCCGCGAGGCTGTCGGCCCCGAGGAGATCGCGGAGGTCGTCGAGGCCTGGACCGGCATCCCCACCGGACGGCTCCTCGAGGGCGAGACCGCCAAGCTGCTCCGCATGGAGGAGGTCATCGGCCGGCGGCTGATCGGCCAGAAGGCTGCGGTCTCGGCTGTCTCAGATGCGGTACGCCGCTCCCGTGCGGGGATCTCCGACCCGAACCGGCCCACCGGCTCGTTCCTCTTCCTCGGCCCGACCGGCGTCGGCAAGACCGAGCTCGCCAAGTCGCTCGCGGACTTCCTGTTCGACGACGAGCGAGCGATCGTCCGGATCGACATGAGCGAGTACTCCGAGAAGCACAGCGTCGCGCGCCTCGTGGGTGCTCCCCCCGGCTACGTCGGCTACGAGGAGGGCGGTCAGCTCACCGAGGCGGTCCGCCGCCGGCCGTACTCCGTCGTGCTGCTCGACGAGGTGGAGAAGGCCCACCCTGAGGTCTTCGACATCCTGCTCCAGGTGCTCGACGACGGCCGGCTCACCGACGGCCAGGGCCGAACGGTCGACTTCCGGAACACGATCCTGATCCTCACCTCGAACCTCGGATCGCACTACCTGGTGGACCCGACGCTCGACCCGGAGAAGAAGCGCGACTCGGTCATGGCCGTGGTGCGGCAGTCGTTCAAGCCGGAGTTCCTCAACCGGCTCGACGAGATCGTCATGTTCGACGCGCTGACGGAGGACCAGCTGTCGCACATCGTCGACCTCCAGGTCGCCGAGCTCAACCATCGGCTCGCCGTACGCCGGATCACCGTCACCGTGACCGAGGCCGCGCACGCCTGGCTCAGCCGCACCGGCTACGACCCGGCCTACGGCGCCCGCCCTTTGCGGCGGCTCGTGCAGACCGCGGTCGGCGACCCGCTGGCCCGGCTGCTGCTCTCCGGCGAGGTGCTGGACGGCAGCGAGGTCGTCGTCGACGTCGACGAGTCGGGGGAGGGCCTGACGCTGAGGCCGGCCGCGGTGGCGGCCTGATGGGCCGCATGTCCCTGCCGACCCCGGTGGAGTGGTCCGCCGGGGTTGGCCGCCATGATGCAATGGCGTCATGACTGAGCAGAGCAGGCTTCCCAGGCCCAGCCAGGTGACCATGGCCGGCTGGGTCGCGGTGATCGGTTCCGCGCTCCTGGTGCTGACCCTGTTCGAGTCCGTCTCCAAGCTGCAGAGCGTGGAGTTCCGCGACAGCATCGCCGAGTTCCTCTCCACCCCGCCCGGCAACGGGCTCGGGCTCAAGATCCCCCAGGTCGTGGAGATCATGCGAGGGCTGATGTTCTTCACGAGCGCCGTCGCTGCCGCCGCGACGGTGCTGGCGGTCTTCGTCCTACGACGCCACAACGCCGCGCGGGTCGGGTTCACGGTCGCTGCCTGCGCGATCATCCTCACCGCCCCGGTAGCCGGAGGGGTTCTCCCGGTTCTGATTGCCTTCGCCGCGATCACGCTCTGGACCCGTCCGGCCCGCGACTGGTTCGCGGGGATTCCCGCCGTAGCCCAGTCCGGCTCGTCTTCCGGCGTCTCCGCTGCGCGCCACCCGCGCTCCCGAGTGGAAGGCAACCTCTTGTCAGAGAACCACCCTTCGTCCGAGCGGCCCGAGCGGCCCGAGCAGCCCGAGACCCCACGGCCCGCCCAGCCGGAGAGTGAGCAGCCCACGCAGCCGTCCGGCTGGACCGTGCCACCGCCGACCCAGGGCTACGGGCAGCCCGGAGGGGGTCAGCCCGCTGCACCGCAGTACCCCCAGGGTGGCTATCCGCCTCCCTACGGGCAGGCTCCTTCCGGCCAGCCCAACCCCTACGGGCAGCCCTACGGCCAGCCCTATGGACATCAGGGCGGCTACGGCCAGCCACAGTACGGCCAGCCACCGTACGGGCAGCAGCCCCAACCGCCCTATGGCCAGCCCGCGCAGCCACCTCAGCAGTACGGCCAGCAGCCTTACGCCCAGCCGTACTACGGCGGGCCGCGACGCCCGGGCGACCCGGACCAGCGGCCGACCACCGTCTCGATCGCAGCCTGGATCACCTGGGGGCTCTCGGCCCTGACGGTGGTGGGACTCGTGATCGCGGGGATCGCCCTGACCGTCGGTGGTCAGGACCTGGTGCGCCAGCTCGAGCAGGACCCGACCTACCGGGAGCTCCAGAACGTCCCGACCGACCAGCTGATCGCCGCCACGTGGGTGCTCATCGCGGTCGGGCTGTTCTGGTCGGTCGCGGCGATGGTCCTCGCCTGGTTCGCCTACCGCCGCGCGAACTGGGCCCGCATCACGCTCGTCGTCTCCTCGGGCATCACGGCGTTGTTCAGCCTGCTCACCTTCCCGGTCGGGATCCTGCAGACCTTCGGTGCTGCGGCGGTGATCGCGCTGCTCTTCACCGGCGGGGCGAACGAGTGGTACACCCGTCGCGCCGCCGGGCAGGGGTACCCCGGCCCGTTCCAGCCCTACGGCCAGCAGCCGGGGCAGCAGCAGTACGGCGGTCAGCCCTCCCAGCCGGGGCAGCCCGCCCAGCCGGGCAAGCAGCAGTACGGCGACCAGGACCGCGGCAAGGACGAGCCTCCCTCGAACGTCTGGTGAGCGACAGCCTCCCGTGATCGGTCAGGCGTGGAGGTCTGCGCCCGTCAGGCGGCGGATGCCCTCGTCGAGCACGTGCTGCTCCTTGCAGAACGCCCACCGCACCATGTGCCGACCCTCCTCGGCGTCGTCGTAGAACACCTGCGAGGGGATTGCCACGACGCCTGCCTTCTCGGGCAGCGCGCGGCAGAACTCCAGCCCGTCGCGGTAGCCGTAGCGCCTGACGTCCGTCGTGACGAAGTAGGTGCCCTCGGGGACGAAGACGTCCAGGTCGAGCCGCCGCAGGCCGTCGCAGAGACTGTCGCGCTTCGCCTGCAGCTCCTTGGCGAGGCCTGTGTAGTAGTCCGCCTCCTCGTTGAGCGCATGGGCGATCGCCGGCTGGAGCGGAGCCCCGGAGCTGAAGGTCAGCCACTGCTTCGCCGCCTCGACCGCCCTCACCAGGTTGTCCGGCCCGGTGGCCCAGCCGATCTTCCACCCCGTGAACGAGAACGTCTTCCCGGCACTCGAGATCGCGACCGTGCGCTCGAACATCCCGGGGAGCGTGGCGAGCGGGACGTGCTCGTGCTCGTCGTACACCAGGTGCTCGTAGACCTCGTCGGTGATCACGACCAGGTCGTGCCGCCGGGCGACGTCGGCCACGGCCTCGAGCTCGGTCCGGTTGAGGACGGCCCCGGTCGGGTTGTGCGGGGAGTTGAGCAGGAGCACCGTCGTACGGTCTGTCACCGCAGCGCGCAGCTCGTCGAGGTCGAGGCGGAAGTCCGGGGCGCGCAGCGTGACGGGTCGTCGCACGCCACCCGCCATCTGGATGCAGGCCGTGTAGGAGTCGTAGAACGGCTCGAGGACGACCACCTCGTCACCGGGGTTCACCAGGCCCAGCAGCGCGGCGGCGATCCCCTCGGTCGCGCCTGTGGTGACCAGCACCTGCCGGTCAGGGTCGAGCTCGAAGCCGTAGTGCCGCGCCTGGTGGCCGGCGATCGCCGCACGGAGCTCGGGGGCGCCGATGCCCGGGGCGTACTGGTTCCGCCCCTCGCGCAGGGCCGTCACGGCCGCCTCCACGACCGATTTCGGACCGTCTCGGTCGGGGAAGCCCTGCCCGAGGTTGAGCGCCCCGGTTCGTAGAGCGAGCGCCGACATCTCCGAGAAGATCGTGCCGGGGATGCCGCGGAGCCGCTCCGCGAGCCGGTCCTGCCGCTGGTGTTCCGTCTGATCGACCGGGTCGATTGGTGACATACCGCGACTGTAGTCGGGGGCGTCCGCCATGATGGGGGCGTGACCCAGGAGACCGCCACCGCAGCGCCGCCCGAGCCCCGCCGTGCGCGGCGGGGGGTCACGTTCTGGTTGGGCATCCTGCTCGTGCTCGGCGGGCTCGGGATGCTCGGCTACGTCGGATGGCAGTTCTACGGCACGAACTACGTCTCCCGACACACCCAGCAGCAGCTCGTGCAGGGCCTCCAGCGCGACTGGTCGGTGGCACCGGAGACGACGGTCGGTGGCAAGGCGGCGGACAGCTCGGCCAGTGTGCCGCTCGGCAAGGCATCGGCGCTGATCCGGATCCCCGCCTTCGGTGACGACTACGTCGTGCCGGTGCTCGAGGGCGTCGGCGAGAAGGAGCTGGCCTCCGGCTACGGCCACTTCCCGGACTCCGCCGGCCCGGGTCAGAAGGGCAACTACGCGCTCGCAGCCCACCGGGTCACCCACGGCGAACCGCTGCGCAACATGCCGGGGCTGCGGCCCGGTCACAAGGTGATCGTCGAGACCAAGGACGCGATCTACACCTACGTGCTCGACACGGACCCCAACACGCTGATCGTCCCGTTCACCAGCATCTGGGTCGTCGACCCGTTGCCGACCAACCCCGACGGCGGGGTGCAGCCTCCTTCCCAGAAGCCGGGCCAGCGGCTGATCACGCTCACCACCTGCTCGGAGCTGTTCCACACCGACAACCGGATGGTCGCCTTCGGCCACCTGCTCTCCGTCGAGAAGAAGACCGAGGCCGAGAAGAAGTAGCCGCCGCCGGTCTGGCTAGAGTCGCTGTCCATGACCGACCGCGACGCACTCCTCGACCAGATCAAGACCAAGGCCGTCGTCCACGGCAAGGTCACCCTCTCCTCCGGCAAGGAGGCCGACTACTACGTCGACCTGCGCCGTGTCACGCTCGACGCCGAGGCTGCCCCGCTCGTGGGCCGCGTGATGCTCGAGCTCACCAAGGACTGGGAGTACGACGCCGTCGGCGGACTGACGCTCGGGGCCGACCCGGTCGCCCTGTCGATGCTGCACGCGGCAGCCGACGCCGGACGCAAGCTCGACGCCTTCGTGGTCCGCAAGGCCGAGAAGACCCACGGCATGCAGCGCCGTATCGAGGGCCCGGACGTCAAGGGCCGCCGGGTCCTCGCCGTGGAGGACACCTCCACGACCGGTGGCTCGGTGCTCACCGCGGTCGAGGCGCTGCGCGAGGCAGGCGCCGACGTGGTCGGGGTGGCCGTGATCGTGGACCGTGCCACGGGAGCCAAGGAGCGGGTCGAGTCGGAGGGGTGCGACTACGTCTACGCCTACGGGCTCGACGAGCTCGGCCTGTCCTGAGCAGCCACGCGTAGGGCCGCAGATCTCTCGGCACCCGGTTCTCCCTCCCAGGCGCCTGCGGAAGAGCCGTCCAGCCGCGGGCGTCGAAAGTGGTCAAAGACGACAGATCTCTGGCCTCCGGAGCTGTCGGCTGTGACCACTTTGGTGGCGACGACGGCCAACGGGTCGCCGTCAGCCTCGTGCTACTCCGCTGGGCCCGGCACCGGCCCGAACGTCCGGCGGCAGTCCGCTCCGTTGCAGGAGGCGAGGGCGTCGACCCGGGCGGCGAGCTCGGCCTCGACGGCCCGGTACCGGGGGTCACCGGAGACACTCGTGAGCTCGTGCGGGTCGAGCTTGCGGTCGTACAGCTCCGCCTCGGTGGTCGCGGGGTAGTAGAGGTAGGTGTACCGGGCGGTCCGCACGCCTCGGTAGAACCATCCGTACGGCAGGTCCGCGTCGGTGACCGGGCCGGACTGGAGCAGCATGGTGTCGCGGTCGACCCCGGCGCCGTCCCGCGCAGCCGGCAGCAGGCTGAGGCCGTCGACGGTGATGTCCGCATCGGCGTGGGCGGCGTCCAGGAAGGTCGGCGCGAGGTCCAGGGTGCCGGCCGCGGTGTCCCGTTCGACGCCGGCCGGTATGCCTGGTCCGCGAACGAGCAGCGGGACCTGGAGAGCCTGCTCGTAGCCGACGTTCTTCGTGGCCAGCCTGTGCTCGCCGAGCAGGTAGCCGTTGTCGGAGGTGAACACGATCATGGTGTTGTCCAGCTCGCCGGCCTGCCTCAGCGCAGCGACTGCCCGCTCGACCGCCTCGTCGACTGCCTGGAGGGACCGGATGCGGGAGACGAAGTAGTTGCGCATGTGCGCGTCGAGCACCGGGCCCTTGTGCCGGACGTAGCCAGGCTTGTCGCCGACGTCGGCCTCGTTGTACGACGGGTCGCTCATCGACGGCGGCGTGGCGTCGGCGAACATCAGCGCATGCCGGTGGGCGGGCACCGGCGGCGACCAGCAGGTCAGCTCCTCGCTGGGTACGCAGGCGCCGTGCGGGGCGACCTGAGAGGACCAGATGAAGAACGGCTTGTCGCTCTTGGCGAGCCGCTTGATGTAGTCGACGGTCTTGGCACCGACCAGGTCGGCGTTGTGGACGTCGCCGTAGTACCTCGGGTGGCCGTTGTCGTACATCGTGTAGCCGTAGTAGCGGTAGACGCCCCGGATCGTGGGGTTCCAGATGTCCCAGCCCCGCTCGCGGCCACGTGCCCTGTGCTCGTAGCCGTTGAGGTACTTGCCGACGAAGGCGGTCTGGTAGCCGGCCCTGTGCAGCCACGTGGCGACCGTGTGCCTGGGGTGGAAGCGCTTGTAGCCGCCGTAGGGTCCCTCGTTGTGGCGGACTCCGTTGTTCTGGGCGTACTGGCCGGTGAGCATCATCGCCCTCGCCGGGCAGCAGAGCGGGTGCGGTGAGACGAAGTCGGTGAACGACACGCCCTGGTCGGCGATCAGGCGGCGCGTGTTGGGCATCCACCGCAGGTCGTAGTCGGCCTGGTCGTCGGTGCTGATGAACAAGATGTTCGGTCGCCGGTCCGGGCCGCGATGCCGGTCCGGTCGCCTGGTGGGCTTCACCTTGGCCTCGGCCTTGGACGCCTCCGGGCTCTGCGCCTCGGAAGGCGTGCCGGAGGGCGTGCGGGACGCGGTGGGGCCGGCCGCGTGTGCGGTGAGCGTCGTGGGTCTCGGGACGGCCGCGGTGCCCGCTGCGGGGGCGGCACAGGCCGCCAGCGGGATCAGCAGCAGCGCAGCGAGAGGGCGCGCTCCGCGCACGCCAAGCCGGGCCATGTGACGCATGAAGGATCCCCCGAGGTGTACGAACCGGCCGCCGACACGGGGCCCGAAGTAGTACAACACGGGCTTTTCGCGTCGTCAGTCGAACGCCGGAAAACCACGCAGACCGGGAGAGCCGGTCGGAGACCCGGTGCCGCTGCCCAGCGACCTGGGGATGCGCCGGAGCTAGTCCTCGGTGACCTCGGCGATCTTCTGCGCCGCCCGGTGCCGGAGGTACTCCAGGACGATCGGCAGCACGGAGATCGCGACGATCGCGAGCAGCATGATCTCGAGGTTGTTCTTCACGAAGGCGACGTTGCCCAGGGCGTACCCGAGCATGGTCACGCCGGTCGCCCACAGCACCGCACCGAGGGCGGAGTAGACCATGAACCGGCGGAAGCCCATCGTGCCCACGCCGGCCATCACGGTGATGAACGTGCGGACGATCGGAACGAAGCGCGCGAGCACGATGGCACGGTTGCCGTACTTCTCGAAGAAGGCGTGGGTCTTGTCGACGTACTCCTTCTTGAACAGCCGCGAGTCCTCCCGGTGGAAGATCTTGGGTCCGGCGCGCTCGCCGATGTAGTAGCCGCACGCGTTTCCGACGAGGGCGGCCACTGTGAGCACCAGGCAGCAGACCCACAGCGGGTAGGAGATCTTGCCCTGCGCGACGAGCAGGCCCACGGTGAACAACAGGGAGTCCCCGGGCAGGAAGAAACCGATCAGCAGCCCGCACTCGGCGAAGATCACCGCGGCGGCGCCCCACAGGGCGTAGTCCCCGAACTGGTTGAGGAGGTACTCCGGGTCCAGCCAGTCGATGCCGAGCAGCATGGGGGTTACGAGCGTCGGCACAAGATCAGTCACCGGGCAAGGGTAACGGCCCAGACCTGACACTCTGGACTCCTCGCCTAGCATCGTCGCCGTGCAGGAGAGTGAGCCCCAGCCCGAGGTCGAGCCCAGGGCGCCGTACGACCCGATGCCGCACGGGCCGGCCGAGGTCGGGGTCGGTCCGTGGCAGGGCGAGTGGCCGAAGGGTGAGCAGTACGACGCGCAGCTGCTCGCCGAGGGTGACCGGCGCAACGTCGTGGACAGGTACCGCTACTGGACGATGGAGGCGATCGTCGCCGACCTCGACACCCGGCGCCATGACTTCCATGTCGCGATCGAGAACTGGCAGCACGACTTCAACATCGGGACGATCGTGCGCACCGCCAACGCGTTCCTCGCCAAGGAGGTGCACATCGTCGGCAACCGGCGATGGAACCGGCGAGGCGCGATGGTGACCGATCGCTACCAGCACATCCGGCACCACGAGACGGCGAAGGACCTCGCCGTCCACCTCCACGAGCAGGGCGTCACCTTGCTCGGCATCGACAACCTTCCCGGCTCGCGCCCGATCGAGACGCTGGAGCTCCCGCGGCACTGCTGCCTGCTGTTCGGGCAGGAGGGGCCCGGGCTGTCCGACGCGGCACGAGAGGCCTGCGACGGGACGTTCTCGATCGCACAGTTCGGCTCGACCCGGTCGATCAACGCCTCGGCCGCAGCCGCGATCGCGATGCACGCCTGGGTCCGGCAGCACGCCGACTTCAGCGCGCTCAACTCCTGGCGCGGCTAGCAGTCGACCTCGAGCAGCAGGTCGCCCTGCTCGACGTCCACGTCGACGGGCCGGCGCACCACATCCGCGGGATCGCAGTCGAGCACGACGACCGCGCAGGCCGACGACCGGCCCGACTGCTCGACGTACGCCGGGTCCCACGCGACGACCTCGTCGCCTGCCTCGACCCGCTCGCCTTCCTCGTTCAGGAGTGTGAACCCGTCGCCCTCCATGTGCACCGTGTCGATGCCGAGGTGGACGAGCACGGCGTGTTCGGCGTCGTCGGCCACGACGAAGGCGTGGGGGAGGAGCTTCACCAGCGTGCCGGCAATCGGCGCCGCAGAGGTCTGCCGACCGGGCCGAGGCAGGACGGCCACGCCGGGGCCCACGAGGCCCTTCGCGAACACAGGGTCCGGGATGTCGCTCACCGCGACGCTGTGGCCCGCGAGCGGTGAGAGGACCTGCAGCATCAGAGCAGGTCTTCGATGTCGCTGGCCAGGGTGTCCGCATCCGGACCGACCACGACCTGCACCACCGCCCCAGCGCGCATCACCCCATGCACGCCGGCGTCCTTGAGCGCCTGCTCGTTCACGAGCGAAGTGTCCGCGAGCTCGGTTCGCAACCGGGTGATGCACGCCTCGACCTCGACGATGTTCCCCCGGCCGCCGAGCCCCTCGACGATCCGCTCTGCCTGGCTCATGTCACCCATTAGACCACCCCACTCCGGGACGTATCGACGTGATCCCATGGGGGCAACATGGGTCCTTGACACCCGGCCGGTAGTTGAGGACTGTCAGGTTCAGAATTCGAAGTCGAAGCGCGTGGAGGGCGATGAGCACCGCAGAGCCCACGGGGGACCGCTCGCGGCGCATCGCCGTGCCCAAGGCGGGACTCGGTGTTCTACAGCGGCTCGGCCGAAGTCTCATGCTGCCGATCGCGGCCTTGCCGGTCGCGGCGCTCATGCTCCGCTTGGGGCAGCCGGACATGCTCGGAGCCGGTGACACGGGGCTTGCGCTCGCCTCCCACTGGCCGTGGCTCGAGCCGGTCGCCTCCGTGCTCGCGGCCGCCGGTGGCGCGCTCTTCACGAACCTCGGACTCCTCTTCGCGGTCGGCGTCGCCGTCGGCTTCGCGCGAAAGTCCGACGGCTCCACGGCCCTTGCGGCGGTCGTCGGCTACCTGGTGTTCGACGCCGTGACGGTTGCGATGTCGCCCCACGTCCTCCCGGCCCATGAGATCCGGGCCGGCGGGGAGGTCGAGTACGGCGTCTTCGGCGGAATCCTCGTCGGCCTCACCACGGCGCTGCTGTGGCAGCGGTTCTACCGGGTCAAGCTCCCGACGTACCTCGCCTTCTTCGGCGGACGGCGCTTCGTTCCGATCATCACCGCACTGGTCACGCTGCTGCTCGGGGTCGTGCTGTCGTTCATCTACCCGACGTTCGACCGGTGGCTGATCTCCCTCGGCGAGTGGCTGGTGCAGAACGACATCGCGGGAGCCGGCGTCTACGGGTTCGCGAACCGGCTGCTCATCCCGTTCGGCCTCCACCACATCCTGAACTCGGTGCCCTGGTTCGTCGTCGGCGACTTCCAGACCAGCAGCGGCGAGGTGGTCCACGGCGACATCGCTCGCTTCCTGGCCGACGACCCGACGGCCGGGTCGTTCATGACGGGGTTCTTCCCGATCATGATGTTCGCGCTTCCCGCAGCGGCGTTGGCGATCTACCACGAGGCGAGGCCGGACCGGCGCAAGGTCGTCGGCGGTCTCATGCTGTCCGGTGCGCTGACCTCGTTCCTCACCGGGGTGACGGAGCCGCTCGAGTTCGCCTTCATGTTCGTGGCCTGGCCGCTGTTCCTGATCCACGCCGTGCTGACCGGGACCTCGCTCGCGCTGGTCAACGCCCTGGGGGTCAAGGACGGGTTCGGCTTCTCGGCGGGCTTCATCGACTACGCCTTGAACTTCACGACGGCGACGCAGCCGCTGTGGCTGGTGCCCATCGGGCTCGGCTACGCCGCCATCTACTACCTGGTGTTCCGCGTCGCGATCCGTCGCTTCGACCTCGCAACTCCGGGACGCGAGCCGGCGGAGCAGGTGCGTGAGGAGGAGCGGGCCTCCGGATGACTGCGTCCTCACAGGCCGGCTCGCGCGCAATCCCGAGGGTTTCCGGCCAGGGGTCGCCGCTGTGGCGCGGGGGCTTCTAGAGTGGCCGTGAGGGCCGGACACCGCCGGTCTCGAACCGCCGTCTGACACAGGAGACCAGCTCGATGCCTATCGCGACCCCCGAGGTCTACGCCGAGATGCTCGACAAGGCGAAGCGCGAGTCCTTCGCCTACCCGGCGATCAACGTGACGTCCTCACAGACCCTGAACGCCGCCCTCAAGGGCTTCGCCGACGCCGGCAGTGACGGCATCGTCCAGGTCTCCACGGGTGGCGCCGAGTACCTCTCCGGCCCGAGCGTGAAGAACATGGTGGCCGGGTCAGTGGCCTTCGCCGCCTACGCAGCGGAGGTCGCCAAGAGCTACCCCGTCCACGTCGCGCTGCACACCGACCACTGCCCCAAGGACAAGCTCGACAAGTTCGTCCGGCCGCTGCTCGACATCTCCGTCGAGCGGGTGAAAAACGGCCAGGACCCGCTGTTCCAGTCGCACATGTGGGACGGCTCGGCTGTACCGCTCGACGAGAACCTGCAGATCGCGCAGGAGCTGCTCGAGAAGGCGGCCGCGGCGAAGATCATCCTCGAGATCGAGGTCGGTGTCGTCGGCGGTGAGGAGGACGGCATCGTCGGCGAGATCAACGAGAAGCTCTACACGACGCCCGAGGACGCCCTCGCCACCGTCGAGGCGCTCGGCACCGGCGAGAAGGGGCGCTACATGACCGCCCTCACCTTCGGCAACGTGCACGGCGCCTACAAGCCCGGCCACGTGAAGCTGCGTCCCGAGATCCTCAAGCACGCGCAGGAGGCCGTCTGCGAGAAGCTCGGCCTCGACGCCGGCGCGAAGCCGTTCGACCTCGTGTTCCACGGCGGCTCCGGCTCGCTGGCGGAGGAGATCGCCGCAGCGGTCGACTACGGCGTGGTGAAGATGAACGTAGACACCGACACCCAGTACGCCTTCACCCGGCCGGTGGCGGGTCACATGTTCCAGAACTACGAAGGCGTCCTGAAGATCGACGGCGAGGTCGGCAACAAGAAGATGTACGACCCGCGCTCGTGGGGCAAGGCCGCCGAGGCAGGGATGGCCGCCCGGGTCGTCGAGGCGTGCGAGAACCTCCGCAGCGCCGGCACCTCGGTCTCCCAGTAGCACCTGGTTCCACCCGCCCCCCCGGCTCGCTCCACCCCTTCCCCCGCTGGCAGTAACGCGGGGTTATGGACGCTTCACAAGCGGCATACGGCTTGGGAAGCGTCAACAGCGCTGGGTCAGACGGGCCCGTAACGGGTGGTCGCCGCGAAGGCGGCGGCCACCCGTCTGCACAATGGCGGCATGACCTTCAACGACCTGATGGCCGGACCTCCGCCCACTCACCTTCCCGAGGACCCTGCAGCCTCCGAGCTGGCAGCCGGTACGCCGGCCGACGAGGTTGTCCGGGCCCACCCGGAGTCGCCCCTGGCCTGGGCCACGCTCGCGGAGATCGCTCTGGCCGACGGCTCGGTCGATGACGTGACCGCGTACGCATACGCCCGTGTCGGGTACCACCGCAGCCTCGACCTCCTCCGCCGCAACGGGTGGAAGGGGCACGGCCCCGTTCCGTGGGAGCACGAGCCGAACCGTGGCTTCCTGCGCGCACTCGCGTCCCTTGCGCGTGCGGCGGAGCGGATCGGCGAGGCACCGGAGGCGCAGCGCTGCTCGGAGTTCCTGCGCGACTCGAGCCCACAGGCGTACGACGAGCTTCTCGGCGGAGAGCCTTCGATCTAGCCCCGCGGGAGTCGCCCCCGACCCGCGCCTGGCGCGCGAGCCATCGTCGCAACACGAGAGTCAGGTCACGAGGATGCGTCTCCGACGCCTGGGGTGCCGGCCTCATGACGTCCACAGCTGCCAGACGACGGCCGTCGTCCACCGCCTACAGCGCTACGGGCGGCCGCAGTCGCCGCCGCACGCCAGAGTCGCCGCATGCGGCCAGACCTTCGAGCACGTGCCTCCGCCAACGCTGGCGTCTTCACCCGACGAGACGCAGCAGACTGCGGCTACACCGAGCGCGAGCTGAAGACCCTTACCGGGCATCGCGGCGCATGGGTCGTGGTGCGCCGCGGCTGCTATGCCGAACGTGCTCTGTGGGAGTCCCTGGACGATGACGGCCGCTACCTGTTCAAAGTGAGGGCGGTGAGCCTTTCGCTGACTCGCCACGCCGTGGTCAGCCACGGGTCAGCGGCGGTGGTGCTCGGGATGCCGTTGCGGCCCAGGTGGCGTGAGCTCGCACATGTCACTCGTCCCGGCGTACGCGGATCTCGCACCGAGAGCGGGGTGAAGCACCATCTCGGCTCGTTCGACGACACCGACTTGGTCGTCGTCGAAGGGTTGCAGGTGACGAGGCCGGCTCGGACGGCCCTCGATGTGGCGCGGGAGCACGGGTTCGAGGACGGGGTGGTCGCCGCGGACGCGGCCTTGCGACTCGGCGCCACACGCCAGGAGTTGGCCGCCTCGCTCGAGGGGATGGGCTGCTGGCCGCGGGTGACCGCGGCCCGTGCAGCCGTCGAAGTCGCCGACGGAGGCGCGCAGACGATCGGCGAGTCCCTGCTCCGGCTCATGGTGCTCGAGCTTCAGATCGGCGTCCCGGAGTCGCAGTTCGTCATCGTGGAGGGCGGGAAGCGTGCCGAGATCGACCTTCGGGTCGGTCGCCACCTCTTCGAGTTCGACGGTCACATCAAGTACGTCGGGCGCGACCGCGGCGGAGTCGCGGACGAATCCCCCGAGGTCGTGCTCTGGAGGGAGAAGCAGCGGGAGGACTGGGTCCGGCGGGCCAATGGCGGCTACGGCATGTCGCGGGTGATCTGGCGGGAGATGTTCGGGCCTACGCGTCGAGCGACCTTGCGCAGGCTGCACGAGGAGTTCGCGGCGACGCTTCGGCGCTTCGGTGATGCCATGTGGACCTGACGGCCGTCGTACTTCCCACGTCCTGTGGACGCTTCCCGAGTGGCACGCCGCAAGTGCAGCGTCCATAACCCCGTGTTACAGCGAATTGGGGGTGGAGCGAGCGGAGCAGCCCCCGGACAGCGCCGCCCGGACATGGGCGGAGCGCCGGAATCGTCCCCTGCTGCGATTCCGGCGCTCCGACTTGAAGTGACCGGCCGCGGCGCTCGTCCCCGTAGCCTCGGCCGTTCTTCCGTAAAGAGTCTGGCAGCGAAGAGGGGACATGACCTGACCCATTAGTGTCAGTGGCACTATCCTGCCGACTATGACGGGCAAAGCGGACGCGGCGGGCTTCCCTCTCGGAGTAGCTGGTCTACTCCCAGGTGACGAGCGGGTCTACCGCATCATCCTCCGCGCCTCCGGCGCCTACCGCTTGCGGCTCGCCGAGCTGGCCGGCCTGTCTGCGGAAGCTATCGACGAGGTGCTCGCGCGCTTGGAGTCGGCCGGCCTCGTGCAGCTCTCGGACGGCATGGTCGCCGCGGCACCACCAGCGCACGTCCTGGGCAGGATCATCACCACCAGGACCCGGCAGCTGCGCCGCGAGTACGAGCAGATCGACGGTCTGCGCAACCTGATCCCTTCGCTGGTCGCGGACCACACGTCGCTGTCGCGCGACATGGGTGACGCAGTGGACGTCCGGGCCGTCCAGGACGGCGACGTGCTGGCGCTGGTCCGGAGGCTGGCCACCGAGGGTTCAGGCGACCTGAGGTGGTTCCGGCCCGACCAGTGGCGCCTGCCGACGGCTCCCCGGCTCGACGCCCTGGTGCGCGAGCTGATCGAGTCCGGGTACGAGTCGCGGGCGATCTACCCGGCCACCGTGCTGGAGGAGGCGCCGGACAAGCTCCGGGCCCGCGCCGAGGCGGGGGAGCGGGTGCGGATCGTGGCCTCCGTGCCGACGCGGATGGGGATCTTCGGCGACTCGTCGGTGTTCATGTCCGACCGGTGGGGCCTCGACACGGGCCGGCGGCTCGTCGTACGCGAGCACTCCCTCGTCGGAGCTCTGCGGACCCTGTTCGACACCGTGTGGGAGCACGCCATGGCCGTGCCCGGTCTGGAAGGCGAGGGCGACGACCCGGCGGGAGGGCGCCGCCTGCTCCTGCAGCAGCTGACCAGTGGCGCCAAGGACGAGCAGATTGCACGCGTCCTCGGCGTCAGCCTGAGGACCGTCCGGCGGCGGGTGGCCGACCTCATGGACGAGCTCGGCGCGGCGTCCCGGTTCCAGGCCGGGGTGGAGGCGGTACGCCGAGGGTGGATCTGAGCCTGCCTGCGGTCAGCCCGGCAGCGACATCCGGAGCGCGGCGGGCTCGACGCGCCAGGTGCGGTGGCGTTCTGGTCCGTAGACCTCGCCGTCGGCGCTGCAGTAGAAGTTCTGGCCGCTGATGGACACCGTCGAGGCGCGGACGTACTTCACGTCCTCGCGCTCGTGGTGCTCGCCCCTGTGGAACCCCAGCGCCCAGCCGAGCCGGGCCACCGGGCCGATCGCGAAGGACACCATCACATCCATCTTGCCGTCCTCCGGCGTGGCCTCCGGCGTGATCTCCGCGCCGCCCCCGATCGTCGGGCCGTTGCCGATGGCGACCATCAGGATGGGGTGGGCGAAGTCGGCGACCTCCTCGCCGTCGACCTCGATCCGCAGGCGCACGAACGGCGGGTTGACCGCCGCCAGGAGCGCGCCGATCGGATAGCCCACCCGGCCCAGGCGCTCTTTCCACTTCTTCGCCTTGCGACTGGCCTGGGCGCCGACGCCGATGTGCACGTTGTTGACGACCACGCTCCCGACGCAGTCCACGATCAGGTCGATCGGGCGGACATCGCCCTTGACGACCAGCCGGGCCGCCTCCTCGGGGTCGAGCGGGATGCCCACCCCTCGGGCGAAGTCGTTGCCCGTGCCGAGCGGGATCAGGCCGAGGATCGTGGCGGAGAGCTCCTGCCGCCGGTGCAGCGCTGCGACCACCGCGTGCAGACTCCCGTCACCGCCGGCGACCACCACCCGACGGCTCCCGCGCCGGTGGAGGACGCCATCGAGCTCGCCCGGGTTGGACGTGGCGCACACTTCCACGTCGCCGGCGGCGCGGAGCACGGAGAGCGCCTTCTCGACGTTCTCGGTGTCGGTCGTGCCGGCGTCGGCGTTGGTGATCAGCAGCATGGGGTCCACGGGGCGGACCCTACAGGGGGCGCCTGACGCTCTGTTATCGTTCTGTCGCAAGAGCCCCGGTGCTGTTGCACAACCGGGGCTTCTTCGTTGCCTGGCCGCGTCGCCCCGGCCACATCCGCCCAAGGTCGGTAGGACCGGAACCGACCCGTTCGGCCAGCGAGAAGGGGTACCTCAATGCCCGCGATTGTCCTAGTCGGCGCCCAGTGGGGTGACGAGGGTAAGGGGAAGGCGACCGACCAGCTCGGCGCTTCCATCGATTATTGCGTCCGGTACCAGGGCGGAAACAACGCTGGCCACACCATCGTCGTCAACGGTGAGAAGTTCGCCCTCCACCTGCTCCCGTCGGGCACCCTCACCCCCGGCGTGACCCCGGTCATCGCCAACGGGGTCGTCGTGGACGCCCGCGTCCTGCTGACCGAGATCGACGGCCTCGACGCCCGTGGCGTCGACACGAGCCGCCTGCTGGTGTCGAGCAATGCGCACCTCATCACGTCGTACCACACGACGATCGACAAGGTCACCGAGCGCTTCCTGGGCAAGAACCAGATCGGTACGACGGGTCGGGGCATCGGTCCGGCGTACGCCGACAAGATCAACCGCATGGGGATCCGCGTCGCGGACATCTTCGACGAGAAGATCCTGCGGCAGAAGATCGAGGCGGCGCTCGAGCAGAAGAACCACCTGCTCGTGAAGGTCTACAACCGCCGCGCGATCGAGGTCGACGCGGTGATCGAGGAGATCGGGGAGTACGCCGAGCGGCTCAAGCCGTACGTCGCCGACACCTCGCGCGTGCTGAACTCCGCCCTCGACGACGGCAAGACGGTCCTGTTCGAAGGCGCCCAGGCCACGATGCTCGACGTCGACCACGGGACCTACCCCTTCGTCACGTCCAGCAACCCGACCGCGGGTGGCGTCTGTGCCGGCGCGGGCATCGGCCCGACCCGGATCGACCGGGTGATCGGCGTGGTCAAGGCGTACACCACCCGCGTCGGCGCCGGCCCCTTCCCGACCGAGCTCCTCGACGAGGACGGCGAGAGGCTGCGCGACCTCGGCGCGGAGTTCGGCACGACGACCGGGCGCAACCGCCGCTGCGGCTGGTACGACGCGGTCATCGCGCGCTACGCCGCTCGCATCAACGGCCTCACCGAGTTCGCCCTCACCAAGCTCGACATCCTCGGCGCCTGGGAGCGGATCCCGGTGTGCGTGGCCTACGAGATCGACGGGGTGCGGCACGACGAGATGCCGATGACGCAGTCGGAGTTCCACCACGCCGAGCCGGTGTACGAGTTCTTCGAGGGCTGGAACGAGGACATCTCGCACTGCCGCACCTTCGAGGAGCTGCCGAAGAACGCGCAGGTCTACGTGAAGGCGCTCGAGGAGATGTCGGGGGCTCCGTTCTGGGCGGTCGGGGTCGGTCCGGGCCGCGAGCAGACCGTGATCCTGCGCGAGAGCTGAGGTCCCGAGCCGTGAAGGTCCTTGTCATCGGTGGCGGCGGCCGTGAGCACGCCCTGGCCCTGGCCCTCTCCCGAGACCCCGAGGTCACCGAGCTGCACGCGGCACCCGGCAACCCCGGCATCGCGGCTGTGGCCGAGCTCCACGACGTGAAGCCGGACGACGGTACGGCGGTCGCCGACCTCGCCGAGGGCCTCGGCATCGACCTGGTGGTGATCGGGCCCGAGGCGCCACTCGTCGCAGGGGTCGCCGACGCCGTGCGAGCCCGCGGCATCGACTGCTTCGGCCCGTCGCGGGAGGCCGCCCGGCTCGAGGGGTCCAAGGCCTTCGCCAAGGAGGTCATGGCCTCCGCCGGTGTCCCTACGGCGATGGCCCACGTGTG
>DATGYO010000046.1:0-12499 GCA_035297905.1 Nocardioidaceae bacterium
AGACGAGCACGCCTCGAGCTGAAGCACTTCGCCCGTCACGTGAGCACCCAGACGATCCTGCACCAGGACGAGCTGGAGGGCTGGCAGGGCGAGATCCACGAGGGTCAGGTCGTGGAGCCGAGCGAGGCCGACGAGGAAGAGCCGGAGGAGCAGGAGGGTCCCGAGGACCAGGAGTCCTCCGAGGAAGAGGCAACCTCCGAGGAGGAGGCGCCCGAGGAGGAGGCTCCCGAGGAGGAAGGCGAGGAGGAAGCGCCGGAGGAGAAGCCTGCTGCTCGGAAGAAGAGCGCCCCTCCGAAGAAGGCCGCAGCGAAGAAGGCCGCCGCCAAGAAGACCAGCACGAGGAGGCGGCCGGCGAAGAAGGCCGCCTCGAAGGCTGCTGCGAGCTAAGCCATGGCGTCGGACGAGGACCGGGTCAAAGAGCTCGAGCTCGAGGTCGAGCGGTTGATGCGAGAGGTCGACAAGTACCGCACTGCCATGGAGGACGCCCTGCAGCAGCTCGACTGGTGCATCGGCTACTTCACCGGCGCGAACAAGTCCACCCTCGCGAAGTCGCTGGGCGCCAACCGCGCCTACATCCGTCGCCATCTCCTGAACCGCGGAGAGGCGGGCATGCCCGCCTCTCCGGAGTGAACCTCCGACCGAAAGGCAAGACCGCATGACCGTCACACAACATCGCTCGGGCGGTGGGTACGCCAACCGCCCGGCCCCGAGTGGGCTCGCCGACGTCATCGACACGATCCTCGACAAGGGTCTGGTCATCGACCTGTACGTCCGGGTCTCTCTCGTCGGCATCGAGCTGCTCACCATCGACGCCCGCATCGTCATTGCGAGCGTCGACACCTACCTGAGGTTCGCCGAGGCCGTGAACCGTCTGGACCTCACCGAGACCCAGACCAGCGGCATCCCCGAGCTGATGGAGGACATCTCGAGCGCCGGAGCCAAGGGCAAGACGTCCGGAGCGCTCGAGGGCGCCAAGGAGAAGCTCTCGGGCTTCCTCGGCGGCGGCGACGAGGAGGAAGAGGAAGAGGAGTCCCGCAAGCGGACCAGCTCCAGCAGCAGGACGTCGTCGAGCCGCCGGCCCCCGCGCAAGTCCAGTGAGCGCGAGAAGCAGTCGGAGGAGACCTGACAGTGGTCGTCCACTTGTACGGCGTGACCACGGCTGACGCCCCGCAGCCTCCCCTCAAGGGACGTCAGGACGGCGAGGTGCGGTTCGTCTCGGACGGCGAGCTCGCGGTGATCGTGAGCGACGTCGACGCCGATGCGCCCGCCGGCCGGAAGGACCTGCTGGCGCACGCACACGTCCTCGAGGCGCTCTCCGAGCAGGCCACGGTCGTGCCGATGCAGTTCGGCATCGCGCTCCCCGACGACGACGTCGTGCGGGGACAGATGCTCGAGCGGGACCGCGAGTCGATGGAGTCCCTGCTCGCGTTCTTCGAGGGCCTCGTCCAGGTCACCGTCCAGGCCTTCCACAACGAGGAGCCTGCGCTGCGTGAGGTGCTGCGCCGGCACCCCGAGCTCGTCGAGGCGCGGGAGCAGCTCAGGACGTTCCCTGAGGGGGTCTCCCAGGCGCAGCAGGTGGAGCTCGGTCAGGCGGTCGCGGCCGCCCTCGAGGAGCTGCAGGAGGAGGACCGGATGACGATCCTCGACCGGCTCGCCCCTCTCGCCCGGGCTGTCGCGGAGAACGAGCCCGGAGGTGCTCACGAGGTCGCGCACGCCGCATTTCTGGTCGAGCGCGACGCCCGCGAGGCCTTCGACGAGGCGGTCGGGGAGATCCGCGCCCAGAACGAAGACCGGATGCGGATCCGGTATGTCGGGCCGCAACCGCCGTACTCCTTCCTCGAGGCGGCTCAGACCGGTGAGCTCGTATGGGACTGATCAGCGGACTGCTCATGTGGCCGTTGGCCCCCGTCCGCGGGGTGGCCTGGGTCGCCGAGCAGATCCAGCAGGAGGCCGAGCGGCAGTGGTCCGACCCCGGGACGATCCAGGCGGCGCTCGCGGACATCGAGGCGATGAGGGAGCTCGGCGAGATCGACGACGAGGAGGCGGACGCACGCGAGGAGGAGCTGCTGCAGCGGCTCCTCGCGGGTTCGCCGCAGCCGGGCATGACGATCGACCAGCGGGATGGAGACCCAGATGCCTGAGAAGCTGACCCTCCGCAAGGTGGGCCAGATCGCCCTGACCGAAGTAGCCGAGCTCGTCGGCTGCCCGGCGGAGGGCGTGACGGGGATCCGCAAGAACCAGGACGGCTGGGTGGTAACTGTCGAGGTTCTCGAGGTCGGCAGGATCCCCGAGACGACCGACGTACTCGCCAGCTACGACGTCCACGTCGACAGCGACGGTGACGTCACGGAGTACAAGCGGCTGCGTCGTTACCTCCGCGCACAGGTGGAGGACTGAGGTGAGCAACTCGCATCCGGAGCGGTCCTCGCCGCAGCCCCCGGCGCCGCGGCAGGGCCCCACATTCGTCGGCACGCGGGGGCAGTCTGGTCAGAGTCTCGCCGACGTCCTCGAGCGCGTCCTCGACAAGGGCATCGTGATCGTCGGCGACATCCAGGTGCGGCTGCTCGACATCGAGCTGCTCACCATCAAGATCCGGCTGATGGTGGCATCCGTCGAGCGCGCCCGCGAGATGGGCATCAACTGGTGGGAGGGCGACCCCTTCGTCAGCAGCCTGGAGGAGAAGGAGGCTCAGGACGGCGAGCGGACCGCCGAGCTGCAGCGTCGTGTCGACGCTCTCGAGGCGAAGCTGGCCCAGGTCGAGCAGCCCCAGGGGCAGAGGGAGCGCGAGAGGGAGCGCGATGAGCGGAGCTGATGCGAGCACCGTCGTCCATGCCTACGGTCTCGTGGACCCCACCTCCGCGGTCCAGTTGCCGGCGGGCATCGACGGTGCTTCCGTCTCCGTCGTCTCCGTCGGCGACATCGCGGCGCTCGCCAGCGAGCTCAGCGCCGAGGCCTACGGCCCTGAGGTGTGGCGAGCCCACGCGGAGGATCCCCGGTGGCTCGAGCACGTGGCAAGCCAGCACCACGCCGTGCTGCAGGCCGTCGTGGAGCAGGCGGACGTGCTCCCGTTGCGTCTGCCCGGGATCCACGCCGACCTCGCGACGCTCGAGGCGGCGCTGCGCGGCGAGCACGAAAGCCTCGGATCCGCCTTCGCGGGCGTGCGTGGGCACGTCGAGCTCGGCGCCAAGGTGTACGTCGTCGCGGCCGCCCAGGATCCGGCAGCACAGGAGCGGCCCACGAGCGGCCGGGACTACCTGAGACGCCGTTCGGCGGAGGCGACGAGCCGGGAGGAGTCGCGGCTGCTCCGCCAGGCGAAGGTGCTCGACGCCCACGAGGCCATGGCCATGGCGGCCACCCGCGCTGTGGCGAACCCCGCCCAGGACGCCGCGCTGTCGGGACGGTCGGAGCCGATGGTCCTCAACGCCGCCTACCTGGTCGCGCGCGACCACATGGAGGCGTTCATCAAGGTGGCCGAGCAGCTCGCGGACACGTTGCACGAGGCGGGCATGACGCTGGAGGTCACCGGACCCTGGCCGCCGTACAACTTCGCCGTGGGCCCTGAGGAGACGACGGCCCGGGAGGCCGGATGAGCGTCGAGCACGTGGGCGCCGGGGAAGACGTGGCGCTCGTCGACCTGATCGACCGGCTGATCGCCGGCGGTGTCGTGCTCACCGGAGACATCGTGCTGTCCGTGGCTGACGTGGACCTGGTGTACCTCGGGCTTCGCCTCGTGCTGGCACCCGCCCACACCGTCAACGAGTCGATCAGGCTGAGCCAGCCGCGCAGACCCGTGGAGGGGTGACGTGCTGTTGCTGTACGCCGTCGTCCAAGCCGACTGGACGCCGCCCCCGACCGGTGGAGCGGCCGGCCTCTCGATGCTGAGCGGCCCCTCGGTCGCTGTGTTGTACGACGAGCGCGACGAGATGCCTTCGACCAGCCGCGAGGAGGTGCTCGGGTTCGGCAAGGTCGTCACGGAGGTCGCCCAACGCGGCCCGGCGCTGCCCGTCCGCTTCGGCACTGTCGTGCAGACCGTCGAGGAGCTCCGCGGTCTGCTCGAGGAGCGGGCGGAGGACTGGGACAAGCGGTTGTCGGTCGTCCGTGGTCACGTCGAGCTGCTCGTGCACGTCGTCGACGAGGCTGCTCCGGCGAAGACCCCTGCTTCACGAGGGTCGGGCCGCGACTACCTGCTGTCCCGAGCCGGCGCGCACCGGCACATCGAGGAGCTCTTCCAGGACCTGTCATCGGCTGTGGCGGCGCACTGCCGGGAGGTCCGCCGGTTGCCCGGCTCCGACGAGCTCCGGGTCGCCTGTCTGGTCCCCGCCGGCGGTGTCGACGACCTGCGGGCGGCTCTCGACACCTGGGCCGAGCACCGGGAGGGTCTGCGCTCCCGGACCACCGGCCCCTGGCCGCCGTTCAGCTTCACCGAGGAGGACGAGCTTTCGTGACAGTCCCGCCCGAGAAGGACGTGTGGCCCTTCGAAGAGGACGGCCGCCACGTCGACGTACCCGGTCTCTCCCGTCGTGTCGAGGCCGACCCCGAGAATGTCGAGAAGGGCCTGGTGCAGCTGGTCCTCACGCTGGTCGAGCTGCTCAGGCAGCTGATGGAGAAGCAGGCGATCCGCCGGGTCGACGCCGGTGGGCTCTCCGACGAGGAGGTCGACCGGCTCGGCGAGACCTTGATGCTGCTCGACATGCGTATGACCGAGCTGCGGGAGCACTTCGGGCTGACCCCGGAGGACCTGAACCTGGATCTCGGCCCCCTGGGTCGGCTGCTCTGAGTCTGCTCTGACGGGTTAGATGTCGATGCGGTCGGCGATGGAGTGGAGGCGGCGCGCCAAGGCGTGACGGCCAGAGTGCCGGCGACGCCCTCCCGGTAGGCCCGGGCGCTGGGTCTGCGCGACCCGCTCGCGGATCTGGTCCTGGGCGTTGCGGTAGGTGACGTAGTGGTCGTACTCGGACATGAGGGGCTCCTTCGTGAGGTCTGTTGGTGACTAGAGCTGTGAGAGGTTGATGTCTCCGCTGACCGTGGTCGCGCGGATCTCGATGTAGTCCTGGCCCTCCTGGGGCTGGCCTGCGCCCTCGAGGTTGGAACGGACGCTTCCGGTGAGGCAGCTGACGTCGGTCCACACGGGGATGCCGCTGGGGACGCCGACGTGGACGTCGCCGGAAGCGGTCTTCGCCTGCATCACCCCCTTCCGGATCCTGCCGACCTCGAGGTCGCCGGATCCGCTGGTCATCGACACCTGGTTAGACACGTCGTCGATGCGTATGTCACCGGAGCCCGTCTTGGTCACGACCTCGTCCTCGGCCTCCCCGACCGTGATGCGGCCCGAACCGGAGACGATGACCGTGGACCCGGCGACCCTGCCGACCTGGACCTGTCCCGACCCGCTCTTGATGCGAAGGTCGCCCAGCGAGCTGTCCACCTCGACGTCGCCCGACCCGCTCTGGATCACGGCGTCGTCGGTGAGCTCCTCGACCTGTACGTCGCCCGACCCGTTCTTGATCCGCGCGGCGCCGAGGCGCCCTGTGGCCACGAGCGCGGCGGAGCCGAGCTTGGTGGCCAGGTCGCTGTCGAGGGGCAGGTTCACCGTGACCATGAGGTCACCCCCGAAGCCGAAGAACCCGACGCGGCGCTGGGGACCGATGACCACGATCTGGTCTCCGCGTTCCTCGACGATCGTGTCCTCGGCGTCCTTGCCGTCGACGTGTACCTCGGTCTCGGTGGTCTCGGTCGCGTTGACCTGCACCAGGCCGGACCCGATCTCGACGTACAGGGAGGTGGGGCCGGTGGTGGGGAAAATCTTGTGCATCGTCGTCTCCGGTCTGGTTCTGGGTGTGCTCGGCTGCCCGAGCGGCTGCGCCGGTCGGTTGAGGGGGTGTGTTGTGTGGGGGTCTGGCTCAGACCCAGCCGGTCATCCGGCGTCCGCCGCGGCGGCCTGGACCACGACTGGGGTCGTCGAAGAACGGGATGCTCGATAGGTCGATGTCGACGTTGACCGCGCGGTCGCGGGTGGCGTTGCGGATCGTCGTGACCAGCCAGGTGTTGAGCGAGTGGCCGCTGCGAGCAGCCATCTCCTCGGCCTTGGCCTTGAGCGACTCGGGGATTCGGAGGGTGATCCGGGCGACCGCGCCCTCCTCGTCAGCCTCGTCCGGCTCGGGTGGCGGGGGAGGTCCTGGCGGCGTGGGAGCGACCATCGGCATGGTGGGGACGTCGACCACGAACTCGGGCTCGCGGCCACGAAGACGTACGTCCACGGAGCCGGCCGGGAGCTCGCTGGTGATCTCCGCGGCGGCCTGCGACAGGGCGTCCATCAGCGCGAGGCGCATGGCGGGGTCGAGCGCGAGGGACAGGCGCTCGGCGGCGGCCTTGGCCTCCGGGCCTCCTGCTTCAGCCGCTGCGGCGAGGTCCCGCCGGAGGCTGTCGACGTACGGTGTGATGTCCATGCGCACCACGATGACATCACAGTGACGTCATGTCAAGCGTTACTCGATGTCATCGTGGTGCGGCGTGGTGTCATGTGGTGTCACGCAGCGTCAGCGGCGCTCCTGCTCGGCGAGCCAAGCGCGGATGCCGGCGCCGTCCGCGTCGAGCGTCGGCGGAGCCTTGTGCGTGGACCGGGTGACCTCCTGGCCCTGACGGTCGAAGAACCGCAGCGGCGGCCCGGCGAGCTGGATCTTGCCGAGGCTCTCGTGGTCCACGTCGATGAGCAGCCCCTGACTGATGGTCTGCTCCCAGGAGTACACCTCGTCGATGGTGCGCACCTTGCCCGCGGGGATCCCGACCTCGGCCAGCCGCGCGAGCAGGTCGCCGGCCTGCCAGGTGCTGAACTTCTCCTCGATGACAGCGATGAGCTTGTCGCGGTTGGCGACGCGCTCGCTGTTCGTCGCGAACCCCGGGGTCGCCGGGTCGATGTCGAAGGCGGCGCAGAACCTCTGCCACAGGCCCTCGCTTCCCACGGCGATCTGGACCGAGCCGTCGGCGCAGCTGAAGAGGCCGTAGGGCGCGATCGAGGCGTGGTGGTTGCCCTGGGCCCGGCCCACCTCGCCGGCGACCGTCCAGCGCGTCGACTGGAAGGCGTGCACGCCGACAGTGGCCGCGAGGAGCGAGGTGCGGATGACGGTGCCGACCCCCGTCCGGCCCCGCTCGATGAGGGCGGCGAGGACCCCGTAGGCGCCGTACATCCCCGCGAGCAGGTCCGAGATCGGCGTGCCCACCTTCTGCGGGTCGTCGGGGCCGGACCCGGTCAGCGACATGAGGCCGGCCTCGCCCTGGGCGATCTGGTCATAGCCCGCCCGGCCGCCCTCGGGCCCGTCGTGCCCGAAGCCGGTGATCGAGAGGATCACCAGCCTCGGGTTCAGCTCCTGGAGCCTCTCGAAGCCGAGGCCGAGCCGGTCCAGGACTCCCGTGCGGAAGTTCTCGACCAGGACGTCGGCGTGAGCGACGAGGCCGAGCAGGACCTCGCGGTCCTCGTCGGCCTTCAGGTCGAGCGTGACCGACTCCTTGTTGCGGTTGGTCGAGAGGAAGTACGTCGACTCCTCCCTCGACTTGTCCGACGGGTCGTCGCCCTCAGGCTGCACGAACGGCGGACCCCAGCCGCGGGTGTCGTCACCCTTGCCCGGTGCCTCGACCTTGATCACTCGCGCGCCGAGGTCTCCGAGCATCATCGTCGCGTGCGGACCGGCCAGCGCCCTGGTCAGGTCGACGACGAGGATGCCTGCCAGTGGGCCTGCCGTGGTGTCACTCATGGACTGCCTCTCACACCCAACCAGGGACGACGATCGCGGCCCACACGAGCAGCGGGCCGACGAGGACCACGATCGCGCTGTAGCCGAGGATCTGCTTGTAGAACTTCTCCTCGTCAATGGTGTCAGGCCGGTTGGCGACCATGAGCGCGCCGTTGGTCGAGAACGGGCTGACGTCCACGATCGTCGAGGCCACCGCAAGGGCGGCCACCACTGCCACGGCACTCAGGTCGCCGTGCGCGATCAGCGGGATCGCGATCGGGATGATGATCGGGAGCAGCGCGGTGGAGGAGGCGAACGCCGAGATCACACCGCCGACGTAGCAGAGGATCAGGGCGCCGAGCAGCGCGGTGCTGAACCCGGCGGCCCAGTTCCCGACGTACTCCGGGGTCCCGGCCGTGCTGAGGATGGTGGCGAAGGTGCTCACGCCTGCGACGAGCAGGACGGTCGACCAGGCGATCTGCTGGACGGCGTTCTTCTGCGCCGAGGGGAACAGACAGGCCAGGAGGACCGCGGCGGTGATGGCCGTGAAGCCGATGTTGCGGTCGAACGCCAGCGACACCACGGCCACGGCGATGAACGCGACGAGGGTGACGACCTGGTCGACGCCGACCTTCTGTGCCACGCCGGTGCCGGTGCCCGTGCCGGTGCCGCGGGTCTGGGTCATGACGCCGCCCTGAGGCGACGACGGCGAGGTGCCGCCGGAGGGGAACTCGGCGTCGAGCTCCTCGCGCTCGTCGTGCTCGTCGTTGCTGATTCGGCGGGAGGAGAGCTCGCGGCCGCCGAGGACGAAGAACAGCACGACCGCGATGGCGAGGTTGAAGAACAGGCTCGACAGGAAGATCGTCATCTCGTCGACGGGAAGCTTGTTCTCCTTCATCACGCTGTTGGTGATGACGCCGTAGATGCTGATCGGCGAGAAGCCGCCGGCCTGTGCGCCGTGGACGACGAACATGCCCATCATGAGCGGGTTGATCTTGTAGCGGCCGGCGAACCCGAGCGCGATGGGGCCGATGATGGCGCAGGCGGCGGGGCTCGCGGCGCCGATCGCCGTCAGCAGTGCGGTCACGCCGAACATCACCCACGGGATGAGGGCGACGCGACCGCCGACTGCCCGCACGGCGGCCCGAACTATCAGGTCCACGGTGCCGTTGTTCTTGGCGATCGCGAACAGGTACGTCACGCCGACGAGGGTCAGGACGAGGTCACCGCTGATGCCGCCGATGATCTCCTTCTCCTCGAGGTTGAGGGAGTACATCCCCACCAGCCAGGCGGCGACGAAGGCGAGCGCTCCCATGTTGATCGGCAGCAAGGTGCCGACGACGAAGAGCGCGATGAGCGCGAGTATGGATACCCACTCTGGAGACATGGCTTTCCTAGCTTCCAGGGGCGCTTGGCCCGAGACATGGTGATCGATCCCCCGTGACTGCAGTCACATGTGCGGACCAGTGGCCTAGCCAATAGTCAACTAGGCCGATATGTCAATACACTGCCGCCCATGTCAGATGTCGGCAGCCTTCGCCCGGTGGCTCGGCCCCGCCTGTACGAGCAGGTCGCGAGCCAGATCCTGGCGTGGGTCGGTGAGAACGACCTGAAGGTCGGAGAGCGGCTTCCTCCCGAGCGAGAGCTCGCCGCCAGGCTGGGCGTCAGCCGCGCCACGGTGAGCCAGGCGCTGGTCGCGATGGAGGTCGTGGGCGTGGTCTCGGTCCGTCACGGTGACGGGGCGATCCTGGTCGAGTCGACCGGCTCGTCGAAGCTCGTCGAGGCGCTGCGACGGCATGCCCAGCGGCTACCCGACATCATCGACGCCCGCGAGGCGCTCGAGGTGAAGCTCGCCGCGCTCGCGGCGGACCGGCGGACCGAGGAGGACGTCGCCGCCATCGAGGAGGCACTCGCCGTGATGGAGCGTGACATCGCGGCGGGAGGTCGCGGCGTCGACGGCGACGAGCAGTTCCACGCGGCGGTCACGGCCGCCGGCCACTCGGCCCTCCTGGCTCGTCTCATGGCCGAGATCAGCGACCTGATCAAGGAGACCCGGATCGAGTCGCTGTCCCAGCCGGACCGTCCCGCGGCGTCCCTGAAAGGTCATCGCAGGATCGCCGACGCGATCCGCGACAGGTTGCCGGCCGAAGCAGCTGAGGCGATGAGGGACCACGTCGCGATGGTCAGCGACGTCGCCATCCTCCGCGACTGAGGGCGATGACACCCCTCGACGCCCTTGCCGTCATCGGAGCAGGGCTGGGCGCCGGGCTGGTCTTCGCCTCGGTGGGAGCGGGAACGCTGGTGAGCTTCCCGATCCTCCTCGGGACAGGCATGCCGCCCCTCGTCGCGAACGTCAGCAACACCGTCGGGCTCGTCGCCGCCGGCTTCAGTGGGAGCTGGGGCTACCGGCGTGAGCTCGCCGGCAAGACAGGTCTCGTGCGCGGCGTCGCGGTCACGAGCGCTGCGGGGGCGTTGCTCGGTGCGGTGATCCTCCTTGCTCTCCCGCCCGGTGCCTTCGCGCGGGTCGTGCCGTGGCTCGTCCTGCTTGCGGCCACGCTGGTCGGCGTCCAGCCGCTGGTGTCCGCGTTGCTCCGAAGCCGGGCCGAGGTGAACGCACAGGATGGTGACTCCCCGGGCGGGAGGCTTTCGCCGGCGCTCGGTGGGGTCTCCTCGCTGGTCGGTGTGTACGGCGGGTACTTCGGCGCCGGACAGGGCGTCATGCTCGTCGGCTTCCTCGGGCTGGGCCTCGAGGAGGACCTGCAGGTGGTCAACGGCCTGAAGAACGTCGCGGTCCTGTGCGGCAACCTCGCGGCGACCCTGGTCTTCGTCGCGGTGGCACCACTCGACTGGAGGGTCGTGGGGTTGCTCGCCGTCGGCTCGGTGGTCGGTGGTTGGGTCGGGGCGCACATCGGCCGGCGGCTCCCACCCGCGCTGTTCCGCACCCTGGTGGTCGGGTTCGGCTACCTGGTCGGGCTGCGCCTGCTCATGGGGTCGTAGCTCGGCGGCTGCCTGCCCGGCACGGCAAGGATCGTGCACGTGCGAACGTCTTACGTCGGTCCGACCGTCGTCAGTGACGTCGCCGCGACTGAGCTTCCCGAAGCTGCCGGTGGTCAACGGTCCCTGCGAACGTTGCGTTGCCGGTGTCGCACGTCGTTCCCGTCCACGTGGATGGTTGTGGCCGGTGGATTTCCGATTCCGGTGTCATTGCCATCCATATGGACGATCTTGGTCGCGTCGCCGGCGTGAGGACGCCGAGGTGAGGTCCCTGGAGTGAGACGGCGAACGGGCCGCTCCCTGAGGTGGGAGCGGCCCGTTCGGTACGACGGTCGTGCGGTTGTCGCTAGAAGTCGAAGAGCGACTTCTTCTCGTCGATGCCGCCCTCGGGCTTCTGTGGCTGGTTCGTCTCGCCCGACGATGTGGCGGGGGCAGGCTCGGCCTTGTCCTCCGGTGCCTGGTCGGCAGCCTCCGACACAGCAGGCTCGGCCTTCGCGGGCTCTGGCTCGCTCGGCGCGATATCGAAGAGCGACCCGCCTGAACCGAGGTTGGTCTCAGCTGGCCCGGCACTCTCCTCGGACTTGGGCTCGGCGGCCTTGGGCTGCGCGGGCTTTGCGGGCTCAGCGGCCTTGGGCTGCGCGGGCTTTGCGGGCTCGGGCTCGCTCGGTGCGACGTCGAAGAGCGAACCTCCTGAGCCGAGGTTGCTCTCGGCCGGCTTGCTCTCGGTCTTCGCCTCGGATGCGGGGGTCTCGGCCTTGTCCTGCGGAGCAGGTGCTGCCTTCGGCTGCTCGGTCTTGGCGGACTCGGTCGGTGCCGAGTCGGCCGGGGTGTCGAACAGCGAGCCGGAGCCCAGCGAGCTCTCCTGCTTGGCTTCGGCCTTCGGTGCCGGCTTCTCGGACTCGGCTGGTGCCGACTCGGCGGGGGTGTCGAACAGCGAGCCGCCCTTCGACTCCGCAGGAGCGGACTCGGCGGGGGTGTCGAACAGCGAGCCGCCCGACGTACCGCTGGGCTCCGCAGCCTTGGAGGGAGCCGAGGGAGCCTCGGGGGCCGCGTCGAACAGCGAGCCGGACCCGGACGGCTTGCTCGCCTCGGGGGTCTTCTCCTCCGTGGCAGCGGCAGCGGCGCCGACGGCCGCGGTGTCGGTGACCGTGCTGGGGGTCTGGGTGACGTCGCCCTTCGACGGCTCGGCCTTCGCGGAGACACCGGCCGCCACCGGCGTACGGCTCTCGCCCTTCACCGACGCCAGAAGCATCTGGGCGACGTCGAGGACCTCGACCTCCTCGCGAGCCTTGCCGTCGGCCTGCATCGCGGTGAGGCCGTCGGAGAGCATCACGCGACAGAACGGGCAGCCGACGGCGATCTGGTCGGCGCCGGTCTCGACCGCCTCGTTGGTGCGGTTCACGTTGATCCGCTCGCCGATCGTCTCCTCCATCCACATGCGCGCACCGCCGGCGCCGCAGCAGAAAGAGCGCTCGCTGTTGCGCGGCATCTCCTTCAGCTCTGCGTCGGGGATGACGTTCAGGAGCTCACGCGGCGGGGAGTAGACCTGGTTGTGGCGACCGATGTAGCACGGGTCGTGGTACGTCAGCGTCCGCTTCGGACCACCGTTGGTCGGCACCGGGGTCAGCTTGCCCTCGCGCACGAGGCGGTTGAGGAGCTGTGTGTGGTGGACGACCTCGAGCTCGACGCCGAACTGGGCGTACTCGTTCTTCAGCGTGTTGAAGCAGTGCGCGCAGGTCGAGACGACCTTCTTGACCTTGGTCTCCTTGAACATCTCG
>DATGYO010000047.1:0-2880 GCA_035297905.1 Nocardioidaceae bacterium
CCAGTTGAGCGGGGCCATGACGGAGTTCACCGGCTCCGAGGTCATGACCTTGGTGCCGAGGCTGTCCTTGAAGAACGAGGCGCCGAACTGCTTGGCGTTGTCGACGATGGAGTCCGGGCCGTCGCTCGGGTTCTCGGTGGCAGCCGCCACGCGGGCGGCGTCGAAGACACCGAGGAGGGGGTTGGCCGCCTTGGCTGCGGTGTCGGCCATGTGACCGACGGTGTCCCAAAACGACACTGTGCCCCCTACAGGTTGCGGATGATGCCCCGGACGTACCTCTTGAACGCCGGCGTGGCGCCGTCGCTGTCAGCGATCTGGATGAAGGTGGGCAGCCACTTGGCTAGCGCCTTCGCCTCCTCCTTGTTCGGGTCGACCTTGACCCCGAGCGCCTCCGGGCCGAGCCCGGGACCGGCCGCAGCCCCGTCGGTGACGGGGGTGTCCGGCATCTGCGTCGGCGCGGACATGCCCGTCAGGGACGAGAAGTCCGGGCCGGCCGCAGCCGGGGCGGTGCCGCCCGGGGATCCGGGCGCCGGCGCCAGTGGGGATGCGCCCTGCGCGGCCTGGAACTCCTGCGAGGAGCCGTAGCTGCCGCCGGTGACGTCGTACTGCTTCGGCCCTCGGTCGGTGCGGGCGCTGTGCGCGCCCGGCCCGGAGACGGGGGCGGGGTGGGAGGGCTGGCGGTAGCCGCCGTGGCCCGCGTCATTCGCCATTGTGAAGCCTCCCGATCTCGGCGATAGCTACATGGATTGCGTGAACGACAGCCGGCTCCGTGCGCAGATCCGATTCGTCGAGGCCCCTGACCACGCGGCGCAGTGCGAGCAGGGTCTCCGCGTGGTGGACGCAGGTCGCGCAGTCTTGCGATCGGCGAGGATGCGTCACTGGCCGATGGCCGGGTTCTGACGCGAGACCCCGCCCTGCAGGACCGGGTTGCCCGCCGAGCTCAGCCCGGCGAACAGCATCGACAGGTCCGGGCGGTCGTTCGGGCCTAGGCTCTGCGAGCCGGCCACCAGTCCGTCCGGCGCCAGTGGGGAGCCTCCGCCCGCATCAGAACCGGGAGCGTCAGGCGCCGTGTCCGAGGCGACGCCGGGCTCTGTACCGGGAGCGGGCGGAGGCGGCTTGGGAGCGAAGACGTCAGCGACGACCTCCTCGATGGCCTTCCCCTTCTGCTTGCCGACCACGATCTGCGCGAGCGCGTGGACGACCTGCGTGGGGTCCATGCCGTTCTGGATCATCTGCGGGAGCGACTGAGCCAGCGCGGACATCCCCTGCATCAGGGAGTTCCGCATGGTCTCGATGTCGATCTTGTTGAACTCCTCGTTGACGTTCATCCCCACCGGCAGCTGCCGGGCGGCGAAGTCGCGGGAGATCAGGCCGGCGGCCTGCGCCTGCAGGACGAAGACCAGGGCGTTGTTCGGCGCCATGCCGGACAGGAACCCGTAGTTGATCTCGACCGAGTGGACGCCCTTGATGTCCTTCGAGGGGGTGTACTCGAGGATGTACGGTGCGCCCTGCTCGGTCCCCTGGACCGACTTCTTGGTCCGGCCCCACAGGTGCTCGTCCATCTTGAAGCACTTCTGGATGGCCTGCTCCAGGGCGAACGCGATCATGATCTGGGCGTTGGCGATCTGGGAGCTGTAACCAGCAGAGGCGGCTTCGATGCCCTTGCCTGTGATGACCGACGCCTGGATGTTGCCGGTCCTGCTCTCGGGGCTCATGCCGCCGACAGCGAGGTCTTCCCGGATGAGCTGGGATGCCGCGAAGGCACCCTGCGGGATCTCGGTCCCGACCCTCCGGATGTTCTGGGGGTTCTGCGTGCGGATCAGCGCGTCCGGGCCGTAGGGGACGTCGACGACGTCAGCCGGCACGGCCAGCGGAGCCTGGACCGCCTTGGAGGCGGCCTCCAGCTGCAGCATCCTGAACTCGTGGTCCGCCATCTGCGGGTACACGAGGTCGTCGTACGCACCACGCGGGACGCCGGTGAAGGTGTCCCCCTCGCCCGCGAGGGCGACGCAGACGTACTGGCTCTCGCCGGGGATGGGCGCCTTGTAGTCGATGAGGATGTGGTTCTGGCACTCCGGCAGGTACGCGACGGTGCGGTCCTTGTCGGAGTACCGGACGACCTTGACGACGCCCTCGGTCTTGCCGGCCTTCTCGAGGTAGTCGGCCGACCCCGGGAACAGGGCGGACACCTCGTAGTGCGGCAGGCAGAACTCCTCGAACGCCCAAGCCGTGCGGCCCTGAGCGTCCCAGACGCAGTAGACGTCGGCGCCGTTGCGGACCCGGATCCTCGGAGCCTTCGCCTCGAGGTCCGGCTCGATGAAGAACACGCCGAGACCGAAGGTGTTGAACCCGGTCCCGAAGTCCGTCATGTGCGCGTCGAGGTCGGAGCCGTCGACGTAGGACATGGCGATCCGGCCGCGCTTCTCGGCGAACTTCTTCGCCGCGTCGGACGCGGAGTTGTAGGCGGCGCAGCTGATGGACGGAAGCGGGGCCAGCGACGCGGCCACGTCGCGGGACATGACCTTGATCCGGTTCGCCACCATCGGCGCCGGGTAGTCGTCGGTGAAGGCGCCGGGGGCGACCTTCTCCCAATCCCCCGCCAGCACCGCGCGCATCTGCGCGGCCGACATGTCGCGAAGCTGCCACTTCTCCTGGACGGACTTGACCCGGCTGAAGATCCGGGACATCCCGGCGTCGGGGGACTGGTTCTCGTAGTCCATGCCCGTCCTCTCTGTTGTCAGTAGCCGGCGGGGACGACGCCCCTACGGCGTGCGGCCCGAGGCGTGATGAACCTCGAGCGCGCGTGCGTGGCCGGCCGCTGCGACCCGGTGGCCCCCACGACGTACAGCCGAGCCCGGAGCTCGGCGAACCACAGCGCCA
>DATGYO010000048.1:0-17225 GCA_035297905.1 Nocardioidaceae bacterium
TGCGACCACCGGAACTTCTGGATAGCCGGGTACACCGAACGCCGGGTGCTCGTCGAGGGCTGGGCCTACATCGCCCCCGAGACCGTCGGTGCTCCCTCGACGGAGCTGACCAACTCGGCGAACGGGCCCTTCTGGGATCCCGCACGACTCCGCGACAACGACCGTGCCTTCACCGAGCCCTCGTCGTCGGCACTGGGACGGCTCGAGGAGGAGTACGGCGTTCGCTGGTTGTTCGCGGACACCCGCTACCCCGTGCGCACCAAGGCGCTCGCCGATCTTGCGCGGCTGAGGTTCGCCGCGGGTAGGTACCGGGTCTACGAGCTGCGCTAGCCCGATGCGGGACCGCCGGCTCCGGATGCCTCGCTGCCGCGCGACGTCAGAGCCTTCTCGGTCCGGGCCGGCCCGGGGGCGTTCGTGCGCGGCGCCGCGCTGACTCGGCGCACCGCGAGCCAAGAAGCCGCAGCGGTCAACGCGACGAGCAGGGCGTTCCGCAAGGTGAGAGCCAGGACCGCCCATCCGGCCTTGTCGCCACTCAACGTGATCTCGCCGTAGAGCTCAGGAAAGACGACCTGTGTCGCGGCGGTCGCGAGCAGCAGTGCCGCCGTCCACCAGCGGAGCGTCCGCGACTCCACGACGGCGTTCGCCGCCGCGGCCATCGGCAGGAGCCACAGCATGTACTGCGGGCTGAGCACCTTGCCGGTGACCATGAAAGCGGCCACGGCCGCGAGCGCCGCCCACACAACCGTCTCGAGGTCCGGATCCCCCCGCAGCATCATCAGCCACAGGCCGAGGAGCAGTGGCACCAACAGCGCAGAAGCCAACCCCGATGCCAGGAGCAGGGCGTCCGCCCCCGGGCCGGTGATCTCGAAGGCGTGATGCTCCGTCAGCTCGATGACGTAGCGGCCCGGCAAGAGCGCCCACCCGACCATGGCCGGCGTCGCAGCCACCGACTCGATCTGGAGCCCCCGCTCGGCCTGCCAGGTGAGCGGTGAGAAGAGCCGTTGCCAGCCCCCGATCGCAACGGTTGCCGCTGCCATGAGGGCGCCGGTCACCGTCACGACGGACACCACCCGCCGCCGGGTCGCCACTGGTGCGGCCGTCGCCGGCAGGACGAGGGCCGGCCACAGCTTGAACCCCGCTGCCAGCGCCGCCGCTCCCCCGGCCAGGCCGGGACGACGAGCCAGGAGAAGCAGGGCCACGCCGGCCAGGAGCCCGGGGACCAGGTCGAAGCGCGCGTAGGTGGTCGCGCCGAGCAGCGGCACGGCGAGGAGCCACACCGTGACGGCGCCCCAGCGCCTGGAGCCGGCGAGACACGTGAGCAGCACCGTGAAGGCGGCGTCCGCCACCATCGAGAACGCGATCACCGCAGCGCCGTACGTCTCGGGGGCGCCGAGCGCCCGAACGAGCAGCCACGGCAGGGCGACCACGACGACGCCCGGGAGCGGGTACTCGACGAGGGTGTGAGCCAGCCCCGCGTCCGGGACGGCGGCCAGGCTGCCCGCGAAGTAGTCCACGTCGCCCCTGACCCAGGCATGCCGGTCGAGGAGGAGCCAGAGCACGAACGCACGCGAGACCAGCCAGGCGAGAGCCACGACGGCCCCGAGGCGGAGAAGCCCCTGGCGCGGTCGTTCGGTCATCGGCAAACCCCTTCTCGCGCCACTAGGGTGCTCTGCGTGACGGACACGAACAACGCCCACGACCCCGCTCGCCCGGTCGACGCTATCGCAGAGGCCTACGTCGAGGACTACTGCGCGCTCGACCCCCTCGCGGCCACCGAGATGGGCGTCGCCGGGCACGAGCACGAGCTCACGGACCTCTCCCCCGACGGGTTCGCGGCCCGCGACGACCTGACCCGCCGCGCGCTCGCCGCGGCGGAGGCGGCGACCCCGGTCGACGAGCGGGAGCGGGTCGCCAAGGAGGCCTTCCTCGAGAGGCTCGGACTCCAGGTCGAGAGGTACGACGCGCACGTACCCCAGTCCGAGCTCTCGGTCATCGTCAGCGGGCTGCACGAGCTGCGCATGGCCTTCGACCTGATGTCGACCGACGGCGAGGACGGCTGGGCCTCGATCGACGCCCGTCTCGCCGGGATCCCCTCGGCCCTCGACGGATACCGCGCGACCCTGCTGCGTGAGGCCGAGGCGGGGCACGTCGCCGCGGGCCGCCAGATCCGGGAGGTCGCCGGTCAGGTGCGGTCCTGGACCGGGGGCGTCGACGGAGGCGTCTTCGGCAGCCTGGTCGGCAAGGCCGACGTGGACGGCGCGCTGAGACAACAGCTCGAGCGACATGCGGGCGAGGCCACCGGAGCGTTCGCCGACTTCGGGAGGTTCCTCGACCAGGAGCTGGCCCCACGAGGTCGAGAGACCGAGGCCGCGGGACGCGAGCTGTACTCACTCGGCTCGCGCTACTTCCTGGGCGCGACGGTCGACCTGGAGGAGACCTACACCTGGGGCTGGGAGGAGCTCTATCGGATCGAGACCGAGATGTCCCGGGTGGCCGGCCAGATCGTCCCGGGCGGGAGCCTCGACGAGGCCATCGCGACGCTCGACGCCGAACCGGCCCGCACCGTGGTGGGCAAGGAGGCCTTCCGCGACTGGATGCAGCAGCTCGCCGACCGCACGGTCACGGATCTCGCGGACGTCCACTTCGACATCCCACAGCCGGTACGCCGGATCGAGTGCTGCATCGCGCCCACGAACGACGGCGGCATCTACTACACCGGTCCCAGCGAGGACTTCACCCGGCCCGGGCGCATGTGGTGGGCGGTGCCCGAGGGGATCGACACGTTCTCCACCTGGCGGGAGGTCACGACCGTCTTCCACGAGGGCGTTCCCGGCCACCACCTCCAGATCGGCCAGACCGCGTACCGCACCGAGAAGCTCAACCGCTGGCAGCGGCTGATGTGCTGGGTCTCCGGCCACGGCGAGGGCTGGGCACTCTATGCCGAGCGGCTGATGGACGAGCTCGGCTACCTCGACGACCCGGGCGATCGGCTCGGCATGCTCGACGGCCAGGCCATGAGGGCCGCGCGCGTCGTGGTCGACATCGGCATGCACCTGCAGCTGGAGATCCCGAAGGACAACCCGTTCGGCTTCCACCCCGGCGAGCGGTGGACCCCCGACCTCGGTCTGGAGTTCATGCGCCAGCACTGCCGCATGGAGGACCCGGTGATCGTCTTCGAGGTGAACCGCTACCTCGGCTGGCCGGGTCAGGCACCGTCGTACAAGGTCGGCGAGCGGATCTGGCTGCAGGCGCGAGCCGACGCGCAGGCGCGGCTGGGCGCCCGCTTCGACCTCAAGGCGTTCCACCGAGCGGCCCTCGACCTCGGCTCGGTCGGCCTCGACCCGCTCCAGGCCGCTCTGGCACGCATCTCGTGAACCGCCGGCTGATCCTCGCCTCCGCCTCCCCCGCCCGGCTCGCCACGTTGCGCAGCGCCGGTGTCTCGCCCGAGGTCGTCGTGTCAGGCGTCGACGAGTCGCAGGTGCGGGTCGACGACCCGGCGACCCTCGCCCTGGAGCTGGCCCGGCTCAAGGCACACGCCGTGGCAGCGGCCCTGGGGGACGAACCGGCCTGGGTGATCGGCTGCGACTCGGTCCTCGAGCTCGACGGCGCGATCCACGGCAAGCCGGCCGACGCCGACGAGGCCAGGTCGCGTTGGCAGCTGATGCGCGGTAGGTCCGGCGTCCTGCACACCGGCCACTGCCTGGTCGACACGACCGCCGGACGGGAGGTCGCCCGTTCGGCAGACACGGTGGTCCACTTCGCCGACCCGTCCGACGAGGAGCTCGAGGCCTACCTCGCCACGGGCGAGCCGCTGAAGGTCGCGGGCGCGTTCACGCTCGACGGTCTGGGCGGCGCCTTCGTCCAGGGCATCGAGGGTGACCCGCACACGGTCGTGGGGATCGGGCTCCCGCTGCTGCGCGAGATGTTCGCCGTGCTCGGGGTGCGCTGGACCGACCTGTGGGAGCGCTTCCCGGCCTGACTACCGGTCCTCCGGCGGTTTGGCCCGTTCCTGTTGCGGGAACCTTTCGCACGTGCGGACAATGAGGTCTTGAGCATCGGTACGGGGGCATGCACGTAACTGAGTGTTACTCCTGGAGGGGAGAATGTTCGGCGGCGAGCCCGACGCCAGGCGTGTACGGGGTGAACAGTTCCGCCACGGAGGCGCACCTGATGGTGACGGTCACTCCGAAGCGGTTTTCCAACAGCTGCAGCCAGCCCACGAGGGCCTGAGGAGCGCAGACGAAGACGGGCGAGACCAGTCGACGGAGCTCGCCCGTCTGGTCCAGAGTCAGCACACCGAACGCTGGAGGCACGAGCGGCTCATCGCCGTGCTACCAGCCCCGATCCTTGTGACCGACAGCGACGGGAAAGTGCGAACGGCGAACGGGTCCGCGGCGGCGTTGCTGAACCTCCCGGTCGCCCGGATGGTTCGCGAGTCCCTGTTCGCGTTCGTGGACGCCGCGGACCGGGCCGAGCTGAGACGGCTCCTGGCTGATGCCGTCGACGCGAAGCGCGACCTCAGGGCGATCGTGGTCATGTGTCCCTACCGCGGCCAGCCGATCCACGTCGAGCTGGCAGCGACCATGCGGGAGGACCCTGCCACCGGTGACTGTGAGGTGACCTGGGTCCTCCTGGGCGACGGCGTCGTCTCCCAGCCGGCGGTCACCACGAAGACCCGAGGTCGCCACCTGGCACGCTCTCTCGTGGAGCTGACCCAGCTCCCCCTGAGGGCATCGGGGGTCTCGGAGGTCCTGGCCCCGATGGCGGAGGCCTGCCAGCGCGCCTTCGCCCACACGGTCGCGGCCAGCATCAACCTCGGCGACCAGAGCCGGCCGGACCTGGTCGCGACGCGGTCGAAGCTGGCCCAGAGCCTGGACGGCGCCCAGCTGACCGCCGGCGAGGGCCCCTCCCAGACCGCATGGAACCAGCGGTCCACCGTGCGCAGCAACGACCTACGGGCAGACCCCCGGTGGCCGCGGCTGCAGCGCCACCTGGCAGACAGTCCCGTGAAGTCCGTGGTCGCTGTGCCGATCCGGTTCGGGGACGAGGTCGTCGGGATCCTCAACCTGTACAGCCTGGACGACCACCTGGCAGATGCGGCCGCCGTGGAGAGCGCGCAGTTCCTCGCCACCACGGTCGCGGCGGTGCTCCACGAGGCCGAGGCCAAGTCCGAGCTGGAGAACTCTGCCAAGCAGCTGCATGCCGCCCTGGAGTCCCGGTCGACGATCGACCAGGCCAAGGGGATGATCATGGCGAGCCGGCGCTGCGGAGCCGACCAGGCGTTCGACATCCTGGTCCAGATGAGCAGCCGGGCGAATGTGAAGCTGCGCGACATCGCGGCCCGCATGGTCGAGGAAGCCTCGCAGGGGATCGAGGCACTCCCCGACCAGCGGCCGAGCGGCGGACGAGGCCCAGTCGAAGGCTGACCCAGATGCCTCGGCCCACCGCCGTCAGCCCGGTTACTCAGGTTGCCGGAGGGCAGGCTTCCTTCGAGCCGGGCGGCGGCCCCGTGCCATCGGCGATTCGTATCACGACCACTCCGGGCGACGTACGCCGTTCGTCCCCGGAGCCGTGTCGCCGGTCTCGGACGGCGCAGGGATCGCCTCTTTCCCGAGCCAGTAGGTGGCGCGTACGGCGTCCGCCCGCACCGGCAGGTCGTCACAGGCCGCCGTCACCGAGGGGCGGATGTGGAGCACACTGTCGAGACGCGCAACCGAGAGCAGCCGTCGCGTCTGCCGGGAGGGACCGGCGAAGACGAGGGCGTGTCTCCGGGAGGCGGCGTACCTGTGCCCGAGCACCAGGGAACGCAGTGACGAGATCGCCATGAACTCGAGACGGGTGAGGTCGACGACGACGGACCCGCGGTCGAGAAGGTCGAACACCGTGGCCTCGAAGCGGGACTGCGTCTCGAGGTCGAGGTCGCCGCTGACTTTCAGGACGAAGAGGACCTCGGAGAGTCGGGGGTCAATGCCGAGGACGTCCATTCGGAGACCTCCTTCACCAGTACTGGAGAGGAAAGTCGACCCGTGGTCTCAACTCGACTCAACGACCATAGACCTGTGCGTGCCCGAATGCCAACGGCCGGTCGGTCAAAACCTCGGACAAGACCGGCACGCCTGACACCGCCAGGGGCCGGGATGCCCCTCGAAGGGTCACTCCAGGCCCGCGCCTGAGAGCGCCAGCAGGCCGAATCCGCCTGCGTCGAGCACCCGGTCGATGCCCAGCCGCACCATCGTGTCCGCGGCCGGCGCCGACTGCGTCTTGTTGCTGGCGTAGACCAGGTAGGTCATCGAGCTGTCGAGCTCCTTGACCCGCTCCTCGAAGTCGGGGGCCGTCGAGTCGATGTTGATCGCGCCGGCGACGTGGCCGGCCTCGTACTCCCGCGGCGTACGCAGGTCGATCACCGTGTCGTCGCCCTGGCGGATGAGCTCGACCGCCCTCGCCGGCTGGACCCGCACGACTGTCCCGCTCGCCTCAGAGGTGCTGTCACAGGAGGTGATGCCGAGCACCAGCACCACCACCGAGAGCGCCGCCAGCACCCGCCGGAGGGACTTCATGTCCAGAGACTAGGGCAACCGCCCAGCGGCCGGGTCAGGACGCCATCTCGCGCTGCCGCACCTGGTGCGGATGCAGGAACACAAAGCGGCGGAACGCCCAGAACCGGGCGGCTGTGCCGAGTCCCAGGCCGATGACGTTCGCTGAGATGTTGTCGGAGAAACCGCTGTCGAGCTCGAGTGCGTACCTGCTCAGAGCGAGGCAGACCAGCGGGATGCACATGGTCACCAGGTTGATCACCATGAAGGAGACCCGGCCTCCGGCCGCCCCGACCACTTCACGGTGCCGGAACGCCCAGGAGCGGCTGCCCCGGTAGCTCACCAGCATGCCGACCACGTTCGCGATGACGAAGGCCTCCAGCGGCAGCTCGTTCATGGGTCCGGCGGGGTTGCCGAACAGGCCATGGACCAGCGCGTTGAAGATGACGAGCGAGACCGTCGTGGCGACGCCGCCCACCGCGAGAAACTTGGCGGCCTCGTAGGTGAGGCGTTGGAGGCGGCGACCCATGACGTTCAGGGTACGGCCGTACTGCTCAAACCGTCATTCAACGGGCAGACCGAGTCCCCTGGCGATCAGCATCCGCTGGACCTCCGAGGTGCCCTCGCCGATCTCGAGCACCTTCGCGTCGCGGTAGAACCGGGCCACCGGGTACTCCTCCATGAACCCGTAGCCACCGAAGACCTGGGTGGCGATCCGGGTCGCCGTCACGGCGGCCTCGGTGGCGTAGAGCTTGGCGATCGCGGCCGCCTGCTTGAAGTCCTGCATGGGCCGTCCGGCGTCCTTCATCGCCGCGGCCTTGTAGGTCAGGGCGCGCGACGCCTCGAGCATGACCTGCAGGTCGGCGACCTGGAAGGCGACACCCTGCTTGGTGCCGATGGGCACGCCGAACGTGGTCCGCTCGCCGGCGTACTGCACCGACATGTCGAGGCATGCCTGGATCGCGCCCACCGCGAGCGCGGCGATCGCGACGCGTCCGTCGTCGAGCGTGGCGAGGAACTGCGCGAAGCCGCGCCCTCGCTCACCGAGGAGGTTCTGCTCCGGGACGCGGACGTTCTCGAGGGTGAGCGGGTGCGTGTCGGAGGCGTGCCAGCCGAGCTTCTCGTAGGGCTTCTCAGCGGTGAAGCCGGGGGTTCCCGAGGGCACGATGATCGTGCTCACCTCAGCCTTGCCGTCCTCCCGGGTCCCGGTGCGGGCGGTGACGGTGACCACGGAGGTGATCGAGGAGCCGGAGTTGGTGATGAACTGCTTGGAGCCGTTGACGACCCACTCGCCGTCGACGAGCTCGGCCTTGGTCCTGGTGGCACCGGCGTCGGAGCCCGAGCCCGGCTCGGTGAGCCCGAAGCCTGCCAGCGTCTGACCAGCCACGAGGTCGGGTAGCCAGGTCTGCTTCTGGTCGTCGGTGCCGAAGGTCAGGAGCGGGTTGATGCCGAGGCCGACCGCCGCCTCCAGGGTGATCCCCATCGACTGGTCGACGCGTCCGATCTCCTCGATCGCCACGCACAGGCTCGTGAAGTCGCCGTGCTCCCCGGCCCCGCCGAACTCCTCGGGAGCGGTCAGCCCGAACAGCCCCAGCTTCCCCATCTTCTGCACCACGTCGGTCGGGAAGTGGTGGTCGCGGTCCCACTGGGCCGCATGCGGGGCGATCTCCGCCTCCGCGAACTCGCGGACGCTGCGGCGGAACTCCTCGTGCTCGCGGGAGAGCTCGAACGACATGATGACCCACTCCTTTACGCTTACGTAAACGTCAGGCACTCTAGAGCCATGAACGAGGGGACGCAAGAAGCAGCCGGCGAAAGGAACAGTGCCGACACGGCGGCTGACGGGGCCGTCGACAGGGCGGCTGACGGGGCGGTCGACGGGGCGCGCACCTGGACCATCGCGCAGCTCGCCGAGGAGTACGACGTGACGCTCCGGACGATCCGGCACTACGAGGACGTCGGCCTGCTCTCGCCCGAGCGCCGGGGCACCGTGCGGGTCTTCCACAACCGCGACCGGGTCCGGCTCGCGCTGATCCTGCGGGGCCGACGGCTGGGGTTCTCCCTGGACGAGATCGCCACGATCGTCAACATGTACGACGAGCAGCCCGGTGAGGCAGGTCAGCTGCACTACCTGCTGAGGCAGATCGACGTCCGCCGGCAGGAGCTCGAGCAGCGACGGCGGGACATCGAGCAGACGCTGGCAGAGCTCGACGAGGTCGAACGTCGGTGCCACGAGGATCTCTCACGAATCGGACACCCCTCCCCTGTGGGACGCTCCGCTGGTTGAATCCGGCCATGCGTTATGCGATCACCGGTGCGACCGGCTTTCTCGGCGGCGTCCTCGCCCGCCGGCTCCGTGACTCCGGTCATGACGTCGTCGCCCTCGTGCGCGACCCGGCCAAGGGGGTGGGACTCTCCGCAGCCGGTGTCGAGCTCGTCACCGGCGACCTCGACGACGCCAAGGCGCTCGACGAGATCTGTGCCGGGGCGGACGGGCTCTACCACGTCGCCGGGTGGTACCAGGTCGGCAGCCGCGCCCCGGAGCTCGGGCGGCAGGTGAACGTCGACGGCACCCGCAACGCGCTGGAAGCCGCACGTCGCAACGGTGTGCGGAGGGTGGCCTACACCAGCACGCTCGCCGTGAACTCCGACACCGGCGGCAAGGTCGTCGACGAGTCCTACCGGTTCGCCGGCAAGCACGTCTCGGTCTACGACGCGACGAAGGCCGCCGCCCACGACATCGCCGTGGAGTACGCCTCCGACGGGCTCGACGTGGTGATCCTCCAGCCGGGCGTCATCTACGGTCCCGGCGACACCAGCCAGATCGGCGGCCTGATCGCCCGGACCGTGCAGGGCCACCGCGTCGTGGCCCCCCGTGACGGGGGCATGTGCTGGGCGCACGTCGACGACATCGCGCAAGGACATGTCCTCGGCATGGAGAAGGGCGCTCCCGGCGCGGCGTACATGCTCGCCGGCCCGCGCGCGAGCCTGGCCGAGGTCCTGCGGAAGGTCGCCGAGCTCGCCGGCACGAAGCCGCCGCTCACCCTGCCGGTGCCCATGGTCCGCGCGACCGCCGCGATGAACGCCGTGGTGGAGCGAGTCGTCCCCCTTCCCGCCGACTACACCGCGGAGTCGCTCCGCGCGTCGGTCGCCACGTACCTCGGGTCGCCCGCTCGCGCGGAGAAGGAGCTCGGCTGGACCGCCCGCGGCCTCGACGAGGGACTGCGCGACACGGTCGCCTCACTGCGTCGACCCTGACAGCAAGCGGGATGACCGTCACATGGGCACCCCTCTCGCTGGGCACCCCCCAAGCCATAGACTCCGCTACTACCTGACGATCCGAGAGACCCAGGAGCCCGTGTGTCCGGCACCCCCGAGATCAAGCCACTGCAGAAGGTCCTGATCGCCAACCGAGGCGAGATCGCGGTGCGCGTCATCCGCGCCTGCAAGGACGCCGGCATCGGGAGCGTCGCGGTGTACGCCGACCCCGACCGGGACGCGCTCCACGTGCGTCTGGCCGACGAGTCCTACAGCCTCGGCGGCGCGACGCCCGCCGACTCATACCTCTCGATCGAGAAGATCATCGACGTCGCGAAGCGGTCCGGCGCGGACTCGGTCCACCCGGGCTACGGCTTCCTCGCCGAGAACTCCTCCTTCGCGCAGGCCGTGATCGACGCGGGGCTGGTGTGGATCGGCCCGCCGCCCTCAGCGATCGACGCCCTCGGCGACAAGGTGCAGGCGCGCCACATCGCCCAGAAGGTCGGCGCACCCCTCGTCGCCGGCACGCCGGACCCGGTGGACGACGCCGGCGAGGTCGTCGCCTTCGCCCGCGAGCACGGGCTGCCGATCGCCATCAAGGCGGCCTTCGGCGGTGGCGGACGCGGCCTCAAGGTGGCCCGCAAGGAAGAGGAGGTCGCGGAGCTCTACGAGTCCGCCGTCCGCGAGGCGGTCACCGCCTTCGGCCGCGGCGAGTGCTTCGTCGAGCGCTACCTCGACAAGCCGCGCCACGTCGAGACCCAGTGCCTCGCCGACCAGCACGGCAACGTGGTCGTGGTCTCCACCCGCGACTGCTCGCTGCAGCGCCGCCACCAGAAGCTCGTCGAGGAGGCGCCTGCTCCGTTCCTGTCGGACGAGCAGATGAAGACCCTCTACGACTCGTCCAAGGCGATCCTCAAGGAGGCCGGGTACGTCGGAGCCGGCACCTGTGAGTTCCTCGTCGGCCAGGACGGCACGATCTCCTTCCTCGAGGTCAACACCCGGCTGCAGGTCGAGCACCCCGTGACCGAGGAGGTCACCGGCATCGACCTGGTCCGCGAGATGTTCCGGGTCGCCGCCGGTGAGGAGCTCGGCTACGACGACCCCAAGGTCGAGGGCCACTCCATCGAGTTCCGGATCAACGCCGAGGACGGCGGCCGCAACTTCATGCCGGCCCCCGGCACACTGACCCGCTGGCACGCGCCCTCGGGTCCGGGCATCCGGCTCGATGGCGGCTACGACCAGGGTGAGACCGTGCCCGGGTCCTTCGACTCGCTGGTCGCGAAGCTCGTCGTCACCGGCCGTGACCGCACCCAGGCGCTCGAGCGCTCGCGCCGGGCGCTCGACGAGTTCGTCGTGGAGGGGATGCCGACGGTGATCCCGTTCCACCAGGCGGCGGTGAACGACCCTGCGTTCATCGGCGACGGCGAGACCTTCTCGGTCTACACCTCCTGGATCGAGACGGAGTTCGACAACCAGATCCAGCCGTACGCCGGGGACGCCGAGGGCGCCGAGGCCGAGGAGCGGCAGAGCGTGACCGTCGAGGTGGGCGGTCGCCGCCTCGAGGTCGTCCTCCCGGCCGGCTTCGCCGCTGCCGCGGGTGCGGGAGCTGCCACGGCGGGCGCCAAGAAGCCCAAGCGTGAGAAGAAGAAGGCCGGCGCCGCCGCGAGCGGTGACTCCCTCACCTCTCCGATGCAGGGCACGATCGTCAAGGTCGGTGTCGAGGAGGGCCAGGAGGTCGCCGAGGGCGACATGATCGTGGTCCTCGAGGCCATGAAGATGGAGCAGCCGATCAAGGCCCACAAGGCCGGGACCGTGACGGGCCTGGACGCCGAGGTCGGCGCGACGGTCTCCAGCGGTGCCGTCATCTGCGAGCTGAAGGACTGATCCCGGCGTGGCGATGTTCAAGAAGGTCCTCGTCGCCAACCGAGGGGAGATCGCCATCCGGGCCTTCCGAGCCGCCTACGAGCTCGGCGCCCAGACGGTGGCGGTCTTCCCCTACGAGGACAGGGGTTCCGAGCACCGGCTGAAGGCCGACGAGGCCTACGAGATCGGCGAGCGCGGCCACCCCGTGCGCGCCTACCTCGACCCGGACACCATCGTCGCCGCCGCTGTGAAGGCAGGGGCGGACGCGGTCTACCCGGGCTACGGCTTCCTCTCGGAGAACCCCAAGCTGGCCGAGGCCTGCACGAACGCCGGGATCACCTTCATCGGCCCCACCTCCGACGTACTCACCCTCACCGGGAACAAGGCCCGGGCAATCGCCGCGGCGAAGCAGGCCGGCGTGCCGACCCTCGCCTCGGTCGCGCCGGGCACCGACGTGGACGCGCTGGTCGAGGCGACCTCGGACATCCCCTACCCGCTGTTCGTGAAGGCCGTGGCCGGCGGCGGTGGCCGTGGCATGCGGCGAGTCGACGAGCCCGACAAGCTGCGCGAGGCGATCGAGACCTGCATGCGCGAGGCGGAGAGCGCCTTCGGCGACCCGACCGTCTTCGTCGAGCAGGCAGTCGTCGACCCGCGCCACATCGAGGTCCAGATCCTCGCTGACGGCGACGGCAACGTCATCCACCTCTTCGAGCGCGACTGCTCGGTGCAGCGGCGCCACCAGAAGGTCGTGGAGATCGCCCCGGCGCCGAACCTCGACCCCGACCTGCGGGACCGCATCTGCGCCGACGCCGTGCGGTTCGCGAAGGAGATCGGCTACCGCAACGCCGGCACGGTCGAGTTCCTGCTCGCGAAGGACGGCTCCTACGTCTTCATCGAGATGAACCCGCGGATCCAGGTCGAGCACACGGTGACCGAGGAGGTCACCGACGTCGACCTCGTGCGCTCGCAGATGCGGATCGCCGCGGGCGAGACTCTCGAGGACCTCGGGCTCAGCCAGGACGGCATCGTCCTGCGCGGCGCGGCCCTCCAGTGCCGGATCACCACCGAGGACCCGGCCAACGGGTTCCGCCCCGACACCGGAAAGATCACGACCTACCGCTCGCCCGGCGGTGCCGGCGTCCGCCTCGACGGCGGTACGACGTACACCGGCGCCGAGGTCAGCGCGCACTTCGACTCGATGCTGACGAAGCTGACCTGCCGCGGGCGGAACTTCGAGGTCGCGGTCGAGCGCGCCCGCCGGGCGGTCGCGGAGTTCCGCATCCGCGGTGTCGCGACGAACATCCCGTTCCTCCAGGCCGTCCTCGACGACCCGGACTTCCGGGCAGGCCGGCTGTCCACCTCGTTCATCGAGGACCACCCGCACCTCGTCCACGCCCGGTCGTCGGCGGACCGTGGCACGAAGCTGCTGACCTACCTCGCCGACGTCACCGTGAACCAGCCTTACGGCAAGGCACCCGTCAGCATCGACCCGGCGACCAAGCTGCCTGAGCTCTCCCTCGACGTCCCCGCCCCCGACGGGACGCGTCAGCAGCTGCTCTCGCTCGGTCCCGAGGGGTTCGCCCGCGCCCTGCGTGAGCAGAGGTCCGTCGCGGTCACCGACACGACGTTCCGCGACGCCCACCAGTCCCTGCTCGCGACCCGCGTGCGCACCCGCGACATGGTCACGGTCGCAGGCCACGTCGCCCGGATGACCCCGAACCTGTGGAGTCTCGAGGCATGGGGCGGGGCGACGTACGACGTGGCTCTCCGGTTCCTGTCCGAGGACCCCTGGGAGCGGCTCGCCGAGCTGCGGCAGGCGGTCCCGAACATCTGCCTCCAGATGCTCCTCCGTGGGCGCAACACGGTCGGCTACACCCCGTACCCGACCGACGTCACCCGCGCCTTCGTCGAGGAGGCGGCGGCGACCGGCATCGACGTGTTCCGGATCTTCGACGCGCTGAACGACGTCGAGCAGATGCGGCCGGCGATCGAGGCGGTGCGGGAGACGGGTACGACGGTCGCGGAGGTCGCGCTCTGCTACACGGGCGACCTGTCGAGCCCCGACGAGAAGCTCTACACGCTCGACTACTACCTGAACCTCGCGGAGCGGATCGTCGACGCCGGGGCGCACGTGATCGCGATCAAGGACATGGCCGGCCTGCTCCGCGCTCCCGCGGCCCGCACGCTGGTGACCGCGCTGCGTGAACGGTTCGACCTGCCGGTGCACCTGCACACGCACGACACCCCAGGCGGGCAGCTGGGCACCCTCCTGGCGGCGATCGACGCCGGTGTGGACGCGGTGGACGCCGCCTGTGCGTCGATGGCGGGCACGACGAGCCAGCCGCCGCTGTCGGCACTCGTGGCCACCACGGACCACTCCGAGCGCGAGACGGGCCTGGACCTGCAGGCGGTGTGCGACCTCGAGCCGTACTGGGAGGCGACGCGCCGGGTCTACGCACCGTTCGAGTCCGGTCTCCCCTCCCCCACGGGCCGGGTGTACACGCACGAGATCCCCGGCGGCCAGCTGTCCAACCTGCGCCAGCAGGCCATCGCGCTCGGCCTCGGCGAGAAGTTCGAGCAGATCGAGGACATGTACGCCGCGGCGAACGACATCCTCGGAAACATCGTGAAGGTGACCCCCTCCAGCAAGGTGGTCGGTGACCTCGCGCTCCACCTCGTGGCGGTCGGCGCCGACCCCGAGGAGTTCGCCGCGGAGCCCGGGAAGTTCGACGTCCCCGACTCGGTGATCGGCTTCCTCTCCGGCGAGCTCGGCGACCCTCCCGGAGGGTGGCCGGAACCGTTCCGCACCAAGGCACTGGCCGGGCGCAAGACCAAGCCCCCGGTCGCGGAGCTCAGCGAGGAGGAGCGCAAGGGCCTGTCCCAGGACCGTCGCGGGACTCTCAACCGGCTGCTCTTCCCCGGGCCGACGCGGGAGTTCGAGGAGTCGCGGGAGAAGTACAGCGACCTCTCGGTCCTGCCGACCTCGCTCTACCTCTACGGGATGAAGCCCGGCGAGGAGTACGAGGTCGACCTCCAGGAGGGCAAGCGTCTCCTGCTCTGTGTCCAGGCGGTCAGCGAGCCCGACGAGCGCGGGTACCGCACGGTGATGTGCACGCTCAACGGCCAGCTCCGGCCGGTGAACGTCCGTGACCGTTCGGTGGCCTCGGACGTTCCTGTCCAGGAGAAGGCCGACGCGTCCAAGCCGGGCCAGGTCGCGGCACCGTTCGACGGCGCGGTGACGGTCGGCGTCGAGGAGGGTGCGACCGTGGCCGCGGGCGACACCGTGGCGACGATCGAGGCGATGAAGATGGAGGCCTCCATCACTGCGCCGGTCGCGGGCAAGGTCGAGCGGGTCGCCATCCAGGCCACCCAGCAGGTCGAGGGCGGCGACCTGGTCCTCGTGATCTCCCCGACCTGAGCGTCACGGCCGGGGAGACCAGTGGGTCAGTTCCGCACGACCTGCGTGGCGCCGGTGCGGCGGATCCAGAGGATGTAGCCGTGCTCGTAGTCGACCCGCTGCCCGCGGGGGACTGCCCGGTTCGAGGTGGTCGGCCAGCCGAGACCGCTCCGGAAACCCCCCTCGGCGAGGTAGCGCTTGTCGATCGCGCCCGTCACGACGACGGGGGCGGCGGGGACGTTGAGGTAGATGCCGCCGTTCTGGAATCGCGCCAGGCTGTCCTCACCCCGTCGTCGTACCGGGGTCCTCGGGAAGCCGAGCGGCGACTTCGGCCCGCCGGCCCGGTTGTAGGCGCGGAGGATCGGCCCGTACAGCTCCTTCGCGCCTGTCTTGGGCGAGTAGAAGATACGGCCGCGCTGGAAGCGCTGCGCGGAGCCTGAGGCGACGGCGAACTCGCTGCTGCGGACGTCGCCGATCTGCGACTTGGTGCCGCCGATCCGCGACCAGCGGGTCATGATCGGGGTGGGCTTGATGGAGAACCAGTTCGACCGGAGCCCGTAGGCCCACCTGAAGCTGTCGCCGGAGATCGTCACGTCTGCCTTCGAGCCGTCGAGGACGATCCGGTTGACGCGGCCCTGCCAGTCACCGTTGCCGTCGCGGTCGGTCACCCGGATCCGCTGGAGGGTTCCGATCGACGGGTGGCTCCGCTCCAGGCGCCCGGCGTCGACCGTCAGGGACCAGGTGTGCACCGAGTTGCCCTCCCAGCCGTCGTACGGGTCCTCCTTCGCGGTCAGGTAGGGGACGCTGCCGGCAGAGGTCCAGCCGCCACTGCTGGCGGAGAACTGCGTGAAGGCCGGACGCCCCTGGTAGGTGAGGATCTCGCGCGCGGTGGCCCGCACGGCTGCGTTGCCCCGCGAGTCCTCACTACTCACACCGCCGTACACCTGGCACGCGGTGGTGTCGCAGATCTGGTAGTAGCGGCGCGCGTTCTGGTCCCGCGACCAGGTCGCATAGGTGCGCGCGGCGATCGCCTGCGCCTTGACGGCCTCCGGACTCCACGAGACCGGCATCTCGGCGGGGACGACACCCATGACGTACTCGTCCATCGAGACGATATTCACGGTGTTTCGGCTTTGGGAACCGGCTGACGGAGAAGCAGCACGCAGAATTCCCCGATAGGTCCTCGCACCCGAAGGCGTCCACAAAGTCATCGGCTTGTCGGCGAAGAATTCCCCGTCGCCGGAGATCTGCTTTGCCCAGGGAGCCGCGAAACGCCGCCAGCGCCCGTTGTAGAGGTCGACGACGGTGCGCCCGTCCCGCACGTTCAGCCGCCACCGTGTCACACCGTCGCGCACGGGGAGAGCGTGGACCGACTTGTCGCCGAGGTCACGGACGCTGAGGCCCGCGACCGGGCTGACCACGACGTCGTCGGAGGTGTCTGCAGTGATCAGCACCCGCACCCTGCCCGAGACCTCGCCCCAGTTCGTGCCGGGGTAGTAGAAGCCGACGATCTCCTTGTAGGTCAGGCCTTTGAGCGCCGCCCCCTGGGCGCCGTACTGCGACATCCCGTGGCCGTGGCCGAAGCCATGACCCTCGACCACGATCTTCTTGCCGACCGGCACCCAGTAGGACTGGTCGGTCGAGACAGCAGCGGCCGGGCCGGCGGGGAGCACCCCGCCGAGTGTCGCGGCCACCATCAACGACACCAGCCCGCAGGCGGCTCCACGTCTCCGTGCACCCATTGGTAGCTCCCTCTGCCCGAGACGAATCCGCGTGAAAGATGTGAGTGAAGTTGCGCGTGTTAACAGGTGATTATGCGCATGGTTGAGGTATTTCTGTCCAAAGAAGCCGGAAATCGGAAAGAAATACAAATAAGTAATTACAGTCATGAAATTCCTGGGCGCTTTGAAAGCGCCGAACAGGCGGGCGGATTTTCCGATGCTGGCTACGCTCGTCTCATGACGGAGCTGCTCATCCTGGTGCTCGTGGCCGCGCTGGTCGCCCTGGTCGTGACCTCCTCGCGCCGGCAGCAGCGGCAGCGGCTCGCCGTTCTTCCGGGCGAGGACGCACGCCACGGCGTACCTGCCGTCCTCCAGCGCCTGGGTCACGTACTTGATGTGCTCGGGCTCCGACGCTCGCCCCAGGGTCTCCTTGGCGGACTCGTAGGAGTCGAG
>DATGYO010000049.1:0-12096 GCA_035297905.1 Nocardioidaceae bacterium
GCTGATCCAGCCGACCGGGTTCTTCCGGGCCAAGACCGAGTCGCTGCTGAAGCTGTCGCAGGCGCTTGTGGAGAGGTTCGACGGGCAGGTGCCGCCCCGGCTCGAGGACCTCGTGACGCTCCCCGGCGTGGGCCGCAAGACCGCGAACGTCGTGCTGGGCAACGCCTTCGACGTCCCGGGCATCACCGTGGACACCCACTTCGGTCGCCTCGCCCGCCGCTTCGGGTGGACCCAGGAGACCGACGCGGTGAAGGTCGAGCACGAGGTCGGCGCGCTCTTCCCGAAGCGGGACTGGGTGATGCTCAGTCACCACCTGATCTGGCACGGCCGGCGGATCTGCCACTCCCGCAACCCTGCGTGCGGCGCCTGCCCGGTGGCGCGGTGGTGCCCGTCGTACGGCGAGGGGCCGATCGACCCCGAGAAGGCCGCGAAGCTCGTGCGCACGGAGGGCCGCGCGTGACCCGAGGCCCGCTCCGGGGCAGACGCGCCGCCCTTGCGACAGCCGCCGCTTCCGCCGTACTCCTGGTTGCCGGCTGCACGGCGACGCCCTCCCCGGGAACGAGCAGCTCCGACACCCAGGGACAGCTCGACGCGAACGTCGACGTCGACACCCCTGCCCTCCGGCGAATGCATCGGGAAGCCGGAATCGAGCCGTGCCTGCCGTCGAAGGCACCGGTGGTCGAGGACGGAATGCCGGAGATCACCTTGCCCTGCCTGGGCGGCGGCCCGGACGTGAACCTCTCCTCTCTTCGCGGCCCGATGGTCGTCAACCTGTGGGCGTCGTGGTGCGGGCCCTGCCGTGAGGAGCTGCCGTACTACCAGCAGCTGCACGAGACGGCGAAGGGCAAGGTCGACGTGCTCGGGGTCGACTACGAGGACACCCTCCCCGGCAAGGCGCTGGCGCTGGCGAAGGAGACCGGCGTGACCTACCCGTCCCTGGCCGACCCGGGCGGGCGGCTGCGCGTGCCGTTCAAGGTTCGGGGCCTGCCTGCTGTGTTGTTCGTCGACGAGGACGGCAAGGTCGTGCACCAGGAGTTCGTGGCCATCAAGTCCTACGGTCAGCTGGCCGACCTGGTCGAGCAACACCTCGGCGTGAGTGTCGGGGCTGCTGGGTAGGCTCGAAGCCGTGTCAGACCCGTCCCCCACGCCGCCTCCTCTGTCAGGGGAGGAGCGCCACACCGAAGAGCCGGCCGGCCACCCGCCGCTGCCCGAGTGGCTCGAGCCGATCCGGCGCGGTGCGATGGAGATCACGGTGGACGAGCTGACCCGCTTCGTCCCGCCCGAGGGGTCCGACACGCGCCGCGGCGCCGTGCTCATGCTCTTCGGCGAAGGGGACATGGGCCCCGACCTGCTGCTCACCGAGCGCGCCCACGACATGCGCTCCCACCCCGGACAGGTCTCGTTCCCCGGAGGGTCGATCGACCCCACCGATCCGACGCCTGAGCACACCGCGCTGCGCGAGGCGGAGGAGGAGACCGGTCTGGACCCGTCCGGCGTCGACACCTTCGCGATGCTCCCGGAGCTGTGGCTGCCGCCGAGCAACTTCGCGGTCACCCCCGTCCTCGGGTGGTGGCGCGAGCCGTCGGAGGTCCGCGTCGTGGATCCCGCCGAGGTCCATGCCGTGCTGCGGGTGCCGATCGAGGAGCTGCTCGACCCCGAGCACCGGGTGTCCGTGCGACACCCCTCGGGCTGGAAGGGCCCGGCCTTCCTCATCGGTGAGGACAAGGACCTCGTGCTCTGGGGCTTCACCGCCGGCATCATCGCCCAGCTGTTCGACTTCGTCGGGTGGACCAGGCCTTGGGACGCCGACCGCCTGACGGACCTTCCCACCCATATGCTTGCCGTCCCACGTGAGGCGGACGGTCGCCGTACGCCACCTCCGAACACCAACTTCCGAGAGCGGTGAGGGTGCCACCCGTGAGGCTGCCGTGAACGTCCTCGACTGGATCCTCGTCTTCGTCGTCATCGCCTACGCCGTGTCCGGGTACTGGCAGGGCTTCATCTCCGGAGCGTTCGCGACCGCCGGCCTGCTGATCGGTGGGTTCGTCAGTGTCTTCTGGCTGGTGCCCAAGCTGCTCGGCGACGCCGCTCCCTCGCTGTGGGTCTCGCTCGGCGCGCTCTTCGTCGTGCTGCTGTCCGCGTCCTTCGGTCAGGCGGTGTTCCAGTACGTCGGAGCGCGGATCCGCGACCGGATCACCTGGCAGCCCGTGCGGGCGGTGGATGCCGTGGGTGGCGCGGCGCTGAGCGCGGCCGCCGTGCTCGTCGTCGCGTGGGTGCTCGGTGTCGCGGTGAGCGGCTCGGCCCTGCCCGGCATCAGCAGGGAGGTCCGCAGCTCGCTCGTCCTGTCGAAGGTCGACTCCGTGATGCCGAACCAGGCCGACGACGCCCTCGGCGCCTTCAACCAGGTCGTGGGGTCGAGCTTCTTCCCGCGGTACCTCGAGCCGTTCGCCCGCGAGCGGATCGTCCAGGTCGGGCCGCCCTCCGACCGGGTCGCCCGTGACCCGCAGGTTCGCTCGGCGGCAGCCAGCGTCTTGAAGGTCCGCGGCGAGAACGACTGTGGACGCGGGGTCGAGGGCACGGGGTTCGTGTACTCACCCGGCCGGATCATGACCAACGCCCACGTGGTCGCCGGGGTGGACAACCCCCATGTCCTGGTCGGAGACCAGGAGGTCCCGGCCCAGGTCGTCTACTACAACCCCGACCTCGACGTCGCCGTGCTGTCGGTCCCCGGGCTCGACCGGCCGTTCCTGCGCTTCGACAAGAGCGGGAAGGCCCGGGACGACGCCGCAGTCCTCGGCTATCCCAACGACGGCCCCTACAACGTCCAGGCCGCAAGGATCCGGGGCGAGCAGCGCCTGCGCAGCCCCGACATCTACGGCAACGGCACCGTGGTGCGCGAGGTCTTCTCGTTGCGCTCCCTGGTGCGTCCCGGGAACTCCGGCGGCCCGCTGCTGTCCGACGACGGCGACGTGTACGGCGTGATCTTCGCGGCGTCGGTGACCGACCGGGACACCGGCTACGCGCTCACCGCCGACCAGGTCGCGCAGAGCGCCGCGGCCGGCATCACGAGCAACCGTGAGGTGGACACCGGCAGCTGCGCCTGACCTCGGCCGAAGGGGCGTGGTGGGGCTCAGCCGCGGTGGGGCTCAGCCGCGGGGGAGGCCGGCGAGCCAGGGCAGGAGCACCGCGTTGAAGGTCTCCGGGTCCTCCTCGTGCGGGAAGTGCCCGGTGTGCGCGAGCACGTGCGCGTCGAACGGCGCCTGCACCCACTCCTGCGACCGCATGCTGCCTTTCACGGGCACGGCCGGGTCGTCGGCGCCGTGCACCACACACACCGGGACCTCCAGTGGGGGTTCCATCAAGATGTTGAAGCGACGCCCGTCGGAGCGGAGCCGGGAGCGGACCAGCCAGCGGTGGTACTCCAGAGCGCAGTGGGAGGCCGGCCAGAGGCTCAGCGCGTCGTGGTAGAGCTTCGCCGTCTCGGGGTCGGGGAAGGACGACTCAGGACTGCTCCAGGCGTGCAGGTGGTCCCTGACGTAGCTGCTCTCCGGTCGAGAGACGCGTCGCTCGGGGAAGAACGGCGCCTGCATGGCGAGGACATGGCCCAAGGCGCCGACCGTCCGTGAGGAGCGGAGAGCCGACAGCAGCAGCGGCAGCATGACGAGCGGATGGGGCGCGGCGACCGCGCACAGGGCCGTGACCTGGTCGGGATGCAGAGCGGCAGTCGCCCAGCCGACGTACCCGCCCCAGCCCTGGCCCACGATCACCGCACGCCGCTCGCCCAGCGCCTTGATCACCCCTGCGACGTCGGCGGCCAGGGTCACCGGGTCGTAGCCCCGCGGTGGCTTGTCGGAGCCGCCGTAGCCGCGAAGGTCCATCGCGACCGCACGGTAGCCGTTGGCGGCGAGGACGGGTAGCTGGGCGTGCCAGGTCCACCAGAACTCAGGGAAGCCGTGGAGCAGCAGGACCAGCGGCCGGCCCTCGGTCGAGCCCTCGGCGTCCGCCTCCACGACGTGGAACCGGGCCCCGTTGGCAGCGATGTACCTGTGCTGCCAGGGGCCCGGTATCTCTACGACTCCGGCTGGGTCGGGGGGCAGTGCCACCTCGACGCGCTATTTCCGGGCGAAGATCTGCTTGGTCTCCTGCGCCTGGTGGATGGCCCGCTCGGGCGCGCGCACCTTCTTCACCTTCCTGGTGCCGAGGTAGGCGAGGAGGGCCGCGACGAGGAGGTAGACGCCGAACACGATCAGGAAGCACCACGCGAGGTGGAGACCGGTCATCGAGATGAAGTAGGCGAACGCCACGGAGAGCATGATCACGGCGAGCACGGCGATGAAGCCGGCCGCGCCGAACATGCCTGCGCCGACGCCGCCGTTCTTGAAGCTGACCTTGAGCTCGGACTTGGCGAGCGCGATCTCGTTCTGGATCAGACTCGAGATGTCGCGGCTCGCGTCCGCGACGAGACGACCGATGGTCGGCTCCTCCTCGACCAGAGCCGGTGTCGCCGCGTGCGCCTCAACGCCCGCTGGGCTCACGCTGGTGGTCGCGCTGGGGTCGGTGGACATCGATGCGCTCCTCGTCATCTGGTCGTTCTCCTGACGGGACCACCGGTTCTCGATGAGCCGGCGGCCGCCGCAGGTGCGTGCCCCTGAGACTAGAGGCTAAACGTCCGGGCGTGCAGTGTGGCCGCGCCCACCCGGGACGAACTCGCCCCTTCCCACGGAAAAGCGGCACTCCCGATGAGGCATCTGCCCCGGGAAGTGCCGCTTTCCGTGGTGCGTTCGGATCCCGTCAGCCGGTGCTACTCGTCGCCGGCCTTGCCCGAGGACATGCCCTGCTGGATCAACGACATGACCGTCGAGTCGGCGAGGGTGGTGACGTCGCCGACCTCGCGGTTCTCGGCCACGTCGCGGAGCAGGCGGCGCATGATCTTCCCGGACCTGGTCTTCGGGAGCTCCTGGACGACCATGATCTGGCGAGGCTTGGCGATCGCGCCGATCTCGTGGGCGACGTGCTGGCGAAGCTCCTGCACCAGGTCGTCCGAGGCGGTCTCGCCGTCGATGAGCGCCGACTCCCTCAGGATGACGAAGGCGCAGACCGCCTGGCCGGTGGTGTCGTCGGTGGCTCCGACGACAGCCGCCTCGGCGACCTTTGGGTGTGACACGAGCGCGGACTCGATCTCCGTCGTCGAGAGCCGGTGCCCTGACACGTTCATCACGTCATCGACGCGGCCGAGCAGCCAGATGTCTCCGTCGTCGTCCTTCTTGGCGCCGTCACCGGCGAAGTAGCGGCCAGGGAAGCGCGACCAGTAGGTGTCCTTGAACCGCTGGTCGTCGCCCCACAAGGTGCGGAGCATCGCGGGCCACGGCTCGGTGAGCACGAGGTAGCCGCCTGCGCCGTTGGCGACAGGGGTGCCCGTGTCGTCCACGACCTCGGCCGAGACACCGGGGATCGGGGTCATCGCTGAGCCCGGCTTGCCGGCGGTGACGCCCGGCAGCGGCGAGATCATGATCATGCCGGTCTCGGTCTGCCACCACGTGTCCACGATCGGGCAGCGGTTGCCGCCGATGTGCTCGCGGTACCACATGTACGCCTCGGGGTTGATCGACTCACCGACCGACCCGAGCAGCCGCAGCGAGGAGAGGTCGTACTTCTCGGGGATCTCGTTGCCCCACTTCATGAACGTGCGGATCGCGGTGGGGGCGGTGTAGAAGATCGTCACCTTGTACTTCTCGATGATCTCCCACCAGCGGCCCTTGTGCGGGGTGTCCGGCGTGCCTTCGTACATCACCGACGTGGCGCCGTTCGCCAGCGGCCCGTAGACGATGTAGCTGTGCCCGGTGACCCAGCCGATGTCGGCCGAGCACCAGTACACGTCGGTGTCCGGCTTGAGGTCGAAGATCGACCAGTGGGTGTACGCCGCGCCCACCAGGTAGCCGCCGGTGGTGTGCAGGATGCCCTTCGGCTTGCCGGTCGTGCCCGAGGTGTACATGACGTAGAGCGGGTGCTCGGCGTCGAACATCTCCGGGGTGTGCGAGGAGTCCTGCTTCTCGACGAGGTCGTGCCACCACACGTCTCGATCGGAGTCCCAGTCGATGTCCTGGCCGGTGCGGCGTACCACCAGCACGCTGCGGACGTCGGGACAGCGCGAGACCGCCTCGTCGACCGCGGGCTTCAACGCCGAAGGCGCGCCGCGGCGGTAGCCGCCGTCGGCGGTGATGACCACCCGCGCGTCGCAGTCCTGGATCCGGCCGGCCAGGGCGTCAGCGGAGAACCCGCCGAACACCACGGTGTGCGGCGCGCCGAGCCGTGCGCAGGCCAGCATCGCCACCACCGTCTCCGGGAGCATCGGCATGTAGATGGCGACCCGGTCGCCGGTCTTCACGCCGAGCTCGACCAGGGCGTTGGCGGCGCGCGACACCTCGTCCTGGAGCTCGGTGTACGTCATGGTGCGGCTGTCGTTCTCCGGCTCGCCGACCCAGTGGAACGCCACCTTGTCGCCGCGTCCCGCCTCGACGTGCCGGTCCACGCAGTTGTACGCCGCGTTCAGCTTGCCGCCGACGAACCACTTGGCGAAGGGCGGGTTGTCCCAGTCGAGCACCGTCTTCCAGCGCTCGGCCCAGTCGAGGCGCTCGGCCTGCTCCGCCCAGAACCCGAGGCGGTCTGCGGAGGCCCGTTCGTAGACGTCGGCCTTGACGTTCGCGTCGGCCGCGAGCTCGGCGGGCGGTTCGAAGCGCCGCTCCTCCCGCATCAGGTTGGACAGTGTCTCGTCACTCACGTCGTCTCCTCGTCACAGTTCGTGGGCGGTATGGGCCAGGCATACGTCTGGCCACGATATGCCGTACGACGCCCGGCGACGAGGGTTCGGGCCCAGGGTCGGGTCCGGGGCCGTCTCCTCGCCGCCGGGCATCGAGCGATGGGTCGATGCCCTAGTGCGTGACCGCACCTTCGGCACCTGCGCCCGTCAGAGCGCGGACCTCGAGCTCCGGGTAGGCCTCCACCGACGACGGCTCACGCGAGGTGATGCTGCCGAGGTAGCCGAGCAGGAACCCGAGCGGGATCGACACGATGCCGGGGTTGCTCAGCGGGAACCACGCGAAGTCCGCAGTCTTGAACAGGGCCGTCTCCGAGCCCGACACCACCGGCGAGAAGAACACCAGGCCGACGCTGGCGATCAGTCCGCCGTAGATGCTCCAGGTAGCGCCCCGGGTGTTGAACCTCGGCCAGAACAGGTTGTAGATGATCGACGGCAGGTTCGCCGAGGCGGCCACCGCGAAGGCCAGAGCAACCAGGAAGGCGATGTTGAGGCTCTGCGCCGGGATGGCAAGCGCGATCGCGATGCCACCGATGACGAACGCCGAGATCCGAGCCATCTTGACCTCGGACTGCTCGGTGGCCGTGCCCTTCTTGATGACGTTGGCGTAGATGTCGTGCGCCACGGACGACGCGGAGGTCAGGGTCAGGCCTGCCACGACCGCGAGGATGGTCGCGAAGGCCACCGCCGAGATCAGGGCCAGGAGGACGGCGCCTCCGGTCGACCCGGCTCCGCCGCCGACTGCCTCGGCAAGAAGCGGCGAGGCGAGGTTGCCGCCGCTGACGGCGACCTTGCTCTCCGCGCCCGTGTCGAGCATCGCGGCCGCGCCGAAGCCCAGCACCAGCGTCATCAGGTAGAAGGCGCCGATCAGGCCGATCGCCCAGAGCACCGACGACCGGGCGTCCCGGGACGTCGGCACGGTGTAGAAGCGGATCAGGATGTGTGGAAGACCGGCCGTGCCGAGCACGAGAGCGAGGCCGAGGCTCAGGAAGTCGATCTTGCTGGTCAGGGTGGCGCCGTACTTCAGGCCCGGGTTCAAGAAGTCCTCGCCCTTGCCGGTGTGCTGCGCCGCCGCACCGAGGAGCTCGGACAGGTTGAAGTGGAAGTGCCAGCCGACCAGGAAGGTGATCAGGATCGTGCCGGCCATGAGCAGCAGGGCCTTGACGATCTGGACCCACGTGGTGCCCTTCATGCCGCCGACGACGACGTAGAAGATCATCAGGAAGCCGACGCCCACGATCACGAGGTTCTTCAGGGCATCGGAGTCGACACCGAGCAGCAGTGCGACCAGCGCGCCGGCACCGACCATCTGGGCCAGCAGGTAGAAGATCGAGACGACGACCGTCGAGGTCGCGGCGGCGGTGCGCACCGGGCGCTGCCTCATCCGGTAGGCCAGCTGGTCGGCCATCGTGTAGCGGCCGGAGTTCCGCAGCAGCTCCGCGACGAGCAGCAGCGCGACGAGCCAGGCGACGAGGAAGCCGATCGAGTACAGGAAACCGTCGTAGCCGTAGAGCGCGATGGCGCCGGAGATGCCGAGGAAGGATGCCGCCGACATGTAGTCGCCGCCGATCGCGAGACCGTTCTGGAAGCCGCTGAAGGAGCGGCCACCGGCGTAGTAGTTGGCCGCGCCGGAGCCCTGCCGGCTAGCCCACACGGTGATGCCGACCGTCAGGACTACGACGGCCAGGAACAGGACCGTGGTCAGGGTCTGGGTACTCACCGGTGGACCTCCTCGTTGTAGCGCTGCTCGAGACGCCGAGCCAGCGGGTCGAGCGACTTGGTGGCGTGCTTCGCATAGAGCCACGCGATGCCGAAGGTCGACACGAACTGCAGGAGGCCGAAGACCAGGGCCACGTTGACGTTGCCCACGACTTTCGTGTCCATGAAGTCGGTGGCCCAGTTCGACATGACCACGTAGAGCAGGTACCAGGCCAGGAACGCGATCGTCCACGGGATCGCGAACCGGCGGTAGCGGCTGCGAAGCTCGTGGAAGTCGTCACTGGCGTGCAGGTGTTCGTAGATCACGTGCCCCGACGTCTGATGCGTCGTGTGGCGCGTCTCCTCAGCCATGAAGTTCACCTCTCTCGTTGGTGAGCCGACGGCCGGGAGGGGCACGGCGGCATGCTGCTGTGTGACGCCCGTCACCGTAGGGAGAGCGGCCCGCCGCGGGCGAGAGGGCTGCAACGACGTTGCGCCGAGCGGCGACCAGCGGTCGACGTACGGCAGGAACCGCGCGACGAACGGTTGGCATCCGTGGCTCAGAGGGGCAGCGGTCCCCGGTCGAGCTCGACGGCTTCAGGAGTGTGCAGCCGGACCATCGTCCGGGAGAGGTTCGCGGGGAGCCGCCGTGGCGTGAGCACGGAGACGACGACCATGGCCAGGAACGCCGCCGGGACCGTCCAGGCTGCGGGGTGTGCGAGGAGCGCGCCCGGCCAGCCGCTGTGCGTGTGACGCATCAAGGTGTCGACGACGGCGAGGCCTGAGAGTCCTCCGCCGACGACCATGCCCGCGATCGCTCCTACGTCGGTGAGGCGTCGCCACCAGATCCCGAGCACCAGCAGCGGACAGAACGTCGAGGCGGCGACCGCGAACGCCAGTCCCACGGCCCGTGCCACGCCGACGCCGTCGGCCAGCACGGCGAGGGCGAGGGGTACGACGACCGCCACGACGGCCGCGGCCTGGAAGGCCCGGACCCCTCGGAACCGACGGCCCATCACGTCCTGGCTCAGGACGCCGGCCACCGCGATCGTCAGCCCTGAGGACGTGGACAGGAACGCCGCGAACGCGCCGGCCGTGGTGAGGGCCGACAGCAGCTCGCCCCCGAGCCCGCCGACCATCCGGTTCGGGAGCTCCAGGACGACCGTGTCGGCGGCTCTCGCGGCGATCAGGTCGGGTGCGTAGAGCCTCCCGAGAGCGCCGTACACCGGTGGCAGCACGTAGAACAGGCCGAGCAGGCCGAGCACGACCAGCGTCGTACGGCGAGCGGTCCGCCCGTCCGGGTTGGTGTAGAAACGCACGACCACGTGGGGAAGCCCCATCGTGCCGAGGAAGGTCGCGATGATGACCGAGTAGGTGGTGTACAGCGGGTGCGCGCTCGACGAAGCCAGGGGAGAGGTCCAGACGTCCTGCGACGTCGCGTGCTGCGCGACCTCGGCGGGTGAGACGGCACCGTCGCCGGCCCACACCGCGAGCAGGAACATCGCCGGGACGAGGAGGGCGGTGAGCTTGAGCCAGTACTGGAAGGCCTGCACGAAGGTGATGCTGCGCATCCCGCCGGACATCACGTTGACCAGCACCACCACGGCGACGATCAGGCCGCCGACCCACCGCTCGGTGCCGGCCACGACGCCGAGCGCCAGGCCGGCGCCCTGGAACTGAGGCATCAGGTAGAGCCAGCCGATCCCCACGACGAGCACGGAGGAGAACCGTCGCACCACCCGTGACTCGAGCCGCCCCTCGGCGAAGTCGGGCAGCGTGTAGGCGCCGGATCGTCGTAGTGGAGCCGCGACGAGCACGAGCAGCATCAGGTAGCCGGCGGTCCAGCCGACCGGGTACCACAGCATCTCCGTGCCCGAGACGAGGACGAGCCCGGCGATGCCCAGGAACGACGCCGCGGAGAGGTACTCCCCACCGATCGCCGACGCGTTGAGGGCCGGGCGCACCGACCGTGAGGCGACGAAGAAGTCGCTGGTCGTCCGGGAGAACCTCCAGCCGTAGGCACCGATCGCCAGGGTGGCGATCGAGACCACGGCGACGGCGATGATGCCGTACGACGGGCTCACCGGAGGTCGCCTCGCACGCGGATCACGACCTCTCCACCATGTCGGTGAAGTTCCTCTCGTTGCGCTCTGCCGCCCTCACGTAGAACCAGCCGAGGAGCAGGAGGAAGGGGTAGGCCACGAAGCCGAGCAGCACCCACGCCAGCGGCATGCCGAGCACCTGGATCTTGTCGAGCGCCGGGAAGAGCCAGTACGACAAGGGCAGGCCCCCGACGGCCACCAGCACGGCGACGACCACGAGGCCGGCCAGCCTGAGCTGCACACGCACCAGCGAGCTCATGTAGATCTCGCCGAGCCGCGTCTGCGCGTCGATCTCCGAGGTCACGTTGACCCGGCGGGGTCGGCCGGCCGTGGTGCGGGGGCTGGTCACTCGGACCCGCCGCGGCGGTGCGCCCTCGGGACTCATGACCGCGTGGTGCTTCCGGGACGAGCTCTTCGGACCAGGAGGTCGCGCAGCTGCCTCGTGTGGCGGCGGCTGACCGCGAGCTCCTCGCCGCCGACGACCACCGTGCACCGCCCGGAGTCCATCCGGACCTCCTCGACATGGGCGAGCGCGACGAGCAGTGACCGGTGGATCCGCACGAACCCGAAGCCGCCCCACTGCTCCTCGAGCGAGGTCAGCGGCGCCCGCACCAGGTGGCTTCCGTCGGCGGTGTGGAGGCGGGCGTAGTCGCCGTGCGCCTCGACGTACCGGACCGCGGCCCGGGAGATGAACCGGGTGCGGCCGCCGAGCTCGACGGCGATCGTGTCGGCGCTGCTCGTCGTCGGGGTCCCTCGGGCCTCGACGACGCGGCGGACGGCCTCCGCGAGCCGGTCGTCGCGGACCGGCTTGAGCACGTAGTCGACCGCGTTGAGCTCGAAGGCGTCGACGGCATGCTCGTCGTGGGCCGTGACGAAGACGACCGGCGGCGGCTCCTTGAACCGCGACAGCACTCTCGCGAGCTCGAGCCCGGTGAGCCCGGGCATGCGGATGTCCATGAAGACCGCGTCGACGCTCTCCTCCTGCAGCACCCGGAGCGCCTCGGCGGCGGAGTCGGTGGTGAGCACGTCGCCGACACGCGGGTCGTTGCCGAGGAGCCAGGCGAGCTCGTCGAGGGCTGGCCGCTCGTCGTCCACGACGAGGACCTTCAGCCGTGCTGAGCTCTGTGTGGTCGGTGTGGTCTGCGCGGTCATGGGCGGACCCCCGGTGCGTACTTCGGCACCCTCACGATGACCTTGGTGCCCATTCCGGGGCCGGTCTCAACGACGAGTCCGTACTCGTCCCCGAAGGTCGACCTCAGTCGCTCGTCGACGTTGCCGAGGCCGACCGAGTCCATCGAGGCGTCACCGGCGAGCGCCCGTCGTACCCGCTCGGGGTCCTCGCCCACGCCGTCGTCCTCGATGGTGATCACGCACTCGGCGTCGTGGTCCTCGCCGATGATCGTGATCCGGCCGGGGCCGGCCTTGCCCTCGAGCCCGTGGCGCACGGCGTTCTCGACGAGGGGCTGGAGGCAGAGGAAGGGT
>DATGYO010000050.1:0-2264 GCA_035297905.1 Nocardioidaceae bacterium
TTCCTCGGCGACATGCGACGGCAGTGCAACGCCAACTCGAACTGCCTCACCGCGGCCCAGGCCTACTACGGGGCCGTCCGCAAGGCCGGGCAGGCCCAGACCGCCTTCTACAAAGGCGAGTGCCACCCGGGCAAGTTCTGCCTGTTCGACGACAACGGGTACCGCGACCGCCGCATCGCACTCACCGCCTCGGAGAACAACATGAAGGACGTCAGCTTCGGCGACAAGACGAGCGCGGTGAAGAACCGCAGCAAGGTCGCCTGGCTGCTCTACGACGACCACGACTACTCCGACAGGCACCTGTGCGTGAGGCCCGGGGCGAGCCTGACCAACCTCGACGACTACAACTTCGGGGACAAGACCAGCTCCGCCAAGCGCCTGACCGGCACCACCTGCCCGTAGGCCGTCAGCCATGAACGACGACGAGACGGCTGCGGCGACCTCGTGGACCGCCCTCTGGGACTGGTCCGACCCGGCATCCTCGGAGCTGCGGTTCCGAGAGGTCGCCGCAGCCGTCTCGCGGCGAGCGGCACCTCGTTGCGCTGACGCAGGTGGCCAGGGCTCTGGGGCTCCAGCAGAGGTACGCCGAGGGGCGCGACGTCCTGGCCGACGTCGCCGCCGGCTCTGAGGGGAGGACGCCGGAGGTCTCGACGCGCTGCGCCCTCGAGCACGGGCGCCTCCTCCTCTCCGAGGGCCGTGGGGCCGAGGCCGCTCCCCTCTTCGAGCGGGCAGTGACCGAGGCCGAGGAAGCCGGGCTCGAGGCTCTCCACGTGGATGCCTTGCACATGCTGGCCCTGCTCGGCGACCCTGCCGACCAGCTGAGGCGGACACAGCAGGCCCTTGCCGTGGCCCGGGACGCCAAGTCACCCGAGGCGCGGGCCTGGGACGCCTCCCTGCTCAACAACCTGGGGATGGCCCAGCATGACCTGGGCGAGCTCGATGCCGCGCTCAAGTCGTTCCGCGAGGCGCTGACGATCCGGGAGGCCCGCTGCCAGGTGGCCGAGGCCCGGGTCGCGCGTTGGATGGTCGCGTGGACTCTTCGGCTTCTTGGACGGGCCGACGAGGCACGGACGATGCAGCGAGCTCTCAAGGCCGAGCTGGACGCTGCCGGAGAGAGAGACATCTACGTCGAGGAGGAGCTCGCCATCCTCGAGGCGGACGACCCGGCCTAGGCCCTCCGGCGGTAGGCGAAGTCGGCGATCGGCCGGTCGGCCCGGATGCCGCGCCGTTCGAAGCGGGTCACCGGGCGGTCCGACCAGCGGGGCGCGGGCCCGTCGTACACGTTCTCGAGGAGCGGCTCGGCGTCGAGCACCGCCGCCATCTGCTCGGCGTACTCCGGCCAGTCCGTCGCGAGGCGCCAGAGGCCGCCCGGGACCAGCCGACTCGCCGCAAGGCCGGCGAACGAGGGGTTCACCAGCCGCCGGCGGTGGTGCCGCTTCTTGGGCCAGGGGTCGGGGAAGAACGTCCAGAGCTCGGTGACCTGCTCCTCCCCCAGCAGGTGCTCCATCGACCACACCGCGTCCACGCTCGCCAGACGGACGTTGGTCGCGCCGCACTCCTCCAGCCGGATGAAGGTGTCCGCGATGCCGGGATGCCAGACCTCGAAGGCGAGCACGTTGTACGACGGCCGGGCGGCCGCCAGGGCCGCGGTGGCCTCCCCGACACCCGAGCCGATCTCGACGACCAGCGGGGCCTCCCGTTCGAAGCAGCCGCGGATGTCGAAGCCGTCCGCGTCGACCGCCTCGTCCGGGACCCACCAGGCGTCCCGGCGCCGCTCCCACGCCGCGGCCTGCCGCTCGTTGAGCCGGCTCCCCCGCCGGGTGTACGTCAGCACCTGCGCGAGCCGCCGACCGTCCTCGGTCAGCCCGGTGTGCGGACGTGCGGGCCGGACGCGTTCGGTGGTCATGCGGGAAGGTCCTCCAGGTTCTCTCCCCGCGCCATGTAACGCGGGGTTATCGACGGTCCGCAAGCGGCATACCCCTGGGGAACCGTCCACAACGCTTGGGGAGTTAGGTGCAGGTGGAAACACGAGAGGCCCGGCCCCAACGGGACCGGGCCTCTCGGCTGAGATCTTGCTAGATCACTTGGTGATCTTGGTGACGCGGCCGGCGCCGACGGTGCGACCACCCTCGCGGATAGCGAAGCGGAGGCCCTCCTCCATGGCGATCGGCTGGATCAGCTCGACCGACATGTCGGTGTTGTCGCCGGGCATGACCATCTCGGTGCCCTCGGGCAGGGTCACGACGCCCGTCACGTCCGTGGTC
>DATGYO010000051.1:0-27096 GCA_035297905.1 Nocardioidaceae bacterium
GGCGGGCGCTGACCGTTTCCCTGACTGACCCTGACTTCCCCGCACCTAGAACAAGGAGCTACTCGTGAGCGACGAGACCCCCGAGACCCCGACACCGGAAGCTGGGAGCGCGACCACCGAGACCGCCGAGCCCGGCGACAAGACGAGGACCCGCCTGGAGCTGCTCGAGCAGGAGGGCGAGATCGCGGCCGACTACCTCGAGGAGCTGCTCGACATCGCCGACCTCGACGGTGACATCGACATGGACGTCGAGGGTGACCGCGCCTCCGTCTCCATCGTCGGGGCCGAGCTCAGCCAACTGGTCGGCCGGAACGGTGAGGTGCTCGAGGCGCTTCAGGAGCTGACCCGTCTGGCGGTCTACCGGGAGACCGGAGAGCGCTCCCGGCTGATGCTCGACATCAGCGGGTTCCGGGCGAAGAAGCGTGCTGAGCTCGAGAGGCTGGCCGCTGACACGGTGGCCGAGGTGAAGGAGTCTGGGGAGGCGATCGAGCTCGACCCTATGACGCCGTTCGAGCGCAAGGTCGTTCACGACGCTGTCGCGGCGGCCGGCCTCAAGTCCGAGTCCGAGGGTGTCGAACCTCGCCGATTCGTGGTTGTGCTCCCAGCGTGACCCAGTGCGGGACGGAGGTCACGCTCGGGTGAGCGGTCCTGTTTCACGTGAAACACCCCCAGCGCCGGAGGCGGCGGTGGGGGTGTTTTCGCATCGGCTGCCGGTAGCAGAACAGTTCGCCGACCTGCTGGCGGACGCCGGTGTCGTCCGGGGTCTGATCGGCCCGCGGGAGGTGCCCCGGCTCTGGGAGCGCCATCTCGTGAACTGTGCCCTGCTTGGCCGGGCGATCGACCAGGACCTCGATGTCTGCGACATCGGGTCGGGCGCCGGGCTTCCCGGCATCGTCCTCGCCATCGCCCGACCGGACCTTCGGGTGACGCTCGTAGAGCCACTACTGCGGCGGACCTCCTTCCTGGACGAGGCAGTGGCCGAGCTGGAGCTGGACAACGTCGAGGTGGTGCGGGCTCGAGCTGAGGAGTTGCACGGAAAACGAGAGTTCTCCGTGGTCACCTCCCGCGCAGTGGCTCCTCTCGAACGACTCCTGGGTTGGTCCATGCCTCTGGTCCGCCAAGGCGGTGCCCTGGTGGCGATGAAGGGGTCGTCGGTGCATGCGGAGATCGAAGGAGCGCAGGCTGCCCTCCGAAAGTACGGCGCAGGCACGGTGAGTGTCGAGGAGTACGGGGAAGGTCTCGTCGAGCGCCCGACGACGGTGATCCGCGTGGAAGCCACACGTCCGTCTCGGTTAGGTTTGGACCGGTCTGCGGGGCGTGCCGACAAGGGACGCCGGACCGCGAAGTCGCGGTCACGGCAGAGGAAGGATCGGTGAACAGGTGCCATCTGATGCATCGATGACTGAGACACAGTCGGGCGACAAGCACCGCGGACGCCGGAGCGGCGGTCTTGGCTGGCCGGAGCCAGTGGGGCAACCCGCCGAGTCCGGCCTGGGTTGGCCGGCTCAACGTTCCCGGGAGACCCGCGAGAGCTCGGCGGGGACCGAGGCTCTGGGAGCCCCCGCTGTGGGTGCCACCGCCCCTGTCACGGGTCCGGTCCAGGCCACCGATGAGGGCACTCCCACGCCTGAATCGAAGAGATACCCACAGAATCCACAAGTTCATCCACATGCCAGTCGTGGCGCCGACGAAGGCGCTGTTTCACGTGAAACCATGGACCGGTCGATCGCTCCATCCGGGGCCGATGAGGACATAGCGCCCAGCCGAGGCGACGGCGTTTCACGTGAAACGAAGAGTGAGTCAGTCGCTGAAACCAGCAATGAGGAGAGCGTCGTGAACGACAAGCCAATGGACCCTCTGAGCTTCGGGCCTTATCCGGCTCCCGGGACCCTTGGCATCCGCACTGCAGCCGACCTCGCCGCGGGTGCTGTCGCTCTGGCCGACGAGTCGACCCCGATGGCGCGTTCGGTGGCACACCAGCTCCTCGTGAAGGAAGGCCTGCGGCTCAGTGAGCCACTGCCCCGGCCCGACCGGCCCCGGATCATGGTCGTGGCCAACCAGAAGGGTGGGGTCGGCAAGACCACGTCGACGGTGAACATGGCCGCAGCGCTCGCGCAGCACGGTCTCCGCGTCCTGGTCATCGATCTGGATCCACAGGGGAATGCCTCGACTGCTCTCGCGATCGACCACCACCGAGGGACGCCGTCGACGTACGACGCGCTCGTGGACGGGGTACCGCTCGTCGAGGTCGTCCAGGAGTGTCCCGAGATCAAGGGCCTGTTCGTCGTTCCCGCGACGATCGACCTGGCGGGCGCCGAGATCGACCTCGTGTCGATGGTCGCCCGGGAGAGTCGCCTCCGGAAGGCGATCCACGCTTATCCGCCGGTGGAGTCCGAGGACGATGAGCGCCTCGACTACGTGCTGATCGACTGCCCGCCCTCGTTGGGCCTGCTGACGTTGAACGCTCTGGTTGCCGGCGACGAGATGCTCATTCCGATCCAGGCCGAGTACTACGCGCTCGAGGGTCTCGGTCAGCTGCTCGAGACCGTCGAGATGGTCAAGGCGCATCTGAACCCCGGCCTGAATGTCTCCACGATCCTGCTGACCATGTACGACGCTCGCACTCGTCTCGCGGCAGGTGTCGCCGAGGAGGTGCGAGGTCACTTCGGGGAGCAGGTGCTGAGGACCGCCATTCCTCGGTCCGTTCGGATCTCCGAGGCGCCCAGCTACGGACAGACCGTGATGACTTACGATCCTGGCTCGCCGGGGGCGCTCAGTTACCTCGAAGCAGCACGTGAAATGGCACTCAAAGGAGCTCAAGGATGAACCAGCACCGTCCCGGACAGCGTCGTGGCCTCGGACGAGGCCTGGGCTCGCTCATCCCTACGGCTCCGCCGGTCCACGCTGAGCAGTCCGCCGCATCTCCGAACGGTTCGGGGGTGACGGCTCCGCCGTCGTCCTTCGGCGACGCCGCCGATGGGGGGCAGCCGGGATCCGATGGTGCCTCTGCGCCGACGTCGTTCGATGGTGCCGCCGGAACCGGCTCCGCCAACGGGGAGGCGGCCAACGGAGAGAATGGTGCTCCGGCGGGGCTCGAGGTACCCGAGGGGCTGACTCCGGTCGATGGCGCCTACTTCGCGGAGGTCGACGTCACGGCGATCACGCCGAACCCGCGCCAGCCGCGCCAGGTCTTCGAGGAAGAAGCACTTGCCGAGCTCGTGCACTCGGTCAAGGAGGTAGGCCTCCTCCAGCCTGTGGTTGTTCGCAAGATCGGGCCCGACCGCTACGAGCTCATCATGGGTGAGCGCCGGTGGCGCGCCACCCAAGAGGCGGGGCTCACGACGATCCCCGCGATTGTGCGCGAGACCAGTGACGACGCGATGCTCCGCGACGCACTGCTCGAGAACCTCCACCGCTCGCAGCTGAACCCGCTGGAAGAGGCTGCGGCGTATCAACAGCTGCTCGATGACTTCGGCTGCACCCACGAGGAGCTCGCCACCCGCATCGGACGTAGTCGGCCGCAGATCAGCAACACGCTGCGTCTGCTCAAGCTCTCGCCGGCCGTGCAGCGGCGAGTCGCAGCCGGCGTGCTCTCCGCAGGACATGCCCGCGCCCTGCTCGCCGTGAGTAGCCCCGAGACCCAGGACCGCCTCGCCGGGCGCGTCGTCTCCGAAGGCATCTCGGTGCGCGGCCTCGAGGAGATCGTCGCTGTGGGAGATCTGGGCTCTGACGAGAAGCCGCGCCCACGCTCACGGAAGCCTCATGCTCCCGGGCTGGACGACCTGGCCGCACGGCTCTCCGACCGGCTGGAGACCAGGGTCAAGGTTGCGCTAGGCAAGACGAAGGGGCGGATCACCGTGGAGTTCGCATCGATTCCGGACCTCGAGCGGATCGTCGACGTGCTCGACCCCAAGAACGACCGCCCGATCTAGCGCAGAAGTGGGCCAAGGGCGTCGACCGCTCGGCTCGTGGGCGGAGGCCGTCGGCGAGCTCGGCAGCACGGGCAGTTTCACGTGAAACGGTGTACTTCGATGCGCTAAGTCGTGAGGCAGCCGGCGCCGGTCCGTCGGGGCCCTGGGCCGGCGAGAGGTGGATCTCGGCGGCGTGGGGAGCCAGCTCACAGCGCCGGCCAGGACGAGTCGCACGTCCCTCGGAACGCGTGCGTCTCCGCGGGGTCGCCGATCAGGCCGGGACGACCGGGAGAGGTAGAGGTTCGAGCGGGTGGACGGGTGCGGCCATCGGAGGTACCTCTGCGATCGCGCTCAGCATTCATTCTGAGCGGCACGGCGCATCGCGGCCCTGCAGCGTCGAGGATGCCTCGGTCCTCGTGTCGTCCATGACCAGCCCGACCTTGGGGACCCGGCCGGTCAACTGGTCGCGGGCCACGGTGGCCGGGTCGCGGGCCACCGTGGCCGGTTCGGTCTGGGCGAACACGATACGGAACGCCCCGGCGGCCACGTCGGCGTGGGTCTTGGGCACGTGCGCGAGCAGGTTACGGGCGAAGTAGACCCGGCAGCGCTGGTGCGCGGCGCCCTGGGAAGGGCCGTCGCAGCGCGGCGACCGGGCCGGCGTGCTGGTCGGACCACCAGCGTGCCCCGCCCAGGCCACGCATCTTCAGGCTGGTGAGGAAGCCGCGCCAAACACCTCGTCCTCGCTGCCGCCGACGTCGAGGCTGAGGCTCTCCCGGTCGCCGTCGGCGGCGACGCCGCTGGCCCCACCGACGTGGAGACGACCTGGGGGGCGGCGTTCCGCATGTGCGGGTAGGTGGCGTCGAGGTAGAGGTGTCGAGGTAGAGGTAGGGGACTCGGTGGGGTCCAGTCAGCGGGTGCGGAACGCAGTGACCACCTCGTCCAGGCCGGCGCAGATCCGCGACACCTCGGCGCAGATCCGCGACACCTGGGACTTGGCGATGCTCGGCTGGATGTCCAGCGCGGCGACCAGGTCGTCGACCGAGCGACTCGAGCCCCCGTTGACGTAGGCCTCCCTCACCACCGCGTTGGAGCCCTGGTCGATCCAGCGGCGGGGTTCGAGGATGACCGGGAGAAGGATCCCCGGCCCGGCTTGGGGATGCGAAGCTCGTTGTCGCCGGCCCACGTGGCCAGCAGCTGCGCCCGGGGCCGTTCCGCTCGCCGGTGAGGAACGCCTCGAGCAGCTCGGACTCGGCAGACTGGTCCAAGGCCATCGGTGTGGGAATCCTCTTCGATGCGTGCTCGGCGGTACATACCGAGGATTCCGCTGATGGCCCTACATCGTGGGAGCCGCCCCGCTCATCCCCAAGCCCCGTCACTCCACGGGACGCCTACCGAGGACGTCTGCTAGCCGCGAGGAGATCTGCGAGTTTCGGGAGTGACCGGGTGCTGAGTTCACATGTCACTCAGCCGCTTTAGCGATTTATCGACAAATGGACTTATCTCCAGAGGCAACCGGGCCGTCCCGGGCTTGCATGGTCGCCGAACCACGGCGCACGAGTCGCGCAGGCGGAGCAGGGGTCTCGGTCACGACTGCCACAGGCGCAGCAGGTCGGCTTCCCTTCCAGGATTCAAGCCCGCACGGCGCTCCCGATCGAGCCCGAGCTCGCGCTCCCAGCGGAGTGAGTTGCCCACTGTGTCGGTCATGGGTCGAGTCCCGAGCCCGGCCTCGCGCACGGCGTGTGCCTTCCGGGCAGCCATCCCGCCATGAGTTTGGCGCGGCAGCCACAGCGGCAGCGAGTCTGGCCCGGCCCACGGCGCAACCCCGGCATCGACGAGCCAAGCCTCGCGTGGCTCGACGAGAGCAGGGCGGTTCCCCGTAACCGATTGGCAGGCCGCAGCCACGTCTGCGAAGGTCAGTTGCGGGCCCGTGGCGTCGAAGGTCCCGGCCACGCGACCCTCGGCGGCGTCGACGAGCCAACGGGCCAGGTCCACCACGTCGATGACCTGAACCGGACAGTCCATCGGTGGGACGAGGAGAGGTTGGGCGTCGTAGGCCCGGGCGAACCGGCCAGGCCAGTACCCGAAGCGGTCGCTGCGGTCGCCGTATCCGACGATCAGCCCAGCTCTCGCGATCAGCAACCGCCCCTCGCCCATCGCGGACGAGCACGATGTTTCACATGAAACCTTCGCCCCGGCGTACTCCTCGACGCCGGGCTCGCCAGAGCCGGACCACGGGTCCACGAGGGCGGCCGACTCGTCGAGCCCAGGAGTCGACTGGTCTGCATAGACAGAGATCGACGAGACGTACACCCAGTGCCGAGCCCGGGACGCCAGTGCAGAGAGCGCAGACCGGACCTGCGCCGGCTGCCAGCTCACGTCGAGAACCACGTCCCAGTCCTGGGTGGCGACCTCGTCATACGCCCCGGGCAAGCGCCGGTCCGCAACCACGTGGGCCGTGCCTGCCGGTACCTCCCCGGACTCACCTCGCGCCAGACAGGTCACCTGGTGACCACGGTCGGCCGCGCGAGACGCAACCGCGCCGCCCAACCACGAGGTGCCACCCAGAACGAGGATGCGTGACATGTCTGCCATGCGCTCAGCAGACCACCGAACTCAGCGGACCGTCACCGACGTTCGCTGTGAGCGCAGAACCGGAGCGGCCCGAACCAGGGACGCGAAGGTCAGCCCTCTACGACGACGCCTTGTCGGCCCTCTTGCGCGCTCTCCGCTCAGCGCGGCGGCGCTTCTCCTCGACGTCGAGCTCGGCGGCACGTTCGGGGGTGGGCGCGGTCCCGCCGTATGACGCGGGCAGCCACCAGCACCCCGGCGGCTGCTCCTCAGCCGGGTAGGCGCGGATCGTGCTGTCCAGAAGGTCGCGCATCGATGCACGTAGCTCGGCGGTCTCCTCGACCGGGTTAACGCCACGAGGCTTGAGGGGCTCCCCGACCGAGATGGCGATCGTCTTGCCGCGCGAGAAGTCCTTGGGGTGGTCCTTGGTCATCATCCGCTGGGTGCCCCAGACGATCACCGGGATCAGCGGCACACCGGCCTCTGCTGCCAGACGGACCGCGCCGGTCTTGAGCTCCTTGATCTCGAAGCTGCGGGAGATCGTCGCCTCGGGAAAGATTCCCACGATCTCGCCCATGCCGAGGTAGCGCAGGCCCTCCTGGTATGACGCCAGCCCCTCGCCGCGGTCGACCTCGATGTGGTGGAGCGAGCGCATCACCGGGCCGCCGATGCTGTGGTCGAAGATCTCCTTCTTGGCCATGAATCGCACCAGCCGCTTCGAAGGTTGTGCCGCGAGACCGCCGAAGATGAAGTCCAGGTACGACACGTGGTTCACCGCCAGCAGCGCGGGGCCGCTCCGCGGGATGTGCTCCGTTCCGCTCATCTGGAACCGGAGGCCGAGCACCTTGAAGGCAGCCTTGGCGGTCCAGATGACCGGGGGGTAGGTGATGTCGCGCATCGGCAGGCAGTCCTTCGTCAGTTCTGGGTGGAGCGGGCTACGGCGGCGCGGATCAGGGTCTCCACGAGCGCACCGAGGTCGAGGCCGGCGGCCTGGACCGACAGGGGGACGGTCGAGGTCTCGGTGAGGCCAGGTGCGACGTTGACCTCGAGGAACCACACGGTCCCGTCGGCGTCGATCATCAGGTCGGAGCGTGAGAGGTCACGAAGCCCGAGGGCCTCGTGCGCCGTGACCGCGACGCGGGCACACTCCTCGGCAAGCGCATCCGGAAGCTTCGCGGGCACCACGAACTCCGTGCTGCCGGCGGTGTACCTCGCGCTGTAGTCGTACACGCCGCCGTCCGGGTGGATCGACACCGCGGGGAGCGCGTGCGGCCCTTCACCGGTGTCGATGACGGGCACGGCGACCTCCTGGCCCTCGACCAGACGCTCGACGAGCGCGATGGGGCCGTACGCGAAGGCGTTCACCATCGCACCCGGGAGGTCCGCCGCGTCGCGCACCACCGAGCAACCGAGCGCCGAGCCGCCCCTGGACGGCTTGACGATCAGCGGCAGCCCGATGGAGGCGACGATCGCCTCCATCACCGCGGCGGCACCGAGCTCGCGGAAGCTCTCGTGGGGGAGGGCGACGCTGGGCGGCGTGTTGAGACCGGCACGCGCCACGACGACCTTGGCCACCGGCTTGTCGAAGGCCACGCGGCAGGCATCGGGACGGGACCCGACGTACGGCGTGCCCACGAGCTCGAGCACCTCGCGCAGGGCCCCGTCCTCGCCGGTCTCACCGTGCAGCAGAGGCACGACGCAGGCCGGCGGGTCGCTGAGCAGCGACGGCAGCAAGGTGGCGTCCACGTCCCGCTCCTCGACCTCCGCCCCGGTGTCCCGGAGTGCCTCGGCGACCCGGCGCCCGGACCTGAGCGAGACGTCGCGCTCGTGGGAGAGCCCACCGGCGAGCACCACGATCCGACCTTCGACTGCATCCATCCTGTGCGGCTCCTGATCAGGTGAGGTCGGTGTTGGGCGCTTCATACCCGCGCCACAGGTTCGCATGGGCGGCCGTCCCGAAGGTCTCGCGGAGCTCCATCTCCTCCTCGATGACCCCGACGAGCCGGCGTACCCCTTCCCGGATCCGCTCCGCGGTCGGGTAGCAGTAGGAGAGCCGCATGCTCTGCGCACCGAAGCCGTCGGCGAAGAACGCGGTGCCCGGGACATAGGCCACGCGGGCGGTCACTGCGCGCGGCAGCATCGCCTTGGCGTCGAGCCCGTCCGGGAGCGTGAGCCAGACGTAGAAGCCGCCGTCCGGCACGTTCCAGCGAGCGGCCGCGGGCATCAGGTCGTCGAGGGCCTCGACCATCGCGTCGCGGCGCTCCCGGTACATCTCCCGGAACTCCTTGATCTGGCCCTTCCAGTCGTGTCCAGACAGGTAAGCCGAGACCGCGAGCTGCGAGAAGGACGGCGGGCACAGCGTCGCGGACTCCTGGGCGAGGACGAGCTTCTCGCGTACGGCGTGGGGGGCTAGCGCCCAGCCGACCCGGAACCCGGGGGCAAAGGTCTTGGAGAACGACCCGAGGTAGATCACGCCCTCCGCCTCGTCGGCTCGCAGCGCGCGGTGCGGCTCGCCGTCGAAGCCGAGCAGGCCATAGGGGTTGTCCTCGAGGATCAGGATGTCCGCCTCACGGCAGATCTCGAGGACCTCGGTGCGCCGTTGCGTGGACAGGGTCACGCCGGCGGGGTTGTGGTAGTTCGGGATGGTGTAGAGGAACTTGATTTTCCTGCCTGCGGCCCTCGTCGCGGCGATCGCCTGGCGCAGCGCCTCCGGGACCAGCCCGTGCTCGTCCATCTCGGCGTGAACGACGTCGCACTGGTAGGCCTTGAAGACACCGAGCGCTCCGACGTACGACGGAGCCTCGCAGATCACCACGTCACCGGGGTCGCAGAAGATCCGCGTCACGAGATCGACCGCCTGCTGCGAGCCGACCGTCACCACGACGTCGTCGGGGTGAGACTCGATGCCCTCGAGGCGCATCACGTCGACGATCTGCTCGCGAAGCGCGGGGTCACCCTGGCCGGAGCCGTACTGCATCGCCACGGCGCCGTTCGTGCGCACCAGCTCGTGGATCGCGCCACCGACCACGTCGAGGGGGAGACCGGAGATGTTCGGCATGCCACCGGCGAGCGAGACAACCTCCGGACGGCTCGCCACGGAGAACAGCGCGCGGATCTCGGACGCCGTCATGCCCTGCGTGCGGGCGGCGTAGCGGTCGACGTAGCTGTCGAGGCGAGTCGAGCTCCGTCGTACTGCCCCGGGTCCCACTTCTCCGGTCATCACTGCTCCCGTCGGTGAACTACTAGGATGAATCATCGCGGCACTCTCCTCATCACGGGGGTCACGACATGGGATCCAGCCCACGCAGGATCGCCAGGTTGACACTCGACAACCTCGACGACCTGCCTTCGGCCTGCCGCTCCTGCGCGTTCTGGGAGCTCGACCCGGTGCGCCGCGAGCGTGCCGCCGCCGAGGGCGAGATCGCGTGCGAGAAGGAGGCCTGGGTCTCGCGGGTGCTCCTTGAGTGGGGCTCATGCGGTCGGATCGTGTACGTCGACGACGAACCCGCGGGCTACGCGATCTACGCGCCTCCGCACTTCGTCCCGGGTGCTGACGCCTTCCCGACCTCGCCGGTCAGCGACGACGCCGTCCTCCTGGCCGCGATGCGGATCCGCGCGGAGTTCACCGGCGGGGGACTCGGGCGGGTCCTGGTCCAGTCGGTGGTCAAGGACGTCCTCGACCGGGGCGGGATCAGGGCGATCGAGGCGTTCGGCGACCGTGGTCCCGCGATGCTCGGCGGGCAGCTGGCCTGCGTCGTCCCCGCCGACTTCTGGCTCCGGGTGGGGTTCAAGACCCACCGCAGCCATCCGCGCTACCCACGGCTCCGGATGGACATGCGCTCGGTGCTCACCTGGCGCGAGGAGGTCGAGCAGGCGCTGGAGAAACTGCTCGGGGCAGTCCGGCCCCGACCGGTCGCCGCCCCCGCGCCCGCCGCCGAGCGAGCAGGGGCGAAGCGGGCAGGGGCGAAGCGGGTCGACTAGACCCCGAGCCTGGTGGACTAGGCCGGTGGGGACGCCTGGCGGACCGCCTGCCGGAGCTCGGACAACCGGAGCACGCCGGTCTTCGTGTCGGTCTCCGGCGAGAGGTACACCCGCTGGATCGCGACCACGACGGCCTCGGCCACCACGTCACGGAAGGCCGGGTCGGCGAGGCGGGCGGCGTCGCCCGGGTTCGTGATGTAGCCGACGTCGATGCGCACCGCCGGCATCCGCGTGCGACGCAGGATGTTCCAGGTCTTGGGGTGCGTGCGCAGGTCGACGAGGTCGGTCCGTGCCACGATCTCGCGCTGGACCAGGCTGGCGAAACGCTCTCCCGCGGCCGAGCGGACCCCTGCGGTGTCGAGCCCGTAGAAGTACGTCGACACGCCGCACGCCTCGGGGTTGGCTGCTGCGTCGACGTGCAGGGAGACACACACGTCGGCCCGGACGCTGTTGGCGAACAGCGCCCGCTCGTCCTCTGTCGGCACCGGACCTGTCTGGTGACCGGGGTGGGTCAGGTAGGCCTGGACACCTGTGGCACCGAGCCGTCCCTCGATCCGGCGGGTGAGGTCCTCGGTGATCTCGGCGGCCCGCTCGGCAAGCTCGGGGTCGCTCACCCGTGCCTCGGAGGCGTCGAGGACGACCACCTTGCCGGACAGCTGGGGACCGGCACGGCGGATCTGCTCCTCGGAACGCATCGCGTTGGGCCGCCCGCCCTGGACCCGCGGCGCGAGCCGGGACAGCGCCTTGAGCGTGGCCGGACCACAGGTGCCGTCGGTCGGGACGCCGATGTTCCGCTGGAAGTCGCGGACCCCCTGCTCGGTCTGCGGGCCGTAGTAGCCGTCCGCCCGGCCCAGGCGGAACCCGAGCCCCAGGAGCCGCTGCTGCAAGGCGAGCACGTCGTCGCCGCACATCAGGTTGCCCGGGACGTGGGTGAGCAGCCGGTCGCCGAGCCGCCAGCGGGCCTCGTCGAGGACCCGGTAGGTGAGCGGGCCGACGACGCCGTCCACGGTCAGGCCGCGTTGCTGCTGGAACGCCCGGACGGCCCGGTCCATGTCGGTGTCGAAGATCGCCGCGGTGAACGGCGTACCGCCGGCCGTCGTACCGCCGGGGTCGTCGGGCAGAAGGCCCAGGTAGGTCAACAGGCTCCGGATCTCGACGACGGCATCCCCCGAGTCACCGATGCGGAAGTGCCGCTGGTGCTGGCTCAAATGCGATCCTCCTTCGCGGTCGGCCGTGCCCGCACGCGTGCAGGCACGGCTTCAGGACAGCGAAAGAGGGCCGGCCCTTGGGAGGACGGCCGGCCCCCTCTCAGTCTTTGGTCATGCTCAGGCGATGAACTCGCTCAGCTCGTTGAGCAGCGCAGCCTTCGGCTTGGCACCCACGATCTGCTTCACGACCTCGCCGTTCTTGTAGACGTTGAGCGTAGGGATCCCGGTGACGCGGTACGTCGCCGGGGTCACCGGGTTCTCGTCGACGTTCATCTTCCTCATCACCAGTTTGTCACTGTGCTGCGCGTTGATCTCCTCCAGAATTGGGGAGACCTGGCGGCACGGGCCGCACCACTCGGCCCAGAAGTCGACGAGCACAGGCTTGTCGGACTTGAGCACCTCGGTCTCGAAGTCGGCGTCGGTCACAGCGTTGATGTCGGCCACTGGGGCTCCTTATGGATCAAATCGGGTTTCAGTGTGCAGTAAACAGGGCGCCGCCGACAACGGTCGGCGACCCGGGGAGGCTCAGGCGCCGGCGATCTGGACCTGCTCGGTGAGCATCTCGGCGGCGACGTCCGCGTTGTGCGTCTTCGCGGCGTGCTCGAGGTCGGCGAGGTACCGCTCGGCGTCGAGCGCGGCGGCACAGCCGGTGCCAGCCGCGGTGATCGCCTGGCGGTAGTTGTGGTCCACCAGGTCACCGCAGGCGAAGACGCCGGGCACGTTGGTCTTCGTCGACGGGTGGTCGACCAGGACGTAGCCCTCCTCGTCGAGGCGGACCTGCTCGTGGAGCAGCTCGGAGCGGGGGTCGTGGCCGATCGCGATGAACAGGCCGGTGACGTCGAGCCGGCGCTCCTCGCCGGTGACCGTGTCGACCAGCGTGATGCCGGTGAGCTTGTCGTCGCCGTGGATCTCCTTCACCGCGGAGTTCCAGGCGAAGTCGATCTTGGGGTCGGCGAAGATCCGGTCCTGCATGATCTTCGAGGCCCGCAGCTCGTCGCGGCGGTGGACGAGGGTGACCTTGCTGGCGAAGCGCGAGAGGAAGGTGGCCTCCTCGACGGCCGAGTCTCCGCCACCGATGACCGCGATGTGCTGGTCGCGGAAGAAGAACCCGTCGCAGGTGGCACACCACGAGACGCCGTGGCCGGAGAGGCGGTCCTCGTCCGCGATCCCGAGCTTGCGGTAGCCGGAGCCCATGGCCAGGATCACGGCGTGGGCGCGGTGCTCGTTGCCCGATCCGTCCGTGACGACCTTCACCGCACCGGTGAGGTCCATCGAGGTGACGTCGTCGCTGACCAGCTCCGCGCCGAACCGCTCGGCCTGCGCGCGCATGTTGTCCATGAGCTCGGGGCCCATGATCCCGTCGCGGAAGCCGGGGAAGTTCTCCACCTCGGTCGTGTTCATGAGGGCACCGCCGGCGGTGACGGATCCTTCGAACACCAGTGGCGAGAGGTTGGCTCGGGCGGCGTACACCGCTGCGGTGTATCCAGCCGGTCCCGATCCGACGATGATGACGTTTCGTACGTCTTGGTCCGCCATGGTGACTCGTGCTCCTTGTCCGGGTCGTGTCCTTCCGGGGACACAACCGATCCTAGGGGCGGGACATTCCCGTCTCCCGTGGGGGCACGAGGCTAGTCCTGGCGGGGTGGTCCGGGAGGGAGGTGTCCCGTGTCGGTCACCGCGCAGCGACGGTGGTGGACACCGCCGGGGACGTCCCGTCGTCGCAGGTGAAGACGTCGGCGGTACGGCGCCCGCCTTCCGGCGCCCGCAGCACGAGCACCGCCGCGGCGCCGTCGAGCCGGACACGGAGCCACTCGTCGTGCGGCGCGGTCGCGGGATGCACGCACGCCTCACTCCAGCCCTCCGGGTTGTCGGAGACCCGCTCCGCCAGCGATCGGTCCTCGACCCGCTGCACGTCGACACGTATCGAGGCGGTGTGCAGCCGCGTCAGAGGTGCTCCCGGCTCGCGACCGGTGAGGCTCTTCTCCGCCTGGCTGCCCGGCCGGACCGCCTCCCCCGCGGAGTCGGCAGTCGAGGCGCTCTCACCACCGCCCGAGACGCCGGACAGGTCGCCGACCAGGTTGCCGATCCCGAGACCGACCACCGACACGGCGGCAGCCGCGACCAGAAGCCGTGGCCACCTGGGACGGCGTCGGGAGCTCAGTTCGGTGGCACCCGTGACCGCGCCGACCCCGATCGGCTCTGCGGGAGCGCCGCCGACAGGATCGGGACTGCTCTCGGCGCCCTCGGACTCGGGAGCGCCGGCAGCACGCTCGGCCCCCAGCGAGGCGAGGACGTCGTCGAGCCGGGCGGTCACGTCGTCGGGCATCGTGGCCTCGGAGGGCGGGGACGCCGCGGCGAGCAAGCGGCGCACTCGCTCCTGCTCCTGCTCGGACGTGTCGTCGGGCTGCTCGTCCACTAGCTCTCACCTCCTCCGACGGGTCCTGTTCTTGGACGGGCCGACGCGCCCGGTGGTTCCCCGGACAGGTCGTCGCGGCTCGAGTCGCGACGGGTCGAGTCGCGTCGCCTGGACGGGTCAGACTCCACGCGGAGGTCGCCCAGGAGCGTCGCGAGCCTCGCGCGGCCGCGGGAGCAGCGGCTCTTCACGGTCCCGGAGGGACAGTCGAGGATCCTCGCCGCCTCCTCGACGGGGTAGCCCTCCATGTCGACGAGCACCAGCGCGGACTTCTGGTCCGGCGGAAGGGTGTCCAGCGCGCGTAGGACCAGAGTCCGCTGCTCGGCGTCCAGCACGAGGTCTGCCGGGTCGGCGACGTCGCGCGAGTGGTTGGTCGACGTACTCGTGGACAGGGCGCCCCTGTCGGCGTGCTCCTGGAGGTCGTCTGGCAGCGAGTCGGCAGCACGGACGTTGCGGCGCCGCAGCCGGTCCAGGCAGGCGTTGACGACGACCCGATGCAGCCAGGTCGTCACGGCGGCGTCGCCGCGGTAGGACTCCGCCCGGCGGAAGGCGGAGACCAGTGCGTCCTGTAGCGCGTCGGCGGCCTCCTCGGGGTCGCCCATGGTGCGCAGGGCCACGGCCCACAACCGGTCGCGGTGGCGCCGGAACAGGAGGCCGAACGCCTCGGGATCGCCTGCGACATGGGCAGCCAGCAGGGCACGGTCGTCCGGGAGCTGCGGATCATCCCCCGGCTCTGGCAACGCTCAGTGCCTCACGACGATCTCGGCGACCCGCCCGCGGTACGCGCCGCCCTCGGGCGGAAGCGAGGTCAGCCAGACCACGAGGTACTCGGTGTTGACCGGTTTGTCGAACTGGAGGTTCGTGCGGCCGCCGACGTCCTTGGCCGAGGCCACCCGGCGGAGGTTGTCGACGTTGTCAGGTGCGCCGCTGCCCTCAGGCGCTGCCAGGATCTCCAGGCTCGTGGGGCTGCCCTGCACGGTGACCTGCGCAGAGGAGACCTCCTGCTGCTTGCCGAGGTCCACGACGAGCCCGACACCGTCCTTGAGCAGCCCGAACTTCGGGTTCCCGTAGTACTGCATGGTCTCCCAGGCGGTGTTCGGGTTGCCGTCGATCGCGAGCCGGGCCTCGTCGCCGTTCTCCTCGCCGTTCCCCGCCGGTGGTGGGTCGAGGTCGCTGATGCCGGCGATCCGGACCGGTCCGGAGGGCGTCTGCGAGGCGGACGCGTCGTCGCTGGGCCCCGCCGAGGGACTGCCCCCTCCGGAGCGACCGAGGTTGAACGCGAAGATGATCGCGAGCACGAGCAGCACGATCACGCCCACCGCTCCCGCGAGCTTCAGCCAGTCGCGGCTGGTGTCCCGCCTGTTCCAGTCGGGTTCGTCGGTGTCCGGGGTGGCGTCGGGTCCCCACACCGGCGGCAGGGAGCCCGTGCCGTGGGTGGAGTGGATGCCACGCACCGCGCTCGACGGGTCGTCCGCGCCGAGGTGTCGCTCGGCCGAGGCTCGGGGCGGGCCCGGCGCGAAGAGAGGTCGCTCCTCGGGCTCCGGCAGCGGTGGGGGCGGTGGCGGTGCGACCCGCCGGGTGGGCTCGTGCTCGAACATCGGAGCAGCGGCCTGCGTGGCTTCGGGGTCGGCCGGACGGCCCGACGTCGGTGGGGGCGCGGCCTGCGTCGCTTCGGGGTCCTCGCTCGTTGCCGCGGCTGGCGCGGCTGCCGTGGCGCTCGTGTCGGGCCGAAAGCGGGCCTGCTCGTCCTGCCGGAGCACGACCGTGGGCTCGTGCCCGACCGGCGCCGTCGCGACGTCACCGATGAAGTCACTCAGCGCGGCGCAGATCTCCTGGGCCGTCTCGAGCGTGCCGGTGGTCTCACTGGGGTTGAGCACCTGGTCGCAGATGGCGTCGAGCGGCCTGGGCACACCCGCGCGGACCTGTCGGGGCCGCAGGGTGCGGTCGTGGTCCCGCGGGGCCTCCGGGAGGGCACAGGCCTGGGCGCCGGGCCACCTGCCGACGAGGGTGGCGTAGAGCAGGGCGGCGAGGTTGTGTACGTCGGACTCGTGGTCGCTCAGGGTGCGGCCGTCGGGGGTCGCGGGCTGCCGCCGTCCGTGAAGCACGGCGTCGACGACGAAGCCGATCAGCTTGACCGACCCTGCCTCGGTGACCATGACGTTCTCGGGGACGAGCCGGCCGTGCGCGATGCCGTGGGCGTGCGCGACCGTGATCGCGTCGGCCACCTCCTTGACCAGCCACGCGGCGCGACGCGGCGGGAGCGGACCCTCGGCCAGCATCTTGTCGAGCGACATGCCGTTGCCCCACTCGTGGACGACGTACACGACGCCGTCCTCCTTGGCAGCGTCGAGCACGCGCAGGAAGTGGCCCTCGGTGATGGTGGCCGAGGTGCGAGCGGCGACGAGCAGCGCCTCGGAGCGTGGGTCGGCGATGTCGATCACGTTGACCGCGACGCTCCGAGCGAGCGTCTGGTCGATCGCGCGCCAGAACCTGGCGCCGTCGGTGTCCTGGACAAGGTCCTCGAGTCGGAAGCGTCCGGCAAGGACGGTCCCACGGCCGATCGTCTTGTCGGTCACGTCCCTCCTCGCTGCACGTCCGTCATGTCCCTAGGCAAACTACATGCTAAGACGCGCGGCCCCGACCGAGCCTGGACGTGACGAGACCCACGACCGCGGTGACCTCCCGGATCCTCAGCAGGTGGGCCAGCCCGAGGAAGAGCACGGCGTCCAGACCTGTGACGAGGATCATCGTCACCAGAGCCCGGATCTTGCTGCCGCCGACCGGCCACACCTCGGTGACTCCGTACCTCAGCGCCCATGCCACAGCCGTGGCCCCGGCGGCGGCCACCAGCAGTCGGGCGAGGAACCGGAGCAGCTTTCCGGTCTCGAGACCGCCGAGCAGGTAGCGCAGCAGGGCGTAGGAGAGCGTGGCGCCGACCGCGTACGCGCCGATGTAGGCGGCGACGAGTCCCGATGCGACGTCGTCCGCGGCGATCGAGCGCGTGAGTACGACGGCGAGGACGATGTTGGTCGCGGCGATGACGCACTGGACCCAGAACACGGTCCGGGTGCGCTCCAGGGAGTAGAAGCCCCGCAGCATCAGGAAGTGGACCGTGAAGAAGACGAGGCCGACGCCGAACAGCGCCAGAGGCCGGGCGTAGTCCGGGTAGGCCTCCGAGGCGGCGAGCCAGCCATAGGCGACGTGTGCCAGGTCCCGAGCGAGGAGCGGTAGCAGGAAGGCGAACGGGATGATCAGGGTCAGGGCGGTTCGCAGCGTCGAGGCGACCCCCCGGCTGACTCCCGCGAGGTCGTGCTCGGCAGCGTGGGCGGAGAGCCTCGGCAGCATCGCCGTGGCGAGCGACACGGTGATCACCGAGTGTGGCACCATCACCAGCAGGAAGGCCTGCGAGTAGATGGTGTATCCGGTGCCGGTCCCGCCGCCGGCGGCTCCCGCGGCGGTGCCGGCGGAGGCGAGCCTGACCACCACCGTGTAGGCGACCTGGTTGACGATGACGAACAGCACGGTCCAGACGCCGAGGCGCAGCGTGTGGCCCAACCCGGCGCCTCGGAAGTCGAAGCGGGGCCGGTAGGTGAATCCGGACTTCTTGAGGTACGGCACCAGGACCAGGAACTGCACCGCGATGCCCAGCGTCGCGCCGAGACCCAGGAGCAGCTCCTGCTGGCTCGTGTAGGCGCTGTTGTCCTGCTTCGACGCCGGCCCGAACACGAACAGGTAGGTCACGAGGACCAGCACGGAGATGACGTTGTTGGCGATCGGCGCCCACATCATCGGCCCGAACCGTCCCCGCGCGTTGAGCACCTGCCCGACCAGCACGAACATGCCGTAGAAGAACACCTGCGGCAGGCAGTAGCGCGCGAAGTCGATCGCCGACTGGCGCTGCTCGGCGAGGTCGGCGGTGTCGAACTTCGCGGCCAGGAAGAACTGCATGAGCCAAGGCGCCGCGACGACCAGGGCCGCCGTCACCAGCAGCAGGAACAGTCCGGCGAGCGTGATGATCCGGTTGGTGTAGCCGTCACCGCCATCGGGGTCGTGCTTGATGGCGCGGACCAGCTGCGGGACCAGGACCGCGTTGACGACGCCTCCGGCGAGGAGGATGTAGAGCATGTTGGGCACGGTGTTCGCGATGTTGAACACGTCCGCGTGCAGATAGGCGCCGAGCGCGGCCGCGAGGAGGGCACCACGGACGAACCCGCTCAGCCGCGAGACGACCGTCCCGGCCGCCATCACCGCGCTGGACGAGAGGATGCTGCGGCTCTCGCGGTCGGCCCCGGACCGCGCCGCGGCCTCTTCGGCTTCCACGGCGGTCTCCTGACTCGACTCCGGGACCGGCTGCACGGCGGTCTCCTCGACTCCTTCTCCGGCTCGTTCTTGCGGCGGGGTCGGCTCGGTCACGCGGTGATGTCCTCCAGGTTCGGGCCGTGGGTGCGCTTGCGGTCACGGACCCGTCGCAGGATCCGGGCGCCGATGGCGACCACGAACACGACGGCTCCGGTGCCGATGATCAGCCAGATCACGAAGCCGACCTGGCTGCTGCGGACCTTGACCCTCGTCGCTTGTCCGAGGGGATGTCCGTCCTTGGTGGTCGGCACGATACGCACCGAGTGCACCCCTGTGCCGGTCGCCCTGACGGCGAGGCGTACGGAGGCCCGCTGTCCCGCACCCAGGGAGACCAGGTCGGGGGAGCGGATCTGGAGCTCGTCGGTGCCGGTCTTGGCCTGGATCCCGACCGTGACGGGCTCGTCGAGGCCGTTCACGACGGTCACGGAGAAGTTGCCGGCCTCGCTGGACATCGTCACGAGGGGCGAGCCCTCGACGGAGACCTCACCGAGCAGGTGGTGCACCTCGTCGGAGATGCGCTGCGTCAGGGCGAGGGCCTCGCGCGGGGCCTTGCGGGCCGCCGTCGACGAGCCGAGCATCGCGGCCCGTCCCACCTGCGCGTCGATGGTGTCGTTGCGGGTGAGCAGGGTGGCCAGCACCGTCCCGGAGGCGTTCAGGTCGCGGGTGGCGCGCAGGTTGGCAGTCGGGACCTCGCGCTTCCGGGCAACGCGCGAGTAGCGGAGGAGGTGGTCGTACTTCTCGGGGTGGCTGAGCGCGATGGCGAGCGGAAGGTCGATGGTGCGGAGCCAGGGGACGTCGAGGCCGGTGAAGAAAGAGGCCGACTGCCACTCGGCCCCCGGGTCCCACAGGTCGGGCGTCGAGACCACGAGCGGCTGGTCCGGGTCACCCGTGAGCCCGTGGACCGCCGCCTCGGCGAGGATCCGCTGGCGCAGGGCAAGGGCGTCGAAGGGGGGCGTCGGCCCGGGGCCGCCGATCCGCGCCACGTCGCTGGTGAGCACCGCGTCGGGCCCGTTCTCGGGGCGGACCACGGTGGCGCCGCTGACCGCGGCGCGCTGCGAGAGCAGGAGCGTCGTGGCCGGGTCGAGCTTCTCGAGCGCGGCATCGGGCAGCAGGCCGTCGGCCGGAGCCACGACCGGCCTCCCGTCCAGGCCGAGCTCCTGCATGGCCAGCTCGCTCAGCTGGTTCGCCCGCGTGTAGGTGCCGTCGTACCCGTTGCGGAGCAGGCTCGCGACGTCCACGTCGCCGTACGGCAGGGTCAGCACGGTGTGCTGCGCTGCGAGGTCCTTGAAGTCGCGCAGCCAGGTGGAGGCGTCCTGGGCCTCGGGCGAGAGCTGGCTCAGTTCCTCCTCCGGAGCCGGGGAGTCATCCGAGCTGCCCGCATCGGGGCTCTCCGAGAGCGGGCCGCTCGGACTCGGAGTGGGACTCTCCTGGTTGTCACCGGGCTGGGGGGTGGGCGTGATGTCGAACGGCGGGTCGCCCTCGGCCACCGACCGAGCCGCCTCCAGGACCGCCGGGTCGACCACCCAGGAGACGGGCACGTCAGGGGCGGTCGAGTCCAGCGCGACGAGGCGCGACAGCCGGCCGTCCTCGGCGAAACGCCGCGTCCAGACGGGCAGGTTGGCGAGCCGGCCGTCCGCCGTACGCCTGACCTGGGCGCGCAGCGGGACCACGAGCGACATCGTGGTCAGGGGACGGCGCTCCGGCATCGAGGCGATGAAGGTGCGTGCGCGGCCGTCGGCGCCGGGGAGCCGGCCCTCGTCGCTCGTGCCGAGCACGTGGACGCCCAGCCAGTACACCCCGGGCCCGTCGAACGGCAGCGACGAGCGGGGGACCGTGAGCTTGTAGGTGGTGCTCTGGCCGGGCTTGAGATCGTCGACCTTCTCGTAGAGGCCGTCCTGGGTCAGGCGGGCCCCCACATCCTCCGACTCGTCGCTGCCGTTGGCCTGCTCGAGCTCGTCGGAGGTGGTCATCGGTGTGGAGGAGGCGAAGAGGTAGACGTACAGATCGGTCCACGTGCTGTCGGACTCGTTGGTGATCTCGCCGGTGACCGTGACGTCGCCACGACGCGGAACCGTGGACGGCGTGAGGGTGTCGATCGACACCGCGAGCGGGGAGGTCCCCGTCGAGCCCTCGTCGGCGGTCCTCGGGCCTTGGACCTGGGCGTTCGCCGCGGGAACCGCCGCAGGCAACGCCACGAGGGCGGCGACCAGAACGGCCGACACCAGTGCGGCGAAGAGACGGGAGACCACTGCCGGCACGCGTGAGGCAAGGCGTGCTGCAGCAGGTGGGGTCACGCCGTCGATGCTAACGGTCGTCCCAGGTGGGGACGCAGGGTGCAACTAGAGTGGTGTCCCGTGTCCGAAGAGCCCCAGACCCCAGTGCGCATGAGCGAGGTCCAAGAGACCGCGGTGCGGGAGATGATGCGCATTGCGCCGGTGATCGACGAGCTCGGGGCGCGTTTCAGCGGCGCCGGGGAGCAGATCGCGCTGGTCGGTGGGCCGGTTCGCGACGCCCTGCTGGGCAGGCTCCAGAACGACCTGGACTTCACCACGTCCGCGCGCCCCGAGGTGACCGAGCGGCTGGTCAAGGGCTGGGCCGACGCGATCTGGGACATGGGCCGTGCGTTCGGCACGATCGGCTGCCGCCGCGGCGAGTGGCAGGTGGAGATCACGACGTACCGCTCGGACAAGTACGACGCGGACTCGCGCAAGCCGAGCGTCGACTACGGCGACACGCTCGAGGGCGACCTGGGCCGGCGCGACTTCACGGTGAATGCCATGGCCGTGTCGCTGCCGGGCCAGGAGTTCGTGGACCCGTACGGCGGCCTGGTCGATCTCGCGCACCAGGTGCTCCGGACCCCCGGGCGACCCGAGGACTCGTTCTCCGACGACCCGCTGCGGATGATGCGCGCCGCGCGCTTCGCGGCCCAGCTCGGCTTCTCGGTCGCCCCGGAGGTCGTCGTGGCGATGACCTCCATGGCCGGCCGGATCGAGATCGTGTCGGCGGAGCGGGTCCGCGACGAGCTCGTGAAGCTCGTGTGCGCGCCGTACCCCCGTCGTGGCCTCACCCTCCTCGTCGAGACCGGGCTGGCCGACCACGTGCTTCCCGAGCTGCCGGCCCTGGCGCTCGAGCGCGACGAGCACCACCGGCACAAGGACGTCTACGAGCACACGCTGACCGTGCTCGAGCAGTCGATCGACCTCGAGCACCGGCTCGGGAACGGCCCCGACTTCGTCTCCCGCTTTGCCGCTCTCATGCACGACGTGGGCAAGCCCCGCACCCGCCGGTTCCTCGGCGACGGCACGGTGACCTTCCACCACCACGACGTGGTCGGCGCCAAGATGACCAAGAAGCGGATGAGGGCGCTGCGCTTCTCCAACGACGAGATCGACGCGGTCAGCACGCTGGTCGAGCTGCATCTGCGCTTCCACGGCTACGGCTCGGGCGAGTGGACCGACTCCGCCGTGCGGAGGTACGTCCGCGACGCCGGTGACCAGCTCGAGCGGCTGCACATCCTGACCCGGGCGGACTCCACGACGCGCAACCGGCGCAAGGCTGAGCGGCTCCGCCGCGCCTATGACCACCTCGAGGAGCGGATCGCCAAGCTCGCGGAGCAGGAGGAGCTGGACGCGATCCGGCCGGCGCTCGACGGCAACCAGATCATGCAGATCCTCGGCGTCCAGCCCGGTCCTGAGGTGGGTCGCGCCTACAAGTTCCTGATGGAGCTCAGGATGGACCGTGGGCCGATGTCGGAGGAGGAGGCCACGAAGGCCCTCCTCGACTGGCACGCCGCCCAGCAGGCCTTGTAACGCGGGGTTACGGACGGTCTACAAGCGGTGTGCCGCTCGGGATGCGTCCAGACCGCTGGGGGAGCCGGACGACTGCCGTTAGGCGCTGGCCTGGAGCTGCTCCCCGCCGACGAGCGCCCGGTAGCGCTCGCCGTATGCCGCCAGCGTCGCGTCGTCGAGGGTCCGCGCTCCGTGCACGACCAACGGCGCGGCGAGGCGCATCCCGCACAGGTGTGCTGTTGCCTCGATCGGGCGCAGCAGCTCGGTCATCGTGAAGCGGTTGTGGCCGCCCGGCTGGTAGGAGGCGTCCGGCCCACCCGTGGAGGTGACCACCTGGAGGCCCTTGCCCTGCAGGGCGTCACCGCCCGTGCCGTAGGCGAAGCCGTAGGTCAGCACCTGGTCCATCCACTCCTTGAGGATGCCGGGGACCGAGTACCAGTACCACGGGAACTGGAGCGCGACCGTGTCGTGCTCGACGAGCAGCCGCTGCTCGGCAGGGACGTCGAAACCGTCGGCGGTGTGGACCGCGGTCAGGTCGCGGACCGTGACGCCGTCGACGGCGCGGACGGACTCAGCGAGCACGCGGTTGACGCGAGAGCCGCCGAGGTCGGGGTGGGCAAGGAGGACAAGGGTGCGGTGCGACATGGGTTTCCGTTCCGAGACAGGGGTGCGGTGGGTCAGATCTGTTGCAGCAGGGGTACGACGTGCTGGCCGAGCGCCCTGACGAAGTCGACCGGCTCGCCCTGGAGCGGCATGACGTGCACCTCCTGGACGCCGAGGTCGGCGTACGCCTTCATCTCCTCGACGAAGGCCGCGCCCCCGGCGGCGTCCGGGCTGATCGGCGAGTTGTAGAGGACGGTCCGGCGGATGTCGTCGTACGCCCGACCCTCCCGCTCGCACCACTGACGGAGCACGTCGAGCTTGCCCGCGACGTGGACGGGACCCGAACCGCGCCCGGCGAAGACGTTGCACGCGTCGGCGTACTTGGCGACCAGCCGCAGCGTCTTGCGCTCACCCTGCCCGCCCACCATCACCGGGACCGGGGACAGTGGCTGTGGGGAGCAGATCGTCTCCGCCAGCTGGTAGTGGCGTCCCTCGAAGGGCCCGTTCTCGGGGCTCCACATCTGCCGGACGATCTGCAACGTCTCCTCGAGGCGCTCGAAGCGCTCGGCCAAGGGCGGGAACGGGATGCCGAGTGCCAGGTGCTCGCGCTCGTACCAGGCCGCGCCGATGCCGAGCGCCGCTCGCCCGCCGGACAGGCAGTCGAGCGTGGCCACGATCTTCGCCAGCAGACCGGGGTGCCGGTACGTGACTCCGGTCATCAGCAGCTGCAGCTCCACGGTGGACGTGTGGGCAGCGAGGAAGCCGAGTGCGGTGTACCCCTCGAGCATCGGCTCGGTGGCGTCGCCGAGGAACTCGAGCTGCAGGTGGTGGTCCATGAACGACAGGTTGTCCACGCCCGCCTCCTCGGCGGCCGAGCCGACTGCGGCGAGTGTGGGAGCGATCGCCGCGGGGCCGTCCGGGAGGGTGAAGTTCACGACATGCACGCCGAGTCTCATTACGTCTCCAGGGTGTCCGAGGAACGAAGACCGGTCAGCTGGAGGCTCACGTCCCAGAGCCGGCGTGCTACCTGCTCATCGTAGGTCCGCCGTGCGGACCGCTTCGGTCGCGAGCCCACGAAGTAGCGTCCGCTCACCCCCTCGACCTCCGGGGACGAGGCAAGGTAGACCGAGGTCGCCGCTCCCTGCGCCGGTGACCTCATGAACGGCCGCACGACCGGGAACATGAGCCCCATCCACCGGCCACTGTCCTCCTGTCCGAAGGATGTGCGCACGACCCCGGGATGCAGCACGTTCGCGGTCACCCCGGTGCCCCCGGTCCGGCCCGCGAGCTCGTACGTGAAGAGGACGTTGGCCAGCTTCGACTGGCTGTAGGCGCGCTGGCCGTTGTAGCGGCGTGACGCCTGGAGGTCGTCGAAGTCGATCTGCCCCATTGTCTGCGCTCCCGACGACACCGTGACCACGCGGGAGGGCCCGCTGGCGGTCAGCCGCGGCAGCAGGAGGTTGGTGAGCAGGAAGGGCGCGAGGTGGTTCAGCGCGAAGGTGTGCTCCAGGCCGTCGGCGGTGGTGTGGCGGTGGGCCCAGTAGCCGCCGACGTTGTTGACGAGTACGTCGAGCCGGGGGTACGCCGCCAAGACCTCCTCGGCCAGGCGGCGCACCTCGGCCTGCGACGACATGTCCGCCACGAACACGTCCACCGCTTCTCGGCCCGCCGCACTGCGGATCTCCTCGGATGCACGCTCGGCGCGGCTGCGGTCCCGGCCGACGATGCCGACCCGGGCCCCGAGCCCGGAAAGGGCCTCGGCGGTGGCACGGCCGATCCCGTCGGTGGCTCCGGTGACCAGGACTGTCCTGCCCTCCATGGGCGCCCGGGCCGTCATGTCATCGGACGATCTTGAAGTTGAAGACCGGCGTGCCGAGAGCTCCCCACAGCCGCAGCCAGACCGGGAGCAGCATCTCGGTGCCGCGGGCGGTGCTGATGTCGCCGAGGTCGATCACGTCGGTGTGCCCCATGCTGGTGAGCAGCTCTGTCACCGTATCCTTGGCGCCCGCGTCGTCGCCGGAGACGAACACCGAGTGGTCTCCCTCGGCGAGCTGCTTGGGGTCCGCCATCAGGTGGGCGTTCATGGTGTTGAGGGTCTTCACGACCCTGGCGTCAGGGAAGGCGCGCTGGATCTGCTCGCCGAGGGAGTCGGTGTCCTTCACGAACAGGGTCGGCGGCACGCCCTGGGAGAAGTCGAGAGGGTTGGCGATGTCGACCAGCACCTTCCCCGCCAGGTTCTCGGCGCCCGCGGCCGCGAGCACCTCCAGCGACACAGCGCCGTTCGTCGCGTTGACGACCAGCTCCGTGGCCGCCGCCGCGTCGTGGAACGTGGCCACGGTGACGGCGGGGTGCTCGGCCGCCCAGACGCCGACGCCGGGGTTGCCCATCCCGTCGGTCTCGGTGCGGGCCAGGGTGGCCTCAGGGTTACCGGTGCCGAGCGTGACGTCGTGACCGAGCTCGTCGAGCCGGGCGGCGATGGCCTGTCCGACCATGCCGGTGCCGAGGACAGCGATGCGCATTGTGTTCTCCCGAAGATCAGCGGGGGTAGACAGGTCTGTCTACCGCTGTCGAAGACGCTAGCAGACAGACCTGTCTACCTTCAAGATGGAAGTAGACAGATCTGTCTGTTTGAATGGGGGCATGACGACGACACAGGCTGCGCCTCGGGTGAGCCAGGCGCGGGAGCGGATTCTGGACACCGCGTTCCGGCTCTTCTATGCCCGAGGGATCAGGGCCGTGGGCGTCGACACGATCATCGCCGAGTCGGGAGTGGCCAAGGCGACGTTCTACAAGCACTTTCCGGCCAAGGACGACCTCGCCGTGGCCTACCTCGACAGGGTTGATGAGGTGTGGACCGGCCAGCTGCGAAGTGCTGCGCAAGCCGCCGGGGAGGATCCCGCCGACCAGCTGGTCGGCCTGTTCGACGCGCTCTCCACCGCCTGCCGGCGCGACGGCTACCGGGGATGTGCCTTCATCAACGCCGCCGCGGAGGCGACGCCCGGGTCGCCGGTGCACGATCGCACGGTGGCCCACAAGCTGGCCGTTCTGGGCTGGATCCGCGAGCTGGCGACCGCCGCGGGTGCGGCCGACCCGTCCGCTCTGGCCCGCGCCCTGACGCTGCTGCTCGACGGCGGGCTGGCGAGCGGGTCGCTGGACGCGAGCCCCGAAGCGCCGGTGGTGGCCAGGAACAGCGCCCGGGTGCTCGTGGACGAAGCGCTCGGGCGTCGCGCTTGACCAGGGCCTGGCAGTCAGGCCTGAGCCGCTGAGCCGGGGCCGCTGAGCCGGGGCCGGCTTCGCGGCTACGTTCGTGCGTGGCGCTTCGACGCGCGGGCGTAGAGGATGGCGGTGGCGACGTACCCGAGCGAGACCGCGACCAGGACGGCGTAGGACCGGCCGGTGTCCGGGAGTACGACGGCGGCCACCGCCGCGGCCGCGACGAACGCGACGTTGAAGATCACGTCGTACAACGAGAAGATCCGGCCCCGGAACGCGTCGTCGACGCCGGCCTGGACGAGCGTGTCGACGCAGATCTTGATGCCCTGGGACGCGACGCCGAGGAAGTACGACGAGACCAGCAGCGCGGTCTCGGTGAAGAACGCCCCGGGCATCAGCTGGGTGAACGCCGCCGTGCCGAGCAGGAACAGGATCCAGGCGCGCAGCGTGACGCGTTCGGTCACGAACGGGGTGACGAACGCGGCACTGACGAACCCCGCCCCGCTGACCAGGATGGTGAGCGCCAGCCCGTTGAAGGCTGCGTCGACCTCGTCCGAGGCGTTGAAGTAGTTGCGGTACAGCAGGATCAGCATCACCGTCGAGACGCCGAAGAAGAACCGCTGGGCACCGATCGCCGCGAGACCATGGGCCGCCGTGCGGCGGTGGCCGAGGTGCACCAGGCCGTCGAGGAGCCCCTCGGCGACGTGGCGGACGTGCTCGCGGACCGCGGGCCGGGTCGGGTCGTACGACGGGCCGAGGAGCTCCCGCGGGATGCGTAGCGAGGCCAGCACCGCGGCGCCGTAGAGCACTGCCGCGGTGAGCAGCACGACCACGTCGCCGGCCACGCCGTCACCGCGCTCGAACAGCACCCGCTCCGCCGTACCGACGGCGAACCCGACCAGCGCGGCGACCGTGCCGCTGGTCGGCGTCACGGCGTTGGCCATGATCAGGTCGGGCGGGTCCACGACGTGGGGGAGCGAGGCGGACAGGCCGGCGAGCAGGAACCGGTTGACCGACAGCGCGGCCAGGATCAGGACGAGCACGGCCTGCAC
>DATGYO010000052.1:0-3662 GCA_035297905.1 Nocardioidaceae bacterium
GCCGGCGGGTCCGGTCGGCGTGGTCCATGATCCGCTCGACGGCCGCGACGAGCTCGTCGCCCTCGGCTCTCTCGTCGCCCTCGAAGTGGCGCACGACCAGGCTGTCCCTGACCGGGACCTCGCCCTTGAAGACCTCGCCTGTCGTCCCGTCGATCGAGATGACGTCGCCCTCGCTGACCACCTGGCCGTCCGCGCTGGTGAACCTCCTGCCCTTCACGTCCACGTCCAGGGAGTCCGCGCCGCAGACACAGGTGCGGCCCATGCCGCGCGCCACGACGGCAGCGTGGGACGTCTTGCCACCGCGACTGGTGAGGATCCCCTTCGCCGCCACCATGCCCTTCAGGTCGTCCGGGGTGGTCTCGCGACGCACGAGGATCACGTCCTCGCCGCGCTCACCCCACTCGAAGGCGGTGTGCGAGTCGAAGACCGCCTTGCCGACGGCGGCACCCGGCGAGGCGTTCATGCCCTTCGCGACGAGGTCCTTCTCCGCCTTGTCGTCGAAGCGCGGGAACATCAGCTGCGCGAGCTGGGCCCCGTTGACCCGGCGGACCGCCTCGTCCATGTCGATCAGGCCCTGGTCGACGAGCTGTACGGCGATCCGGAACGCGGCCTCGGCGGTGCGCTTGCCGACCCGCGTCTGCAGCATCCACAGCTTGCCGTGCTCGACGGTGAACTCGATGTCGCACAGGTCGCGGTAGTGCTCCTCGAGCGTCTGCATGATCTGCATCAGGTCGTCGTACGACTTCTTGTCGAGCTTCTCGAGGTCCGCGAGCGGGACGGTGTTGCGGATGCCGGCCACGACGTCCTCGCCCTGCGCGTTCTGCAGGTAGTCGCCGTACACGCCCTGCGCACCCGAGGCGGGGTCACGCGTGAACGCGACGCCGGTGCCGGAGTCCATGCCGACGTTGCCGAAGACCATCGCCATCACGTTGACGGCGGTGCCGAGGTCGGAGGGGATCCGCTCCTGGCGGCGGTAGAGCACGGCCCGCTCGGTGTTCCACGAGTCGAAGACCGCACGCACTGCCATGTCGAGCTGTTCCCGCGGGTGCTGCGGGAAGTCGATCCCGGCGTGCTCCTTGATGATCTGCTTGTACGTCGACACCAGGTCGCGGAAGTCTCCCGCGTCGAGGTCGAGGTCGCTCTTGGACCCCTTGGCGTGCTTCTTCACGTCGAGCTCGTGCTCGAAGAGCTCCCCCTCGATTCCCAGCACGGTCTTGCCGAACATCGTCAGCAGCCGGCGGTAGGAGTCGTAGGCGAACCGCTCGTCGCCCGACTGAGCCGCAAGGCCGTGCACCGACTCGTCGTTGAGCCCGATGTTGAGGACCGTCTCCATCATCCCGGGCATGGAGAACTTCGCACCCGAGCGGACCGAGACCAGCAGCGGGTCGTCGGGCTGCCCGAGGCTCTTGCCCATCGTCTTCTCGAGCTCGGCGAGGTGCTGTGCGACCTGGGCGGCCATCTCCGCGGGCTCGTCGCCCTGCTCGAGGTACGCGCGGCAGGCCTCGGTGCTGATCGTGAAGCCCGGTGGCACCGGCAACCCGAGGTTCGTCATCTCGGACAGGTTCGCGCCCTTGCCCCCGAGAAGATCCTTCTGGTCCTTGCTGCCCTCTGCGAATGCGAACACGTACTGGGTCATGAGGGCATCATGCACCACACCCATCGGCCAGGTCAGGGGACCTTCGACCCAGTTTGTCGGGACGCTGCCGGGGCGGACCTCAGTCCTTGGTCTGCTCCGCCCAGAGGTTCACTCCCGCGTCGACGGCGTACTCGTCGATCCTGCGCAGCTCCTCGTCGGTGAAGGGGGCGCCGGACAGCGCGTCGAGGTTCATGTCGAGCTGCTCGACCGAGGAGGCGCCCACCACGGCCGACGTCACCCGCTTGTCGCGCAGCGCCCACTGCAGCGCCATCTGCGCCAGCTTCTGGCCGCGCTCCCGGGCGATCTCGTTGAGCGCGCGGACGTTGCGCAGCACCGACTCGTCGAGGTGCTCCTCCGGGAGTGACCCCTCCCTGGCGGCGCGGGAGTCCGCCGGGACACCCTCGAGGTACTTGTCGGTGAGCAGGCCCTGCGCCAGGGCGGTGAAGACGATGCAGCCCATGCCCTGCTCCTCGAGCTCGTCGAGCAGGTCCTCCTCGATCCAGCGGTTGAGCATGGAGTACGACGGCTGGTGGATCAGCAACGGGGTGCCCAGCTCGCGGGCGATCTTGGCGGCCACGCGGGTCTTCTTCGCGGAGTACGACGAGATCCCGGCGTACAACGCCTTCCCCGACCGCACGGCGTGGTCGAGCGCCATCATCGTCTCCTCGATCGGCGTCTCGGGGTCGAAGCGGTGGCTGTAGAAGATGTCGACATAGTCCAGGCCCATCCGGTCGAGCGACTGGTCGAGGCTGGCGAGCACGTACTTGCGCGAGCCGCCGCCCTGGCCGTACGGCCCCGGCCACATGTCCCAGCCGGCCTTCGTCGAGATGACCAGCTCGTCGCGGTAGGGCGCGAAGTCGTGCTTCAGGAAGTGACCGAAGTTGATCTCCGCCTGCCCGTACGGCGGGCCGTAGTTGTTCGCGAGGTCGAAGTGCGTGATGCCCCGGTCGAAGGCACGTCGCAGGATCGCCCGCTGCACATCGGCCGGCTTGTCGTCGCCGAAGTTCTGCCACAGGCCGACCGAGATGGCCGGGAGCTTGAGCCCGCTCCTGCCCGTGAAGCGGTACTCCATCGTGTCGTAGCGGTCTGCGGCTGCCTCGTACTCAGTCATGGCCCCATAGTGCCCCGCGGCCGTTCACGCACGCCCGCGGGGCTCGTGGAGAAGGCGCCGGGCCGGCCCTCCGTCTCCTCGGAGACTCGCCCCCGCCCGCCTGGCCGTCGCCTCTAGGACTTCACCTTGGTCCACCACGCCAGCGACGGAAAGTTCCCGATCGAGATCGACCCGTCCTGCGGCAGGTGCCCGGGGTGGCGGTCGTCGACGAGAACGTTGCCCTCCTTGTCGTAGAAGACGACCCGCTGCGCACCGGGCGCCTCGCCGGCGGCGACCTGGGCGGCGATCTTCGGCGTCATCCTCCCGGTATAGGTGAACGACAGGTACCCCCGCCGCACGTCAGCCCAGGACCGGACCCCGTCCGGTGTCGTGACCCGGACCGCGGCCACGTCGGCGGGTCGCCGGTCGTTCCAGTGCATCGTGAACTGCGGACACTTGGCGTCGACGGCCCATCGCTCCTCGTCGGTCAGGGGGCTCACGCACGGTGTCTCGAAGTCCGGGACCGAGACGGTGGCCGTCCCCTCGAGGCGTGGGTCGTTGACGTAGGGGGCCTCGTAGGCCGGGACCCCGCTGACGACGTGTCGGGGGAAGGACACGTCCGTCGGGTAGACGCTCATCGTGTGCTTCACGCCGTTGTCCGGCCGGCGGCCGTACTGGCACTCGCCCCACCGCGTCCCGTCCTCGGACAGCAGCGTCGCCTCGACGCGGTTGTCGGTCACGGCGCTGCTCATCAGCCGAGGCTTCCCCATCAGCCGCAGGGTGGCCCCTTCCGAGACGCCGTGCCCCGCCTGGTCCAGGTGCATGACGTTCTCCTTGCGCATGCAGGTCGCCACGATCTCCTCTGCACTCACCCGTCCCCCCGCGGCCACCGCTCCCTGCTCCTGCTCGTGCAGGGCTCCGGCTAGTGCCCCGGGG
>DATGYO010000053.1:0-6523 GCA_035297905.1 Nocardioidaceae bacterium
TACGGGGACGAGGAACCCGGGGAGTACATCCGGCAGCTCGCCGCCGACCATCTGGTGCATGGCTGGGACCTCGCGGCGGCCATCGACGGCGACACCAGGATGGACCCGCACCTGGTGACCGAGGTCGCCCGCTGGTTCGGCGAGCGTGAGGAGCTCTACCGGTCCGCGGGCCTGGTCGGGCCACGAGCGCCGCTCGGCGGGGATGCCCAGACGAACCTCCTCGCGGCCTTCGGCCGGCCCGCCCACTGGGGCAGGAGCCACGCAGCCCTGGTCCGGTTCTCGAACGCGTTCGGAGCCGGTGACGTCGACGCGATCATGTCGCTGATGACCGACGACTGCGTCTTCGAGGCCACGTCCCCGCCGCCGGACGGCAGTCGGCACGAGGGTGCGGCCGCCGTACGTCGGGTCTGGGAGGAGCTCTTCACCGGGACGGCCGGCGCCTCATTCAGCGAGGAAGAGGCGTTCGTGTGCGACGACCGCGGTGTTCTTCGGTGGCGCTTCGACTGGACCGATCCCGACGGGTCACCGGGACACGTCCGCGGGGTCGACGTACTCCGCTTCCGTGACGGCAAGGTCTGCGAGAAACTCTCGTACGTGAAGGGCTGACCGCGATGAGCGCGGCCGCGGTCGGCGCCGGCCCTGACGCAGCGACGCGGGATCATGCCATTGCGGCGGGGCCCGACTAGCCGGTGGGAACGAGGCCTCCCTTGATCACCGGCAGGTCATCCGGTGCGCCCTGCTCGACGAGCCGAAGGATGGCTGCCATGTCGAGATGCTCCTCGACCGCGTCGGCGAGGTCGTCGATCCTCCTCTGACGGGCGGCCTCGAAGCTCGTCATGCCGACTCGGAACGTGTCACGGCCGGTCAGCACCGCAGACTCGGTGAGCCAGGCTCGGCGCAGCTCGTCGCCCTCGAAGCTGCCGTGCCACATCGTGCCGAACACCGAACCCGCGCGGGCGCCTCCGAGGAAGGGTTCGGCGTGCCCGACGGCGACCCGGCCGTGATGGATCTCGTAGCCGCTCGCCTCGACTCCGAACGCCTCGCCCCGGGAGAGCCGGAGCACCTTGTCCTGGTCGAACCGGGTGTCCACGTCGAGCAAGCCAAGGCCTTGGGCTGTCGCGCCCGGTGGCCCTTCGACCCCGGCGGGGTCCTCCAGGGTTTGACCGAGCATCTGGAAGCCGCCGCAGATCCCGAGCACCACACCCCCTCGCGCGACGTGTGCGCACACGGCCTCGGCGAGTCCGCGTTCCCTGAGCCAGCGAAGGTCCGCGAGCGTGGCGCGTGTCCCGGGCAGGATGACGACGTCGGCGTCGGCGAGGGCTCGCGCGTCGCGCGCGAAGGTGACCTCGACGCCCGGCTCGAGGCTCAAGGCGTCGATGTCTGTGAAGTTGCTGATCCGCGGCAGCATCACCACCGCGACGCGAAGCCCCGGTCCGCCCCGGGCGGAGTCGTGCTGCGGCCGTGACTCGAGGGCGAGGCTGTCCTCGGAGTCGAGCCACAGGCCGGTCCGCCAGGGCAGGACGCCGAGCACCGGCCGTCCGGTCAGCGCCTCGATCTGACGCAGACCCGGTGCGAGCAGGTCGAGGTCGCCACGGAACTTGTTGACCACGAAGCCGCTCATCAGGGACTGGTCAGCGGCGTCGAGCAGCGCGAGAGTTCCGTGCATCGCCGCGAACACACCACCGCGGTCGATGTCTCCGACCAGGATGGTCGGGATCCGCCCGTGCTGGGCGAGCCCCATGTTGACGTAGTCGTGATGCCGGAGGTTGATCTCGGCCGGACTGCCGGCCCCCTCACACACCACGACGTCGTAGCGGGAGCTCAGGTCGTCGAACGCGTCGAACGCCGCACGGGCGAGCTCGCCACGGCCTCCCGCGAACTCCCCCGCGTCGAGATGACCGTGTGGGCGGCCCATGACCACGACATGGCTCCGCAGGTCACTTCCCGGTTTCAGGAGGACCGGGTTCATCGCCGCCTCGGGCTCCGCCCCTGCCGCGATGGCCTGCACCCACTGGGCCCGTCCGATCTCGGCACCGTCGGCGGTGACCATCGAGTTGTTCGACATGTTCTGCGCCTTGTACGGCGCCACTCGAAGTCCACGTCGCCGCAGCGCCCGGCAGAGCGCGGTCGTCACGACGCTCTTGCCGGCATCCGAGGTCGTGCCCGCCACCAGCAGTGCTGCAGGTCGTCGCCCATGCGTCGCATCCACCGGCCACAGCCTAGGTGCGCCGAGGGTGCGAAGCGGCATGAGGCCTCAGCCCAGGTGCTCCTCCGGCACCATGTCGTCATGGAGACCAACGAGGACACCGTGTGGCTGCCGATCCGCTTCCGGGACGTCGACGCGTTCGGGCACGTCTACCACGCCGAGTTCCTCACCCTCCTCGACGAGGCCCGCACCCGCTGGTTCCGTAACGTCATGGGTCTGGCGAACCCGACCGACTACGTCCTCGCACGTGTGGAGATCGACTACGTGAGCAGCATCGTCCTCGGTGACGAGGCCGTGAGCGCCACGTTCCAGGTCGAACGCGTCGGCACGACGAGCCTGACGCTGGACGAGACGATGCGCACCCGCGACGGTCGCGTCGTCTCGCGCAGCCGCGTGGTCACGGTGCTCCGGAACGTAGCGGCCGGGACCTCGCGACCCCTCACCGAGGCCGAGCGCGAGCGCGCCCGCGGCCTGATGCGCAGCTCGCCGGGCAGCTGACGCGGGCCGGCCGCCCCCTACCGGCTGGCGGCGGGCCGTCGACCCACGCGCGGCCAGGGCAGGAGGCCGCGGCCGGCCTTCGTGCCCTCCGACCGGACCTCTCGAAGGTCGGGGCACGTCTCGCGCAGCTGCCGCTCCAGCCGGGCGTGCAGGGTGAGCTCGGCGGCGGGGCAGCCGTTGCAGGCCCCCCTCATGCGGACGGTGACGACCCCGTCGCGGACGGAGTCGAGCTCGATGGCACCCCCGTGGGACCGCGCGAGCTCTCCGACCTCACCGGCCAGGGCTGCGACCGTGGCGTCGTACAGCCGCGCGTCGTCCGCAGGCTCTCCGACGCTCGGAGAGGCACCCGTGTCGGCGCCGGCGGGAGCCACCTCCCAGGCCTCGGGCTGTTCCAGCGCCGCGAGGACGGCGACTCGCACCCTTGCCCCGTCCTCGCGCCAGCTGCGGTTCTCCCCCAGCGTCACGTCGAGGTAGTCCTCCCCGATGACGGTCCTCGCGACGATGCCGTCGGCGTACGTGTCGGCGAGCGACGACGGCACGGAGCACGACGTGCCCCGGACCGGCAGCGTCCCGGCCGGCATCTTCCAGCGGACGGTCCGCGGGTCCGGGCCGGGCAACGGATGGATCGGGATCATGGGCGGCTCACGCTCCCAGGATCGCTTGGGTGATGTGTCGAGCCACGAACGCCAGTCCCCAGGCCAGCACGAACATGTACGAGACCGCGACGAGCGGCCAGCGCCACGAGTTGGTCTCGCGTCGCATGACGGCGATCGTGGACATGCACTGGAGCGCGTAGACGAAGAAGACCAGCAGCGCCACCACGGTCGGCGGCGTGAAGACCCGCTCTCCTTCGTGGTCACCGTCGGTGTAGCGAGCCTGGCTGAGGGCCTGCTGGGGGTCGTCGGGGTTCTGCGCCGCGGACACCTGGCCGAGGGTGGAGACGAAGACCTCCCTGGCCGACAGCGCCCCGAGCAGCCCGACGTCGATGCGCCAGTCGAAGCCCAACGGCTCGAACACGGGCTCGATCGCATGGCCCACCTGGGCGGCGTAGCTGTGCTCGAGCGTGTAGGTCGTGGCCCGGGTCGCGTCCATGCCCTCCGTCTCGGCAGGGCGGACAGGCAGGTTGAGCAGGAGCCACAGCACCATCGTGGTCGCGAAGATGATCCGGGCGACCTTACGGAGGAACACCTGTGCCGACGCCCACATGGTGACCAGGACCGACCGCATCGAGGGCAGTCGGTACGGCGGCATCTCCATGTAGAAGGGGGTGAGGTGGTCCCGCAGGGCGGTGGCCTTGAAGAGGGCCGCGACCACGAGGGACGAGAACCCGCCCAGCAGGTAGAGCCCGAAGAGCACCACACCGCGCAGGTCCAGAGGACCCACCGCACCGCCCGCAGGCACGAGCAGGCCGGTGAGCAGGATGAAGACCGGCAGCCGCGCAGAACAGGTCATCAGCGGCAACGCCATGATCGTGGCGATCCGGTCGCGGGACGAGGGGATGGTGCGCGTGGCCATGATTCCTGGCACCGCACAGGCGAACGAGGAGAGCATGGACACGAAGGCACGGCCTTCCAGCCCCGTCTTCGCCATGACGCGGTCCATGAGGAAGGCCGCACGTGACATGTAGCCGACGCTCTCGAGCAGAGAGATCAGCAGGAACAGCAGCATGATCTGCGGCAGGAACACCAGAGCGGCTCCGACGCCGCCGACGACGCCGTTGCCGACCAGGCCGGCCAGCAGCGGGTCGGGGATCTGCGCCGCCAGCCCGGCGAGGCGGTCGAACCCTGCCTGGACCAGGTCCTGCAACGGCGCCGCGACGGCGAAGATGACCTGGAAGAAGGCGAACATCACCGCGAAGAAGACGACGGTGCCCCACACCGGGTGCAGCAGCACCGCGTCCACCCGTTGCGTGCGGGTGTCCGCATGAGCCGGTGAGTAGTCGGCGGCGGTCAGCACCGACTCGGTCCAGGAGTCGAGCTCGGGGCCTTCCACGGGAGGGAGTACGACGGCCGTCTGCCACGTCCCGACGTCGGCGAGGAGGTCACGCAAGGCGTCGATCCCGAGCCCGGTGGAGCCGACCACGCCCACCACCGGCACACCCAGGGCAGCCGAGAGCGCCGAGAGGTCGAGGCGGCCTCCGCGTGACGAGAGCTCGTCCGTCATGGTGACAACGAGTGCAACCCGGTGGCCGAGCGCCATGGCCTCAGCGACGAGGGACAGGGACCGGCCCAAGGTGGTCGCGTCGACGACCAGCGCCAGTGCATCCGGGCTGGGCACGCCGGGGTGCCGCCCCGCCAGCACGTCCGAGACGACCTCCTCGTCGGGGCTGACCGGGCTCAGGGAGTACGTGCCGGGAAGGTCCTCGACCACCACGTCCTCGCTGCCGCCGCTCATCGTCCCGACGGATCGGGAGACCGTCACCCCGGGGTAGTTGCCGGTCTTCGCTCGCAGGCCGGTCAGGTGGTTGAAGACGCTCGTCTTGCCGGCGTTGGGGCTGCCCACCAGGGCCACCCGGGTGCGGTCTCGGACGTCTACGGCACCGCTGCTCCCCGCGGTGCCGTGGCAGTCCGCCGTCACGCGGCCTCGACGATGATGTGCCCGGCCTCGCGCCGGCGCAGGCACAGCTCAAAGCTCCGCAGCCGGTACACCGTCGGGTCGCCCATGGGTGCGCGGCGCACACATGACACCGTTGTGCCGGGCCGGAAGCCCAGGCTGGCGAGCCGTCGTGCGACAGCCGGTTCGCCGAGGACGGCGGTGATCAGGGCGTTCGCTCCTGGCGCCAGCTCGGAGAGCGTCATCTGACCTCCGCATCATCTCTGCACAGGGACTGTTAGGTAACCCTAACCTTACTCATCCCTCCGGATCCACTCGGCTCGGCCCAGGGGTCAGAAGTAGAGCGACGGATCGGGCACCTCCGCCGGTTCCGTGCGCGTCGCCGCTTCCGGGGGAGGTGTCGACGCCGTCCTCTGCGCCGGAATCGACTCCGCGACGCTTGGGGCGGCGTACGCCTCTGCGGCGGTCTTCTCACGGCTGAGGAACGAGCCGAGCTCCCCGATGGTGCTCATCAACGGCGAGGGGAACACCACCGTCGTGTTCTTGTCGACGCCGAGCTCCACGAGTGTCTGCAGGTTCCGCAGCTGCAACGCCAGGGGGTGCTCGACCATGATGTCCGACGCCTCGCCCAGCTTGGCAGCGGCCAGGTGCTCGCCCTCGGCGTTGATGATCTTGGCGCGCTTCTCGCGCTCCGCCTCAGCCTGACGTGCCATGGCTCGCTTCATGCTGTCGGGAAGCTGGATGTCCTTCAGCTCGACCAGGGTCACGTCGATGCCCCAGGCCGTGGTGGTGCGGTCGAGGATGCTGCGGATGTCCTCGTTGATGCGGTCGGTCTTCGCGAGAATGTCGTCCAGGCTGTGCTGACCCACGACGTTGCGGAGCGTGGTCTGCGCGATCTGGTTGATCGCTGTCTGGACGTTCTCGATCGCGATCACGGACTTCACCGCGTCCACCACCCGGTAGTAGGCGACGGCGGCCACATCCACGCTCACGTTGTCCTTGGTGATGATGCCTTGCGACTGGATGGGCATAGTGACGATCCGCAGGGACACCCGATGGAGTACGTCGACGACCGGGATGATGATCCGTAGGCCCGGCTCGCGAGTTCCGACGAGCCGTCCCAGCCGGAACAGCACGCCTTTCTCGTACTGCTTGACGATCTTCAGTGCCATCGCCAGGCCGGCGATGACCAGGATCAGTACGACGATCAGCACGATGACTGTTGCAGTGCTCATCGGTGACAACCTCTCAGATGGTGTGGCGCCG
>DATGYO010000054.1:0-42773 GCA_035297905.1 Nocardioidaceae bacterium
GGTGGTGTCGGTCATGACGGCCTCTCTGTTGATCGTCGCTGGTCTCACACGCAGCCGTGTGGCTTGGGCAGGCCGGCGATGTAGGCCATCTTCTTGGCCGGCTTCTTCGGGAAGAGCTGGAAGAGCTTCTTGGTCGGCACGCCGCCCGCGACGGTGACCCGCCGCAGCGTCGGGGTCTCGCCCTGCTCGGTGAAGTCCGAGCGCAGGAAGCGGATGACCTGCCAGTGCTCGTCGGTCAGGTCGATGCCGATCTGGGCCGCGAGGACCTTGCCCAGGTCCTCGGTCCACTCGTCGTACACCGTCATGAAGCCTTCGTCGTCGACGTGGATCTCGTGGCCGTCGAGGGTCGTGGTGGGCATGGCTCCTTCTCCTACTTCTCGTTGTTCTCGTTCTTGGTGGGGCTGACCTTCCCGGCCATCGACATGTGGTTCGGGATGGGCATGGGGTGCCCGGGCAGCAGGACGTTCCAGTAGATGTGGCGGAACGCGAGCTTGCCGAGGTGGTTGGCGCGCGACTCCTTGAGCAGGTCGAACGGACCGATCTTCGGCACCGGGAACTTGCCCAGAAGCGGCTCGGTGTCGTAGTTGAAGTCGATCAGCAGACCCTTGCCGTCGCCGGACTCGATGAAGCAGTTCGCGTGGCCGTCGAAGGACGCCGTCATCGGGCGGCCCTCGATGTACTCCATGAAGTTCTCGACGAAGATCTCGACCGCGAAGTGCGCCACCGAGCCGGCCTTCGACGTGGGGAGGTCTGCCGCGTCTCCGACGGCGAAGACGTTCTCGTACTCCTTCGACAGGAACGTGTGCTTGTCGACCGGGACGTAGTTCAGCTCGTCACCCATGCCGGAGCGCGCGATGAAGTCGGCGCCCATGTTCAGCGGGATCGTGACGAGCAGATCGAAGGGCACCTCGCGCTCGTCGTACGACACGAGCATCTTGCGCTCGTTGTCGATGCTCTCGACCATGAAGTCCGACTCGACCGCGACCTTGCGCTCGTCGAGCATCGTCCCGAGGTGCTCGGAGGCGACCGGCTTCGTGAACGCTCCGGGGAGCGGGGTCACATAGGTCAGCTCGACCTGGTCCCGGATGCCGCGCTCGCGCAGCCATGCCTCGGCGAGGAACGTGAACTCCAGCGGCGCGACGGGGCACTTGATCGGCATCTCGGTGATGTGTATGACGAGCCGGCCGTGGTCGAAGGTCTCGAGAGCCTGCGCGAGAGCCCTGGCGCCGTCAAGGGTGTAGTAGTCGAAGATGGTCTTGCGCCACTCGGGGCCGAGCATCCCCGGCGTCTGGTCGGGGCGCGGAGAGGTCCCGGTCGCGATCACGAGGTAGTCGTAGGGCAGCGACCGGCCGTCGGTCAGCGCCACCGTACTGGCCCTGGGGTCGATGCGGTCGATCTCGGCGACGACGAAGTCGACACCGTCCGGGAGGAACGTGTGGCGTGACCGGACGAGCTGGTCCTCGGTGTTGATGCCGAAGGGCAGGAACAGGTAGCCGGGCTGGTAGTGGTGGCGGTCGTCCTGGTCGACGACGGTGACCTGCCATTCGCCGCGGTCCAAGCGCTTCCGCAGCTTGTTCGCGGTCATCGTCCCGGCGGTCCCGGCACCAAGGATCAGCAGTTTCTTCACGACTCCTCCAGCGGTCGACATCGATCTCACGTCTTCCACGTTAGGGAGCCGGTGACGTCACCGTGAGTGCCGAAGGTCCCTACCCCCGGGGGTATCTTGCCTCGCGGTCCTGAACGATTTGCCGGACTAGTCCGGGACCGGGTTGAGAGCGGGGTCCCGATAGTGACCAACGACCCTGCCGTGAGGCGGCCTCGGAACCTGACGCTGGGAACCAGAAAGAGTCCGCCTTGGAGGCAATCACATGGCTGCCCATGCCTATCCCGTACACGTAGACGCGAGGCTCGACAGCCACCTCAGCCGCTGGCTGTGGCTGGTCAAGTGGCTCCTCGCGATACCGCACTACTTCCTGCTCGCCTTCCTGTGGCTGGCGTTCTTCGTGCTGAGCGTCGTGGCGTTCGTCGCGATCCTCTTCACGGGCCACTACCCGCGGTCCATCTTCGAGTTCAACGTCGGGGTCATGCGCTGGAGCTGGCGCGTGGCCTACTACACCTATGGCGCGCTCGGCACGGACCGCTACCCGCCGTTCACGCTCAACGAGGTTCCCGACTACCCGGCGCACCTCACCGTCGACTACCCCGAGCACCTCTCCCGCGGCCTCGTGCTCGTCAAGTGGTGGCTCCTGGCCATTCCGCACTACCTGGTCGTCGGCCTCCTGCTCGGAAGCGGCGTGTGGGTCGCCTATGACGCCACCCAGGGGGACGGTGGCGCGCAGTGGACCTGGGGCGGCGGGCTGATCGGCCTGCTGGTCACGATCGCTGCCGTCGTTCTCCTCTTCACGGGCCGCTATCCCGAGCAGCTCTTCGACCTGGTCCTCGGCCTGAACCGGTGGGTGCTCCGGGTCGCGGCCTACGCCGGGTTGATGACCGACGAGTACCCGCCCTTCCGCCTCGACCAGGGTGGCCCGGACCCGGACGGAGGGGGCTACATGGCCGTCCCCGCGGCGCCGGCCCCCGCACAGGCCCCCGCACAGGCGCCGACGGTCGAGGGCCAGGCACCTCCCGCGGAGGGGCATGGCGTCTCCTGGACGACCGGTCGCATCGTGGCGGTGGTGGTCGGCAGCGTGGTCTTCCTGATGGCTGTCGGCTTCCTCCTCGGAGGTACGTCGGTCGCGGTGGCCGACCGGGCGTTCCGCAACGACCAGGGCTACCTGATGAGTCCGACGCAGTCGTTGAGCACGGCGACCTATGCAGTGGCGAGCAAGCCGCTCGCCATCGACTCGGGCAGCTCGGTGGACGTCGTCCCGCAAGCCGTGCTCGGCGACGTCGCCCTGCGGGCGCAGGCCGCTGACGGCGGGGACATCTTCATCGGGGTGGCCCCGGCCGCCGATGTCGATGCCTACCTGGCGAACGTGCAGCACGCGACGCTCGTCGGGGTCGAGGACGTGAACGGGCGGTCGACGCCGTTCTACCGGGAGAACCCAGGGACGGCCCCTTCCGTTCTTCCCGGAGACGCCAACATCTGGACCGCGTCAGCGAGCGGCCCGGGTCGCCAGGAGCTGAGCTGGGCGCCGAGGAACGGCGACTGGGCCGTGGTGGTGATGAACGCCGACGGTTCTTCCAACGTCGCGGCGAACGTCTCCGTCGGCGCAACCGCACCTGTCCTCGGGTGGGTGGCCGTCGGGCTGCTGATCGCGGGTGGTGTCCTCCTGCTGATCGCGATCGCGATCGTCCTTGCCGCGGTGCAGAGCGCTCGGAGCAGGCCGGCGGCCCCGGCAGCCCCGACACAAGGGCCGGCAGAAGGACCGGCAGAAGGACCGGGAGCATGAAGGCACTGATCGTCTACGAGTCGATGTTCGGCAACACCGGCAAGGTCGCAGAGGCGGTCGCCGAAGGAGTGCGCGGCCACATGGCGGTCGAGCTCGTGGCGACCGACCACGCTCCGGCGGCGCTGCCCGAGGAGGTCGACCTGCTCGTCGTGGGTGGTCCGACCCACGCCTTCTCGATGACCCGCGCCAACACTCGTGAGGACGCGGTCCGTCAGGGCGCGACGGCGGCGACGACCACCGGGATCCGGGAGTGGATCGGGCGGCTCCACGACGGCGCGCACGGCGAGCTGGTGGCGACGTTCGACACCCGGGTCGCCCGCACCGGCGGCAGGGTCCGCCACTTCCCCGGATCCGCGGCGAAGTCGGCCGCGAAGGCGTTGCGCAAGGCTGGCTTCGAGGTGGTGGTGCCGCCCGAGAGCTTCTGGGTCGAGGACACGGCTGGGCCGCTCTTCGAGGGCGAGACGGAGCGGGCGAGGCAGTGGGGCGAGCGCATCGCGGCGGCGGTCGAGCACAAGGCGGGAGCCAGGTAGAACCTGTTACGATTTTGCCTCGTGACCCAGGTCCCCGACGTCTTCGCGCCGGCCACGCTCGGCCCGGTGCGGCTGCGCAACCGCATCGTGAAGGCAGCCACGTTCGAGGGCGTGACACCCGACGCGCTGGTGACCGACGAGCTCATCGCGTACCACCTCGAGGTCGCCCGCGGGGGGGTCGGGATGACGACGGTCGCCTATCTCGCGGTGTCGCCCGAGGGCCGGACCGACAGGCACCAGATCTACCTGCGCCACGAGGCCGTCTCGGGCCTGCGGCGGCTGACCGACGCGATCCACGCCGAGGGGGCGGCGGTCGCCGCACAGCTCGGCCATGCCGGGCCGGTGGCCAACGGTCGGTCCAACGAGTCGCAGGCGCTGTCGGCGTACCGCATGCCGAGCCCGCTCAGCCTGCAGATGGTCCGCACGGCCACCGAGTCCGACATCACCCGAGTCACCCGTGACTACGTGCAAGGGGCCAGGCTCGCCAAGAGCGCCGGTTTCGACAGCCTCGAGATGCACCTTGGCCACAACTACCTGCTGAGCTCGTTCCTGAGTCCCAACCTGAACCGGCGAAAGGACCGTTGGGGAGGCTCGCTCGAGAACCGTGCCCGCTTCGCCCGCCAGGTCGTGCGAGCCGTGCGTGAGGCCGTGGGTGACGAGGTGGCGGTGACCGCGAAGCTCAACATGGTCGACGGCGTCAGGTCCGGGTTCGGCATCGAGGAGAGCCTCGACGTCGCGTCGATGCTGGAGTCGGATGGGGGTCTCGACGCGATCCAGCTCACCAGCGGCAGCTCGCTGACGAACCCGATGTACCTGTTTCGAGGCGACGTCCCCCTCAAGGAGTTCGCCGACGCGATGCCGCCGCTCCAGCGCTGGGGCATCAAGGCCGTCGGACGGAGGTTCTTCCGCAGCTATCCCTTCGAGGAGGCGTACATGCTGCCCATGGCGCGACGCTTCCGCGAACGGCTCGAGATGCCGCTCATGCTCCTCGGCGGCATCAACCGGCGCGAGACGCTCGACCTCGCCATGGCGGAGGGCTTCGAGTACGTCGCCATGGCGCGTGCCCTGCTCCGGGAGCCGGACCTCGTGAACCGCATGCGTGAGGAGGGCGTGATGTCCGGGATCTGCATCCACTGCAACAAGTGCATGCCAACGATCTATTCACGGACACACTGTCCGATAGCCGAACAAACAACTGATGCGGTCCAGACCGTTTGACCTCAATCGTTACTGTTGCGTCTCGCATTGGGGTAACACTGTGGGGTCCCCTGCTCGTTCGCCCCAAGTCCCCGGGAGAGCCAGTGACTGTCGAACAGCACCAGCGGCAGCTCCAGCACGACGCGATCTTCTACGACGACGAATGCGCTTTCGCCAGCGCCGCGGTCTCCTTCGTACGCGAGGGCCTCGCACGCGACGAGATCGTCATGGTCAACACCGGCAGCAATGCCGTGACGTCCCTGTTGCGGGCCCTCTTCGACGGCGAGGAGCAGGTCAGCTTCGCGGACCGCCCCGTCTACAGCACGCCGGCCAACGCGCTCGACGGCTACCGCCGCACGATGGAACGCGGCCTCGCCGCCGGCGTCCAGGGCTACCGCGCCATGGGGTTCATCGACTTCGAGGCCGGCCCGCTGCCCTGGCAGGAGTGGCTGCGCTACGAGGCGGCGGTGAACCACGTCTTCGCGGACTACCCGTTCAAGACCCTGTGCCCCTACGACGTGTCCGCCCTGCCGCACGAGATCACCGACGCGATCATGAGGGCCCACACCGGGCTCGTCGACAAGGCGGGGTGGCACCTCAACGGCAACTACGTCGAGCCGGCGAAGCTGGTCCTCGCCGACGGCCTCGTGACGCCGCTGCACCCCCTCCAGGAGACGTCGCCGCGCATGGTGCTCGAGCCGAGCACCGACCTGATGGAGCTCCGGCTCGAGGTCTACTCCGCGACCATGTTCACCGACCTGTCGCCGCGCAAGGTCGACGACTTCGTCGCCGCGGTCGGACAGGTGGTGGAGAACGCCCACCAGCACGGCCGGGCGCCGGTGCGGCTCAAGCTGTGGGCAGCCGACGCTGCCGTGGTGTGCACGGTCACCGACCAAGGCCCGGGGATCGAGGACCCGCTCGTGGGCTATGCACGTCCGAAGGACCCGGTCGAGGGCCTCGGCCTCTGGGCGGTCCGCCAGCTGTGCGACGTCCTCGACTACCACCGCGACGAGGACGGCTTCACGGTTCGTCTCGCCTCCTTCCTCTGACCTGCCTCCCCACCCCCACCTCCCTGTAACGCGGGGTTATGGACGCTCCACAAGCGGCATACCGCTTGGGAAGCGTCCACACCACGTGCGAAGGCGGGCGGCACGGCGGGCCTGGGCACGACAAAGTAGAACCTGTTACATTTCTGGCCTCGGTACGAAGGCTGGAGATGCTGTGATTCTTGATCGGTTCAAGGTCGACGGACAGGTCGCCGTCGTCACGGGCGCGGGGCGCGGCATCGGTGCGGCCACCGCCGTGGCGCTCGCCGAAGCGGGGGCGGACGTCGTCCTCGCGGCTCGGAGCCGCGACCAGCTCGAGAAGGTGGCGGCGAAGGTCGAGGAGGCTGGTCGCCGTGCGGTCGTCGTACCCGCGAACCTCATGCACCTCGACGCGGTCGCCGTCCTTGCCGACACGGCCGTCGAGCAGCTCGGCCGCCTCGACATCGTGGTGAACAACGTGGGCGGGACCATCCCGAACGCACTGCTCGACACCGACGCGGCGTACCTCGAAGAGGCGTTCCACTTCAACGTCAGCACGGCTCACACGCTCGTGCGCGCCGCCGTCCCGCACATGCTGAAGAACGACGGCGGGTCGGTCGTGAACATCAGCTCGGTCGTCGGCAGGGTGTCAGGTCGCGGGTACCTCGCCTACGGCACCGCGAAGGCCGCGCTCGCCCACTACACCCGCCTCGCGGCGCGTGACCTGTCTCCGAACATCCGGGTCAACGCCATCGCCGTCGGGTCGGTGATGACGTCGGCGCTGGAGTTCGTCGCCTCCGACGACAGAACCCGCGGCGAGATGGAGGCGATGACCCCGCTCGGTCGGATCGGCGAGGCGGAGGACGTCGCGGCCGCCGTGCTGTACCTGTCCTCGCGGGCCGGCGGCTACCTGACCGGCAAGGTGCTCGAGGTCGACGGGGGCCTGGAGCAGCCCAACCTCGATCTCCGGCTTGCCGACCTGGAGCTCGGCTCATGACGGTTCGTGTCGTGGGGTGGTCGACCGGCACGGTCGGGCGACACGCGATCGCGGGCATCGACGCGCGGCCCGAGCTCGAGCTCGTCGGTGTCTGGGTGTCCAACCCCGACAAGGCCGGGAAGGACGCCGGCGAGCTGTCCGGGCTCGGACGCGATCTCGGAGTCGCGGCCACCAGCGACCGCGAGGCGCTCCTCGCGTTGAAGCCGGACTGCATCGTGCACACCGCCATGACCGACGACCGCATGTTCGAGGCGATCGATGACCTGGTGTCGTTCCTCGAGCACGGGGTCAACGTGGTCTCGAGCGGCCCGGTCGTCTTGCAGTACCCGCACGGCATCCTGCCCGCCGACATGGTTGCGCGGATCCACGAGGCCGGCGTGAAGGGCGGCGCCTCCCTGCACGTGAACGGGATCGACCCCGGCTTCGCCAACGACGTGCTGCCACTGGCCCTCACGAGCGTGTGCCAGCGCATCGACGAGGTGCGCTGCTACGAGATCGCGAACTACGCGACGTACTACCAACCCGTTGTCATGCGGGAGATCTTCGGGTTCGGCAAGCCCATGGACGAGGTGCCGATGCTCTTCCAGCCCGGCATCCTCGCGATGGCCTGGGGCAGCGTGGTCCGCCAGATCGCCGCCGCTCTCGACGTGACCCTCGACGAGCCGCTGGTGGAGGACGTGGAACGGGTCCCGGCCGACCGCGACATCGAGACCGCCTCGGTCAGCATCGAGAAGGGCACGGTCGGTGCGGTCAGGTTCGAGGTCGTCGGGCAGGTCGACGGCGTGCCCCGGGTCGTCCTCGAGCACGTCACCCGCACCTCTCCGGAGCAGATGCCCGCGTGGCCACAGCCCTCGGACGGCGAGGGGTGCTACCGCATCAAGGTCACCGGCGAGCCGGACATGATCCTCGACCTCGTGCACCGCGGTGAGACCGGCGACCACAACGACTCCGGGATGATCATGACGGCGATGCGGCTCGTGAACGCTGTCGAGGCGGTCGTCGCCGCCGAGCCGGGTCTGGTGACGGCAGCGGACCTCCCGATGATCACCGGCCGCGGCCTCGTGCGAGGCTGACAGACGTGACAGCTGCATCCCGGACCGGCGACCCGCACTGGAGCGATCCCGGCGCCCACGAGGTCGCCCCGGGGATCTACCGCCTGCCGTTGCCGTTGCCGATGGACGGGCTCCGCGCGGTCAACGTCTACGCCCTCGAGACCGAGCGAGGCCTCGTGCTCATCGACGGCGGCTGGGCCGTGGAGGACTCCCGCAAGCAGCTCGAGTCGTCGCTGGCGGCGATCGGCTACGAGGTCGGTGACATCACCCGGTTCCTCGTGACGCACGTGCACCGCGACCACTACACGCAGGCGGCCGTCGTACGCCGCGAGTTCGGGTCTCACGTCAGCCTCGGGGTGGGGGACAAGCCGACCCTCGACCTGATGCGCGACGTCGACGTCACCGAGGACCCGACCGTCGTACAGCTGCGTCGCTCGGGCGCCGCGAAGCTGGGTGAGGCGTGGGCCAAGGTCATGCACGGCGACCCGCCTGACCTGTCGATGTGGGGCTACCCCGACGAGTGGCTGTCCACCGACCTGACGCTCGACGTCGGGGGACGCGATCTGGAGGCGGTCTCCACACCGGGGCACACCCAGGGGCACTACGTCTTCGCCGACCTCGTTGACGGGCTGCTCTTCGCCGGTGACCACGTGCTCCCGACGATCACGCCCTCGGTCGGCTTCGAGCCGGTCTACGCCGAGCTGCCCCTCGGGGACTTCCTCGCCTCGCTCGCGAAGGTCCGGGCGATGCCTGACCTGCGGCTGCTGCCGGCGCACGGGCCGGTCACGGAGAGCTCGCACTCGCGCATCGACGAGCTGCTGGTCCACCACGACGAGCGCCTCCAGCTCTGCCTGGAGGCGGTCGAGTCGGGACTCGAGACCGCGTACGACGTTGCTCTCGTCCTGCCCTGGACCCGCCACCAGCGCCACATGCGCGAGCTCGACATCTTCAACGCAACGCTGGCCACGCTCGAGACGGCGGCACACCTCAACCTGCTCGCCGCCCAGACCCGGATCGTGCGCGCCGAGGGCGACGACGCGTTCCGCTACAAGGGATTGCCCGCAGGCTGAGTCGGGTACCACCCCCTTCATGACTGAAACCCTGCGTGACCTGGCGCGCAAGCACGCCGAGCACACCCGCGACCGTGTTGCCGAGGAAGCCAACGAGTACGACGAGCAGGGCGTTGTGCCCTTGCCGGGATACGCCGGGAGCCTGACCGCCTTCGCCCTCACCGTCGCATCTGTCGCCGTTGCAGGGCGGGCGACCGGACGAGGCCTGCCCGAGCGCTACGACCTCGCCGACATCGCGCTGGGCGCGCTCGCCACGCACAAGTTCACGCGGCTCATCTCCAAGGGCTCGGTCACGAGCCCGATCCGCGCCCCCTTCACGGAGTTCGAGGCAGCTGCCGGCTCGGCGGAGCTGAACGAACAGGCGCGCGGGGGCGGCGTGCGTCACACCATCGGCGAATTGCTGACCTGCCCGTTCTGCCTCGGCCAGTGGGTCGGCACGGGCTACGTCGCAGGCCTGGGCCTCGCGCCGCGACCCACCCGGGCCTGGGCCGCTGTGTTTGCGGTGACCGGGGTCTCGGACATCCTCCAGCAGGTGTACGCCCGCCTCAGGACCAGCTAGGTCCGGCTGCTGTTCCCGTCGGATCGCTGAGGACGGGCCCGCCGCCGCATGCGTGGTCATCCGTCGGCGATCCGGTGCTCGAAGCCGACGCAGTAGACCGTCGCGCTCGCGTCGAAAGTTGCGGGCGGATAGTGCCGGAAGGTCCACCCGTTGCACGCGTACCGGGCGTTCGGCTGCGGGACCCAGCTCTCCGACACGTCGATCTTCTGCGGCATGAGCACCCACCCGGCCGCCGTGGCCAGGGCCAGGACGGACACCAGCAAGGCTCGTGACCTACGCGCCACCCACCGGGTTGCCGCGAACGAAGCGAGCGCCGCGACCACGCCGGCACCTGATGCCGCGGAGATCCCTGCGAGGCGCGACTCGCCCAGGGGGCTGTAGGCGTTGTCGAAGACCAACAGGCCGGCGATGGTGACCCCAGCCAGGGTCACCCATCCCACGGCGGCACCGATCTGTGTTGCGGTCGCCCGCGTGCACCCCCCACCCCAAGCTGTGCCGACCTTGGCGCCACCGGGTCCCGTCGTCATGGAGGTGAGACGCAGCCCGCCAGCCGGTGGTTCCCGGGCCGACGATCCCGTGCTCAGGACCGACTGGCCTCTGCCGGGTCGCCCGGCCGACGCATCGGCACGTGCGGGATGCCGTCGTCGAGGAACTCCTCGCCACAAGGCTCGAAGCCCTCCTTCCGGTACCAGCTCACGAGGTAGGTCTGCGCATCGAGGCGGCACGGACGGCCGGCGACGATGTCGAGCGCGCTCTTCATCAGCTCACCCGCGAGGCCCTGGCCGCGATGTGTCTCGGCGACCACGACCCGGCCGATCCGCATCATGTCCGGGTCCTCGAGCAGCCGCAGGTAGGCGACGGGACAGTCCTCGTCCTCGAGCCAGATGTGCTGTGTCCCCTGCTCGAGGTCTCGACCATCAAGGTCGAGGTAGGGGCATTCCTGCTCGACCACGAAGACCCTCTCTCGGAGCTGCCACAGGAGATAGGCGGTGCGGGGATCGAGGTGATTGAAAGTTGCAGAAAAAACTCGTGCCACGCACACATTGTCCTCCGAGGAAGGGGGACAGCGCGTGTGTTGTCAGTTCGACGGGGGGTACCTCCCCCCGACCCAAAGAGAGGGAGTACCCATGAGCACCCCAAGCACCCCGGGAGGGCCAGGCACGCCAAGCGTTCCGGGCTCCTCGACCACAGACCCATGGCCCACCACGACAGGTGGCGCCGCCCCCAGCGCCGGGACCGACGGCTCCAGCGATGTGAAGGACCAGGCCAGGGAGGTCGCGGGCATGGCAGCGGGCCAGGCCAAGCAGACCTCGGGCACCGCAGCCGACCAGGCCAAGCAGACCGGTGGTACCGCAGCCGAAGAAGGCAGGCACGTCGCGAGCGTCGCCAAGGGCGAGGCGCAGAACGTCGTACAGGAGTCCAAGCAGCAGGCACAGAACCTGCTCGAGGAGGCCCGCACCCAGATCGACGAGCAGTCCCGCACTCAGCGCGACCGTCTCGTGAGCACGCTGCAGAGCTTCGGTGACGACATCGAGAAGATGGCCAACGGCGAGCCGACCGGTGGCGGGATGGCGCAGGACCTTGCCCGCCAGGTGTCCCAGCGGGCACGCGACCTCAGCAGCCGCATCGACGGGCGCGAGCCGGTCGAGCTGCTCGACGAGGTGCGCTCGTTCGCGCGTCGCCGCCCGGGCACGTTCCTCCTCGGCGCGCTGGCCGCCGGCGTCGTGGCAGGCCGCCTGACGCGAGGCGCCAAGGAGGCCCAGAGCCAGAACGGCTCCAGCAGCACGGCCGCCGGGACTGGCGTCTACGACGACGTTCGCGGCGCCGACCTCGGCGGCACCGCCGCCGGGGCGCCGACTGCAGGCACCGGTTCGCCCGACGCGCCCCCCGCCTACCCGGCTGGTTCGAACGTCGGCGAGCCCGGCACCACGATGGACCAGAGCCTGACCACGACGCCCGGCACGCTGGGCGCCGCTCCTGCGAACGACACCACGTGGGACGACCCGAGCGGCAGGGGAACGGTATGACCGTCTCCGGAGACCACCGTGCACCCACAGGGAGCCACCAGGCGCCGTCGGAGAACGCCGATCGATCGCTCGGGGAGATCCTTGGCGACATCGCCACCGACCTGACCACGCTCGTCAAGCAGGAGATCGACCTCGCCAAGACAGAGGCCAAGCAGGAGGCCGCGAAGGCCGGCAAGGGCGCCGGTCTCTTCGGGGGCGCCGGTGTCACCGGCCACCTCGCGCTGGTGTTCCTGTCGCTGACCGTGATGTTCCTGCTCGACATGTGGATGAACATCACGCTCGCTGCACTGATCGTGACCGTCGTATGGGCGGTCGTCGCAGCACTCCTCGCGACACAAGGCCGCAAGGAGTTCAAGCAGCTCAACCCGAAGCTAGAGACCACTCAGAGGACGCTCAAGGAGGACGTGCAATGGGCCAAGGAACAGAAGAACAGCTGAGCAGCGAGATCGCAGGCACCCGTGAGGACCTGTCGCGCAATCTCGACGCTCTCACCGAAAAGGTGAGCCCCTCGCAGATCGTGGAGCGCCGGAAACAGGCAACCAAGAACCGGTTCCGTTCCATGCGCGACAAGGTGATGGGCAGCGCCGACGGTGCCCGCCGGAGCATGTCAGGAGCATCGAACGCGGGAGGCTCGGTGAGCAGCACCGCGTCGAGCGCAGCCGGGTCCGTGACGGGCACAGCGCAGGGCGCGGTCGGCACGCTCGAGCGTCAGGCTGAAGGCAACCCGCTGGTCGCGGGAGCCATCGCCTTCGGAGCCGGCTGGCTGGTCTCCTCGCTGCTTCCCGCGAGCGAGAAGGAGACACAGGCCGCCCAGCAGGTCGTCGAGCGGGCCAAGGAGCACGGTCAGCCGCTCGTGGACCAGGCCAGGTCCGCCGGGCAGGAGATGGGCCAGAACCTCAAGGAGTCGGCCACCCAGGCCGCCCAGGAGGTCAAGACCACGGCTCAGGAGTCCGCCCAGACCGTCAGGGAGGAGGGCCAGTCCTCGGCGCAGACCGTGAAGGAGCAGGCCCAGGACTCCGCGCAGACCGTGCAGGCGGAGGGTCAGTCCTCGGCACAGAACGTCGCACGCGATGTGAAGAGCCGGACTCCATAGCGCCGCAGCTTTACCGAAGGCCCTTGATGAAAGCGTCACTCCCCGTGGTGAGCAGACCGCGGGGAGTGACTCTTTGCCAGGGTCTCTGAGACCACGGTCTCGGTGCGACCGGGCGTCAGGGCAGCCGGTAGACCGCGAACTTCTCGCCGAGCCGCCCCTCGCCGAGGGCGTACTCCACCGCTGTGGCGGTGAGCTTGTCCCGCATGGCCTTCTCGACCCACCCGAAGTCCGGGTGCTGGCTCTCGTGGCACATCAGCGCCGCCATCTTGGCCTCGAAGTGGTCGGTCACGTCGACGGCATGGTTGGACGTCGGGTGCTCCATCACCCAGACCTCGCGGGGTGACCAGGCCTCGAGGCCCTCGTCGCGCGCGAGCTCCTCGAAGGCGAACGGGTTGCCCGCCGCCGGGTAGAGCGCCCGGATCGACGCCTCGCCGCCGGAGAGATGGTCCGGGTGCGAGGGCCCGAGACGTTCCCAGTTCCGCTCCGGGCTCTGGATGAGCACCCGTTGAGGACGCACCTGCCGGACCACCCTCGTCAGGTCGCGGACCAGCTCCCGGCTCACGACGAGCTCCCCGTCGACGTACCCGAGGAAGACGAGGTCCTCGACACCGACCTCTCGCGCGGCGGCGGTCTGCTCGGCGCGCCGGATGCTCGGCATCCGCGAGCGGTCGAGGTCCGGGTCGAAGCCGCCGGCCTGCCCGTCGGTGATGACGCAGTACGTCACCTCGATGCCGGCCTTCGTCCACGCCGCAACCGTGCCTGCGGCTCCGAAGTCCACGTCGTCGGGGTGGGCGGTGACCACCAGGGCGCGCTCGATGTCCTCGTCGGGTGTGACGTTCATGCCCCCAACGTATGCGGAGCCTGACATCATCCTCGCCATGTCCTCGCCCTCGGCGCTCCCGGGCACGCCCAAGCGCGTGCTGCTCCTCGTCTACGACACGTTCGCCGAGTTCGAGGTGTCGGTCCTGATCACGGCACTCACCGGTACGACGCACACGCTGACGACCTTCGGCCTGACCGGCGGCGCCGTGACCTCGACCGGAGGCCTGAGGGTCGTGCCCGACATGGCGATCGCGGAGGTCGACCCCGGGGAGTTCGACGCCCTCGTGGTCCCCGGTGGGGAAGCGTCGCGCCTGCTCGGGCGACCCGAGCTGCAGCGCCTTGTCACGGCACTCGACCGACGTGGTGCGCTCCTCGCCGCCATCTGCGGTGGACCCGCCGTGCTGGGGGACGCCGGTGTCCTCGACGGGAGGTCGTTCACCGCGGCACTCGCTCCGAAGGACCGGGCCTGGCCGGGTGTGGCGGGTCGCGGGAACCGGCTCTCCGAGATGGTGGTCGTCGACGGCAACGTGGTGACCGCGACGGGGTCGAGCTACCTGTCGTTCGCGGAGGAGGTGCTCCGCTGCCTCGACGAGAGGTCCGACGTGGAGCCGCTCACGTTCTTCCGGGAGCCGTCGCTCGGCTGAGTCCTGCATGAGCGGTCGTCCGCCGTACAGAACGCACCTGGACCAGGCCGATCGACCGTCGGCGTGCGGTGTAGCCTGACCGCAGAACGACAGGGGAGCGCCCACCGGCGCTGAGAGTGCGGAACGGCCGCAGACCCTCGAACCTGATCCGGCTCATACCGGCGAAGGAAGTCGAGTCTCGATCGCATGCCTGCGATCCCCTCCCTGAACCTTTCGTGGGAGAACTGCATGACCATCAAGTCCGAGGCCTCGCGCCACTCCGTCATGACCTGGGTCAGCAGCCGGGTCCGCATCCGGCGGCGCCCGGGCTCCGTCCCGGTGCGGCTCCTGGGTCTGTCCCTGGGCCTCTCGCTGGCGATGACCGCCTGCTCGCTCGGCTCGTCGGGCGACTCCGAGACGTCCGGGTCCTCCGACGGCGGCGCCAAGAACAAGGAGGTCGTGCTCGCGACCCACGAGTCGTGGGCGGTACCCAAGGAGGTGCTCGCGGAGTTCACGCGCGAGACGGGCTATCGCGTGAAGGTCCAGTCTTCGGGGGACGCAGGCGAGCTGACCAACAAGCTCGTCCTGACCAAGGGCTCGCCGATGGCCGACGCGGCCTACGGCGTCGACAACACGTTCGCCTCGCGTGCCGTGGACGAGGGGGTCTTCGCCGACTACACGCCCTCGAAGTCCCCTGGGTCGGCGGCAGGGTTCGAGATGCCGGACAAGGCCGATGCCGCGGCCCTCACACCCATCGACTTCGGCGACGTGTGCGTGAACGTCGACGACGCATGGTTCGCCAAGAAGGGCATCAAGCCGCCACGCACCCTCGACGACCTGGCCGACCCGACGTACAAGAACCTCTTCGTCACACCGGGCGCGACCACGTCCTCTCCTGGGCTCGCCTTCATGCTTGCCACGATCGCGAAGTACGGCGAGGACGGGTGGCAGAAGTACTGGGAGAGGCTGATGGCCAACGGCACCCGGATCACCTCTGGCTGGGAAGACGCCTACACCGTCGACTTCACCGCCGGCGGTGGCAACGGCGACCGGCCGATCGTGCTGTCCTACGACTCGTCGCCGCCGTTCACGATCCCCAAGGGTGCCGACAAGCCGACCACGAGCGCGCTGCTCGACACCTGCTACCGGCAGGTGGAGTACGCCGGTGTGCTGGCTGGCGCGTCGAACCCCGAAGGTGCGAAGGCCCTCGTGGACTTCATGCAGACGCCGACCTTCCAGAAGGCACTGCCCGAGAACATGTATGTGTTCCCGGTCGACGACTCCGTGAAGCTGCCCGACCTCTGGGCGAAGTGGGCCAAGACCCCGGAGAAGCCGTACAGCGTCGACCCGGCGACTGTCGCCGAGAAGCGTGACGACTGGCTGACCACCTGGGGGGAGATCACCACCCGGTGAGAGTCCGATGGGGAGCCCGGCTGGGAGCCATCGCGCTGGCGTTGGTCCCTGTCGGGTTCCTCGGTGTCTTCTTCCTGCTGCCCTTGACGGGGATGCTCGCGCAGGGGTTCTGGGTCGACGGGTCGCTCGACCTGTCCGGCCTGGTCGAGACGCTCGCGCGGCCTCGGGTGCACAGGGTGCTCTGGTTCACCGCCTGGGCCTCGCTCACCGCGACCGCCGTCACTGTGGGGCTCGGCCTGCCGCTGGCCTACGTCTTGTACCGGCTGCACTTCCCCGGCCGCCACGCGCTCAGGGCCCTGGTGGTGATGCCGTTCGTGCTGCCGACCGTCGTCGTCGGCGTCGCGTTCAGGACGCTGCTCGTCCCAGGCGGACCCCTCGGCTTCATGGGCCTGGACGACAGCGCCGTGGCGATCCTCGCCGCGATGATCTTTTTCAACCTCGCCGTCGTGGTCCGCACGGTCGGCGGGCTCTGGGAGAGTCTCGACCATCGACGTGAGGACGCCGCCGCGGCGCTCGGGGCGTCGCCGTGGCAGGTGCTGCGCACCGTGACGCTTCCCGCGCTCAAGCCGGGAATCGTCTCGGCGGCGACGGTCGTCTTCCTGTTCTGCTCCACGGCGTTCGGCGTCGTCCTGACCCTCGGCGGTCTGCGCTACGGCACGGTGGAGACCGAGATCTACATCCTCACGACACAGTTCCTCGACCTGCACGCCGCGGCGGTCCTGTCCGTCTTGCAGCTGCTCGCGGTCGTCGTACTCCTGGTCCTCGCCGGGCGAGCTCGTGGCCGGCAGTCACATGCCTTGGAGCGCACCGGCGGCCGCCGCTCGCGGACGCGTCCCGGACGGCGAGACCTTCCGGCGCTCACGGTGACCGCGGTCGTGGTGCTCTTCCTCCTCGGCCCGCTGCTGGCCCTGGTGGTGCGGTCGCTGCACACCGGCGACGGGTGGGGCCTCGAGAACTACGCGAACCTGGGTACGACGGGCGGGGGCACTGCCCTGCTCGTGCCCGTGTGGACCGCGCTGGAGAACTCCCTGCGGATCGCCGTCGACGCGACACTCCTTGCGCTGAGCCTCGGCCTCGCGGTCGCCTTCCTCGTCTCGCGTCCCGCGCGCACCCGGACGGGGCGTCGCGGCAGGGCGTCCCTGGACGGACTGTTCATGCTGCCGCTCGGCGTCTCCGCGGTGACCATCGGCTTCGGCTTCCTGATCACCCTCGACGAACCGCCGCTGGACCTCCGCTCGTCACCGGTCCTCGTGCCGATCGCCCAGGCGATGGTGGCGCTGCCTCTCGTCGTGCGCACCCTCGTGCCCGTGCTCCGGTCGATCGACCCGCGACAGCGCCAGGCCGCCGAGACCCTGGGTGCGTCTCCTGTGCGGGCCCTGCTCGTCGTCGACGTGCCGGTGGCGTGGCGTCCCGTGCTGGCCGCGGCGGGGCTGGCCTTCGCGGTCTCGCTGGGGGAGTTCGGCGCGACGAGCTTCCTCGCGCGCCCGGACCGGCCGACGCTGCCGGTGGTGATCTACCAGCTGATCTCCCGGCCGGGCGCGGACAACTTCGGCACGGCGCTGGCGGCCTCGGTCGTCCTCGGCGTGGTCACGGTGACCGTGATGGGGGTCGTTGAGCGGTTGCGCGTCGGATCGATGGGATCGTTCTGACATGTTGACCGTGCGCGACCTGACCGTCCGCTTCGACGGCGTCACCGCCGTGGAGGACGTGTCTCTCGACCTCCCGACCGGCGAGGTGCTCGCGGTGCTCGGACCTTCCGGCTGCGGGAAGTCGACGCTCCTCCGGGGGATCGCGGGGCTTGAGGTGCTCAGCTCGGGCACGGTGTCCTACGACGGGCAGGACCTGTCCGGGATGCCGACGCACAAGCGTGGCTTCGCGCTGATGTTCCAGGACGGCCAGCTGTTCCCGCACCAGAGCGTGGCGGCCAACGTCGGGTACCCGCTGCGGTTGCGCGGGACCGGGCGAGCGGAGGCGTCCTCGCGGGTCGCCGAGCTGCTCGACCTCGTGGGGCTCTCCGGTCACGGTGACCGGCTGCCGGTGCAGCTCTCGGGTGGTGAGCGACAGCGGGTCGCGCTCGCGCGGTCTCTCGCCGCGGACCCGCGGCTGATCCTCCTCGACGAGCCGCTCTCGGCCCTCGACCGTGAGCTGCGTGAGCGGCTGGCCGGCGACCTGCGCGACATCCTCACCAAGGCGGGCACGACGGCGATCCTGGTCACCCACGACCAGGACGAGGTGTGGACGATCGCCGACCGGGTGGCGGTCATGCAGGCCGGCCGGATCCTCCAGGCCGGCTCGCTGGACGAGGTGTGGCGGGCGCCCGTGAGTGGCGCGGCGGCGCTCCTGCTCGGCTACCCGACGATCCTCGAGGGCGCCGCCGCACAGCTCCTTGCTGGCGCGGGCGAGCACCCCGACGTCGGCTCGGTCGGCGCGATCGCCCTGCGACGGTCCGCCCTGCGCCTCGACCCTGCCGGGAGGCTCGGTGGGCGCGTCGTCGCAGCGACGCTCAGCCCCGACGTCGTACGTCTCCGGGTCCTGGTCGAGGGCCTGGGGGAGATGCACGCTGTCGCGCAGCAGGACTCCGACGTGCGCATCGACCACGAGGTCCGCCTCGCCGTGGACCTCACGCGCACCGCCGTACTGCCCGCGGCCTCGCCTGCCCGATGAGCGGACCCGGCAGTTCGTTAGACTCCGCCCTTGTGAAAAGGCGGGCATACGGACTCCTGGTGGGAGTCGCACTCATGACGGGTGCGCTAGCCGTCATCGCCAGCCAGTCACTCGGTCTCCCGATCCGCGACCCCGACGGGTTCCTGGGTCCCGCGTGGATCCGGCTGCCGCTGCTCGTGCTCGGCGCCTTCCTGGCCGACGTGGTGCCGCGGTCGGCGTGGCGGTCGCGGGGGAACCTGTCCCAGTTCCGCAACGAGGCGCGCACCATCGTTCGGGAGCACTGGACCCGCGAGCGGATGACGCTCGTGGTGATCGGGCTCGTCAGCTTCTACGTGACCTACGTCGGCTACCGGAACCTGAAGAACTTCCTGCCCTTCATCCGGGAGGGCACCCTCGACCCGGTGCTCAAGAACATCGACGAGGCGATCTTCTTCGGCGGGGATCCCGCGATCTTCCTGCACACGGTGCTCGGTGAGGGCGTCAGCGCCCACGTGCTGTCGTACGTCTACCTGATCTTCCTGCCGTTCGTGCCGATCTCGGTCACCGCCTGGCTCGTCTGGTCGCGCAACATCAGCTTCGGCTACTGGTACGTCACGTCGCAGTGCCTGGCCTGGGCGCTGGGGACCGCGAGCTACTACGCCGTGCCGTCGCTGGGCCCGGCGTTCTACTACGTCTGGCTCTACTCCGGCCTCGAGAACACCGGAGTGACGCAGCTCCAGGACGCGTTGTCGTACGGCCGGTCCGAGGTGCTGTTCGACCCCTTCAACGCCGACGGCGTGCAGAGCGTGGCGGGGTTCGCGTCCTTGCACGTCGCGATCACGCTGCTCGCGGCGCTCGTGGCGCACTACACGGTCCGGCATGCCTGGATCCGCTGGGGCCTCTGGATCTACGTCGGGATCACGCTGATCGCGACGATCTACTTCGGCTGGCACTACATCTCCGACGACATCGCGGGCGCCTTCATCGCGGTCGTGTCGGTGTACCTCGGCGGACTCGCCACTGGCCAGAAGTTCGACAGGCATGGGCTCGCGTCCCATCCGACCACCAGCACGGCTGACATCCCGGTCGAGGAGGCCTCGGTCGCCCGCTGAGCCCCACCCTCGCGCGCTGAGTCCCTCCGCCCCCCGCGTGTCGTCGCTCCGCCTCCACGCGCTGCGTCGTACACCAACGGGCACAACTCGCCGAGCCGCCGCTGCCTGAGCGTGCGTCCGGGGCCACCACCCGACTTGTGCCCGTCCGTCTACGCGGGCGGGCGCAAGCCCCCGACCGGGCGAAAAAGCCCGAAATTACCCCAAATCGGTCATGTCCGAAAATTACAACCTTGTAGTTTGTCAAGGGGACTCGCCGTGTTACTGATGTTTTTACTGAGAAAACTGTTCCTTATGTGACTGATGAGGGCTAGCGTTCCAGCGACGGCGCTGCTCGGGCGGCCTGTCGCTCGCCGGCAACTGGCTTTGGGAGGGCCAGGAGCCGGCCGGGGTCGGACCAACCGAACAGCGGTCCGCGAGCCCACGGGGATCGGGCTCGCGGACCACACCGAAGGGATGTCAGATGGCGAACGCCGGGACTCAGCGGCGGAGCAGGGACGGGCAGTGCCGTTCCTGGTTCCGGCTCGTGGTCCCAGCGCTCCTCTCGGGCGTGCTGGTGATGTCCGCGGTGCCCGCCGCGGTGGCGGACAAGTCGCACCGGCCGTTCCCGACCAAGGACCAGGTCGCCGCCGCGAAGGAGCGGGTCGCGAAGACGGCTCGCGACGTCGGCGCCATCAAGGCCTCGCTGCTGCTGGCCAACCAGAGGCTCGAGGCGGCCTCCGTCCAGGCGGAGATGGCGTCGGAGGCCTACAACGGTGCGATGTGGCGTCTCCAGACGGCCAGGCAGGAGCTCGTCGACGCGAGGGCCGAGGCGGCCAAGGCTCGCCGTACGGTCGCGCAGCAGCGCAAGGCGATCGGCGCCCTCGTGGCGGCGTCGTACCAGCAGGGCAACGAGCTGACGGCGCTCAGCGCGATGATGGGGGCCGACGGCCCGGAGGGCGTGCTCGACCAGTACGCCACGTTCCAGGGCGCCTCCGACTCCCTCCAGGCCGACTACGACCGGTTCGCCGCGTCCGACGCCCTCGCGAAGGTCTTCGAGAAGCGTGCCGAGGAGGCTCGGGTCAAGGCGGAGCGTCTCGCCGAGGAGGCCCGCAGTGCCAAGGAGAAGGCCGCAGAGGCAGCCGCCGCGGCCCAGGCGACGGCTACTCAGATCGCGGCCGAGAAGGACCGGCTGATCCGCGAGCTTGCCCGGGCCCAGCACATCTCGGTGTCGCTGGCCCGCCAACGCCAGACCGCTCTCGAGGAGATCGCCCGTGAGCGCGCCGCCGCGCGGGCCCGCGCCGAGGCGGAGAAGGCCGCGCGGGAGCAGGCCGCCAAGGAGGCCCGCGCACGTGCCGAGGCCCAGCGCGCCGCCCGTGCGCAGGAGCGCGCCCGTGCGCGCGCCGAGGCGCAGAAGAAGCGCGAGGCCTCACCCAAGAACCCGGCGGACAACCCCTCGCCGGCATCCCCCCCGCCGGCTCCGGCTCCGCCACCGCCGTCACCCCCAAGCGGCAGTGGCGGAGCCGACCGGGCCATCTCGTTCGCCAAGGCCCAGCTCGGTGAGCCCTACGTCTGGGGTGCCTCGGGCCCTGACTCGTGGGACTGTTCCGGGCTCATGCTCGGTGCGTGGGAGCAGGCGGGCGTGTACCTGCCGCACTACTCCGTGGCGCAGTACTACGCCGGCACGCCGATCTCGGCCGGCGACCTCCGCCCCGGCGACCTGGTCTTCTGGGGAACGTCGAGCGACCCGGAGTCGATCCACCACGTGGCGATGTACATCGGCGACGGCATGATCATCCACGCCCCTCGCACGGGCCGTCCGGTGGAGATCGACAGCATGTACTACTGGATCCCGCCGAACTTCTTCGCCCGTCTCTGAGACCGCTCTTCCACTCCCAAGGTGGGGGCTGACAGGCTTGTCACATGTCATCCTCTTCGCCCTCGTACGTGACCCCTGCCGTCGACGTCCCAGCCCTCACCGAGATGCTCGACGGCAAGTACGCCGACGTGCGGCAGCTGGTGAGGAAGAACCTCGCGGAGTTCTCCGACGTCCTCGTCGACGCGGAGCAGATGCGCCGCGACGACTTCCGGCAGCGGGTCCTCGACGTGCTGGTGAAGATGGCCGAGACCGGCCAGACCGGCATGGGGTTCCCGAAGGAGTACGGCGGGGGTGGGGACATCGGCGCCTCCATCGCGGCCTTCGAGACCCTGGCCTTCGGCGACCTGTCGGTGCTGGTGAAGGCAGGAGTGCAGTTCGGCCTCTTCGGCGGCGCGATCCTCCACCTCGGCACCGAGGAGCACCACGACGCCTACCTCGCCGACACGATCACCGGCAAGCTGCTCGGCTGCTTCGCGATGACCGAGACCGGCCACGGCTCCAACGTGCAGGCGCTCGGGACGACCGCGGTCTACGACGCGGACGCAGGCGAGTTCGTGATCAGCACCCCCGACGACACCTCCCGCAAGGACTACATCGGCAACGCCGCGATGCATGCACGTCTGGCGGTCGTGTTCGCGCAGCTCGAGGTGGCCGGGACCTCCCACGGCGTGCACGCGTTCGTCGTACCCATCCGTGACGCCGACGGCAACGTCATGCCTGGCGTGAGGATCGAGGACTGCGGCGACAAGATCGGCCTCAACGGTGTCGACAACGGACGGATCTGGTTCGACGGGGTGCGGGTGCCGCGAGCGTCGATGCTCAACCGGTACGCCCAGGTCCGTGACGACGGCAGCTACCACTCGGACATCGAGAACCCCGACCGGAGGTTCTTCACGATGCTGGGCACGCTCGTGCAGGGGAGGGTGAGCGTGGGGGGCGCCGCGATCAGTGCGAGCAAGGTGGCGCTGTCCGTGGCGATCAAGTACGGCCTGATCCGTCGTCAGTTCGGCTCGCCCGGCACAGACCGGGAAGAGGTCCTGCTCGACTACGGGATGCACCAGCGCCGGCTCCTCCCGCTGCTCGCACGCACCTACGCGCTGCACTTCGCCCAGGAGCGAGTCGCGGCCGACCTGCACGAGGTGTTCTCGAACCCCGACGCCTCCGAGCACGACCGGCGGGCGCTCGAGTCGCGGGCGGCCGGCACGAAGGCGCTCGGCACCTGGCACGCCTCGCGCGCGATCCAGGAGTGCCGGGAGGCCTGTGGCGGGGCGGGCTACCTGTTGGTCAACCGGTTCGGCGCCCTGCGGGCGGACACCGATGTGTTCACGACGTTCGAGGGGGACAACACGATCCTCCTGCAGCTCGTCGCGAAGGGCCTGCTGACCAACTACGCCGACGAGTTCGGCGACCTCGACCAGTTCGGCATGATGCGCTTCGTCGCCTCGGTCGCCGTGGAGACGGTGATCGAGCGGACCAGCGTGCACAAGCTGCTCGACCGGATGCGTGACGTGCTGCCGCCCGGCGACAACGACGGCGACCCGGACTCCGGACTGCTCGACTCGTCGTACCACCTGAACCTGCTGCGGTGGCGCGAGGAGCACATGCTCGCCGGCGTCGCGCGCCGGCTGAAGAAGGGCATGGACGACGGAGGCGACCCGGCGATGGTGTTCAGCATGGTGCAGGACCACGTGATCGCCTCGGCCAACGCCCATGTCGAGCGGCTCCTGCTCGAGGCGTTCCTGGACAAGGTCGAGTCGATGCCCGACGGGCAGAACAAGGTCGCCATGCAGCTCGTGTGCGACCTCTTCGCGCTGTCGACGATCGAGGCGGACCGGGCCTGGTTCATGGAGCACGGCCGGTTCTCGAACGCGAGGTCCAAAGCGGTGACCGCGATGGTCAACGAGCTGTGCCGGCGGTTGCGTCCCATTGCCGACCAGCTCGTCGACGCGTTCGACATCCCGCAGGAGATGCTGAGGGCGGAGATCATCCAGCCGGCGTACTGAACGCGAGCCGCCCCGGCCGGAGTCGGCCGGGGCGGCGGAGCGTCGTGCCAGGGAGCGTCAAAGGGCTTGGCCGCGGCGGCGAAGCCGACGCGCCGCCCAAGCGACCGGTACGACGCGCAGCCGACACGGCTAGCCCCAGGCAGCGGGGCTCAGTGGTGGCCCTTCTCCTTGAGTCGGTCGAAGGAGGCCCGGACCTCGGCCTCGGCATCGTCGCGGCCGACCCACTCGGCGCCCTCGACCGACTTGCCGGGCTCGAGGTCCTTGTAGACCTCGAAGAAGTGCTGGATCTCGAGGCGGTCGAACTTCGAGACGTGGTTGATGTCGCGCAGATGCTCGAGGCGCGGGTCGTGCGAGGGGACGCACAGCACCTTGTCGTCACCGCCGGCCTCGTCGGTCATCCGGAACATGCCGATCGCGCGGCAGCGGATGAGGCAGCCGGGGAACGTGGGCTCCTGCAGGAGGACGAGCGCGTCGAGCGGGTCGCCGTCGAGGCCGAGGGTGTTCTCGATGAACCCGTAGTCGGCGGGGTACTGGGTGGAGGTGAACAGCGTCCGGTCCAGGCGGATGCGACCGGTCTCGTGGTCGACCTCATACTTGTTGCGCTGACCCTTAGGAATCTCAACCAGGACGTCGAACTCCACAGTTCCTCCAACTCACAGTCTCCGATGCGGTTTGGCTAGTGTCGCGCACGAGCGGTGAAAATGCGCAGTCGAGAGGGGTATGAGGTGGCCGGAGGTGACGTAGACCACTCCGAGGTGCGCTCCGGACGTGTCGTGCGCCGCTGGAGCGGCGGGCTGGTGCTCCTCGTCCTGGTGCTCGCAGTCGTCTCCTACTCGTTCGACCTGGGGCCTCGCGTGCTCGGCTGGGACCGCCCCTCGCCAGTCACCGCACCGGCCGAGGTGGCGCCGCCTCCGGGCCTGACCCTGCCGTCACCCTCCGCCGCCGCGTCGGTCGCGCAGCCCGAGCCCGACCAGGCCGGGGACCCCGCAGCCGTACGACGTGCGCTGGCGAAGCTGTTGCACGACAAGGATCTCGGTCCGCGCGTCGCTGTCGTCGTGGGACAGGTCTCCGACGGTGCGACCGTGTTCAAGACCGGACCTTCGTCGATCACGCCCGCCTCGACCATGAAGCTGCTGACGACGACCGCAGCCCTTGCCACGTTGGGCCCCGACCACAGGTTCAGTACGGCGGCCGTGGCCGGTGCCTCGCCGCGGGACGTGGTCCTCGTGGGCGGCGGGGACCCGCTCCTGGCTCGCACGCCGCGCGGCGACGCGTACCCCCCGAGGGCCGACGTCACGACCCTGGCCAAGGCGACCGCCCGGTCGCTCAAGCAGCTCGGCCGCACCCGGGTCCGCCTCGGGTACGACAACACCCTCTTCGCCGGTCCCGCCGTGAACCCCGCCTGGCCGTCGACGTACATCACGGAGAACGTCGTGAGCCCGATCTCCGCGCTGTGGGTCGACGAGGGCCGGGAACGTCTTGGCCTCGCGGCGCGTGCAGGTGACCCGGCCCTTGCCGCGGCGACGGACTTCGCGCAGGCGCTGGAGAAGCAGGGGATCGTCGTGCGCGGGAAGCCGCGACCCGAGGCTGCGAAGCCGGCCGCCCAGGAGTACGCGGCCGTGCACAGCGCGCCTCTGGCCCAGATCGTCCAGTGGATCCTCGAGGTCAGTGACAACGAGGGCGCGGAGGTGCTCTCCCGGCAGGTGGCGCGCGCAGAGGGTGAACCCGCCTCCTTCGCAGGTGGTGCCGCGGCCGTCAAGGCGGTGCTCACACGCCTCGGTGTCGACACCTCGGGCGCCCGGATCCTCGACGGCAGCGGCCTGTCCCGCGACAACCGCCTCGCGCCCGGGACCCTGCTCGGGGTCCTCGAGCTCGCGGCCTCCGACGACCACTCCGACCTGCGACGGGTCGTGACCGGGCTGCCGGTGGCGGGCTTCACGGGGTCGCTGACCTACAGGTTCGACAAGGGGGACGCGGCCGGCCTCGGGCGGGTGAGGGCCAAGACCGGCACCCTCACCGGTGTACACGTGCTGGCCGGTCTCGCCACCGACGAGGACGGCACGGTGTTCGCCTTCGTCGCGGCAGCGGACCGGGTGAAGCCGATCCACACCCTCGACGCACGGGAGCGTCTCGACGAGGTGGCCGCCGCACTCGCGGCCTGCTCCTGCGCCGCGGGCCCCGCGTCCTGACCCGACGGGTTCCCCGACTCACCGGAGAAGGTTGAGGTCCCGGCGTAGGGTCGTGCCATGTCGAACCGCACCACGATGATCGACTGGGACCTCGCCGTCCTCGCCGCGTCGAAGATGTCCGGGCCGGGCCCGATGGTGAGCCGCGACGAGGCTGCGACCGCGGTCGCCGAGCTGCGCGAGGGAGCCCACAGGTCCACCGGGCTGGTCAAGGAGTACACCGGCCTGGTCGCCGAGGAGCGCACCGCGCCGATCCTCGTCGTCGACCGGCCCGGCTGGATCCAGGCCAACGTGGACGGGTTCGCAACGATCATCTCCCCGCTCGTGGAGAAGATGCGCGAGAAGCGGGGTGACCCCTCGCCGATCGCCGAGGCCATCGGGTCGCGCGTGACCGGCCTCGAGCTCGGCGGGCTGCTCGGGTTCATGTCGAGCAAGGTCCTGGGCCAGTTCGACCCGTTCCACGTGCCCACCGGGCCGGGGACGGAGGGCACGGCCGGGCGGCTGCTGCTGGTCGCTCCCAACATCGTCCACGTCGAGAGAGAGCTCGACGTCGACCCCACGGACTTCCGGCTCTGGGTCTGCCTCCACGAGGAGACGCACCGGGTGCAGTTCACCGCCGTCCCGTGGATGCGTGACCACATCCACGGCGAGATCGGCTCGCTCATCGACTCCGTCGAGGTCGACCCCGCCAAGCTCGCCTCGATGCTGGGCGAAGGCGTGAAACGTCTCGGCGACCTGTTCCGCGGCGACGAGGAGGTCAGCCTCCTCGACCTGGTGCAGACCCCTGAGCAGAAGGTGATCCTCGACCGGATCACCGGGGTGATGTCGCTGCTCGAGGGCCACGCCGACGTCGTCATGGACGGGGTCGGGCCGGAGGTCATCCCGACGGTCGACGAGATCCGCAGCAAGTTCAACAAGCGTCGCAAGAACGCCAGCGGTCTGGACAAGGTGATCCGGCGGCTGCTCGGTTTCGACGCCAAGATGGCGCAGTACCGCAACGGCGCCGCCTTCGTCCGCGGAGCGATGGAGAAGGTCGGCATGGAGGGCTTCAACGAGGTCTGGGCGACCCCGGAGAACCTCCCCTCCCGCGCAGAGATCGGTGACCCGGCCGCCTGGGTCCGCCGCGTGCACGGCTGACCGTTCCGATGGGGCCCCACCCCGCCGTGGCGGCGGTCCGGCTGGCGGTGCGCCGCGCCTGGGCGGACCTCGAGCCCGGGTCGCGGGTCCTGGTCGCCTGCTCCGGCGGCGCCGACTCCCTCGCGCTGCTCGCGGCCACCGTGTTCGAAGCTCGCAAGCCTGCGCACACCGTCATCGGCGTGACCGTCGACCACGGTCTCCAGGCCGGCTCCGCCGACCACGCGAAGGCCGTGGCCGAGCAGATGGCCACGCTGGGGGCGGAGGCTCACGTGGTCACGGTCGAGGTGGGTACGACGGGCGGTCCCGAGGCGGCTGCGCGCACCGCGCGTTATGCCGCGCTCGACGCCGCGGCCGACGAGCATCGTGCGGAAACGATCCTGCTCGGCCACACCCGCGACGACCAGGCGGAGACGGTGCTGCTCGGCCTCGCCCGAGGTTCCGGGGCTCGCTCGCTCTCCGGGATGGCCCCTCGACAGGGCCGCTACCGCAGGCCGCTGCTCGACCTCACCCGCGAGGACACCCGTGCGGCCTGCGCGGCCGAGCAGCTCACCCCCTGGGACGACCCGCACAACGACGACCCCGCCTACACGCGCGTCCGGGTGCGCCACGACGTGCTTCCCGTCCTGGAGCGCGAGCTCGGGCCGGGAGTGACCGAGGCCCTCGCACGCACGGCCCGCCTGCTGCGTGACGACGCGGACGCCCTCGACGCCTGGGCGGAGAGGGTCCTGGGCGACGTGACGAGACCTGGGGCGGGCCTCGACGCCGGCGCCCTGCGACACGAGCCGCCGGCGGTCAGGCGCCGCGTGCTCCGCCGTACCGCTCTCGACGCCGGCTGCCCGGGCACCGAGCTGTTCGCGGTGCACGTGGACGCGATGGACGCCCTCCTCACGGACTGGCACGGCCAGGCCGGCGTCGACCTGCCCGGCGGGCTCCGGATGCAGAGGCAGGGGGGCAGACTCACGATCGCCGAAACCCCTGTGGCAGGCTGACGCCCATGGACGAGAAGCACGTCGAAGGCGATCTGGTCAACGTCCTCTACACCGAGGACCAGATCCAGCAGCGGCTCGCCGAGCTGGCCGCGAGGATCGAGGCGGACTACGAGGGCAAGGACATCCTCCTGGTAGGCGTCCTCAAGGGAGCGGTCATGGTCATGGCCGACCTCGCCCGCCACTTCGGCCGCCACGTCGAGATGGACTGGATGGCGATCTCGTCCTACGGGTCGGGCACCAAGTCCTCCGGAGTCGTGCGGATCCTCAAGGACCTCGACACCGACATCAACGGCCGTCACGTGCTCGTCGTCGAGGACATCATCGACACCGGCCTGACCCTGTCGTGGCTGGTCTCCAACCTGGCCTCGCGCGGTCCGGCCTCGGTCGAGATCTGCACCCTGCTGCGCAAGCCGGAGGCCCAGCGGATGAGCGTCGACGTGAAGTACGTCGGCTTCGACATCCCGAACGAGTTCGTCATCGGGTACGGCCTCGACTACGACGAGAAGTACCGCAACCTGCGCTGCATCGGCACTCTCGCGCCGCACGTCTACTCCTGACTCCCGACCGGACCATCGGCCGGCATTCCCTGTACCGATTCGCTCCTGCCGCGTTAGCGCGGAACAATGGGGGTACGACGCTCCCGTACCGTCCTGGTGGACGGAGGGCCGCGCGTTGCCTTCGCCGTGTACCGTCGAAGGTCTGAAGAGTGTGACTGGGCAGGAGGAAGGGACCCCGGGTCCCGGGACAAAAACGTGAAACGCATTTTCCGAGGTCCGTGGCTGTGGATCGTGATCGCCGTCGTAGGCGTGCTCGTTGCCCTGCAGTACCTCGCCCCGAACGGTGGCTATCAGGAGGTCGACACCTCCCAGATGGTCTCCTACATCAACGACGGCAAGGTCGAGAAGGTGACCCTCGTCGATGGTGACCAGGAGATCCAGGCGACCCTCGACAACGGCCAGCAGGTCATGTCGTCCTGGGTCACCGGCCAGCAGCGCGACCTCGTCAACAGCATCCAGAAGCAGGTCGACGCCGGCCAGATCGAGGACTACAACGTCAAGGTCCCGAAGCCGAGCCTGATCGGCTCGATCCTCGCGACCCTCCTGCCCTTCGCGCTGATCATCCTGCTCTTCCTGTTCCTGATGAACCAGGTCCAGGGCGGCGGCGGTCGGGTCATGCAGTTCGCCAAGTCCAAGGCGAAGCTGATCAGCAAGGACATGCCCAAGACCACGTTCACCGACGTCGCGGGCTGCGAGGAGGCGATCGAGGAGCTCGGCGAGATCAAGGAGTTCCTCCAGGAGCCCGCGAAGTTCCAGGCCGTCGGCGCGAAGATCCCCAAGGGCGTCCTGCTCTACGGCCCGCCCGGCACCGGTAAGACGCTGCTCGCCCGGGCCGTCGCCGGTGAGGCCGGCGTGCCGTTCTACTCCATCTCCGGCTCCGACTTCGTCGAGATGTTCGTCGGCGTGGGCGCCTCGCGCGTCCGCGACCTGTTCGAGCAGGCGAAGGAGAACGCTCCTGCGATCGTGTTCATCGACGAGATCGACGCCGTGGGCCGTCACCGCGGTGCCGGCATGGGCGGTGGCCACGACGAGCGCGAGCAGACCCTGAACCAGCTGCTCGTGGAGATGGACGGCTTCGACGTGCGTGGCGGCGTGATCCTGATCGCGGCCACCAACCGTCCCGACATCCTCGACCCCGCCCTGCTGCGTCCCGGCCGCTTCGACCGCCAGATCGGCGTCGAGGCCCCCGACCTCGCGGGCCGCCACCAGATCCTAAAGGTGCACTCGCGTGGCAAGCCGATGGCCCAGGGCGTGGACCTCCTGTCCGTCGCCCGTCGCACCCCCGGCTTCACGGGTGCGGACCTGGCGAACGTGCTCAACGAGGCGGCACTGCTCACCGCCCGTCAGAACCGCAAGATGATCGACGACGAGTCCCTCGACGAGGCGATCGACCGCGTCATCGCCGGTCCGCAGAAGCGCACCCGCCTGATGAGCGAGAAGGAGAAGCTGATCACGGCCTACCACGAGGGCGGCCACGCGCTCGTGGCGGCGGCGCTGCCGGGGACCGACCCGGTGCACAAGGTCACGATCCTCCCGCGCGGCCGGGCGCTCGGCTACACCATGGTGCTGCCGGACGAGGACAAGTACTCCCAGACCCGCTCGGAGATGCTCGACAAGCTCGCCTACATGCTCGGTGGGCGCGCCGCCGAGGAGATGGTCTTCCACGACCCGACCACCGGTGCCGGCAACGACATCGACAAGGCCACTTCGCTGGCTCGCGCGATGGTCACGCAGTACGGCATGACCGAGCGCCTCGGCGCGATCAAGCTCGGTGAGGCCCAGGGCGAGCCGTTCCTCGGCCGCGACATGGGGCACACGCGCAACTACTCCGAGGACGTCGCCGCGGTGGTCGACGAGGAGACCAAGAAGCTCCTGAGCACGGCACACCAGGAGGCCTTCGACATCCTGGAGGAGAACCGCGACGTCCTCGACGCCCTGGTGCTGGCCCTGATGGAGCACGAGACCCTCGACAAGGCCGAGGTCGCACAGATCTTCGAGCCCCTGCGTCGTCGGCCGCGGCGTCCGGCCTGGACCGGTTCGCCGCAGCGCGAGCCCTCGCAGATCCCGCCGGTGGAGATCCCGAAGTCCGCCGCCAACGGCAGCTCGCCCGACGAGCCCCAGAGCGGTGTGATCCTGACCCCGCCGGGCAGCGGGGGCGACGTGCACGGCGACCCGAAGATCTGATGACGGTCAACCGGATCAGCCAGGTTCCGCGCGAGGACATCCCGGAGTTCGACCAGGCACGGGCGGAGGCCGCCGTCCGCGAGCTGCTCATCGCGGTGGGGGAGGACCCCGACCGCGAGGGGCTGCTCGAGACTCCGGCCCGGGTGGCGCGCTCGTACCGCGAGCTCCTCAGCGGGATGCGGCTGACCCCGGAGGAGGTGCTCACCACCACCTTCGACCTCGGCCACGACGAGATGATCCTGGTCAAGGACATCGAGCTGTGGTCGATGTGCGAGCACCACCTGGTGCCGTTCACGGGTGTGGCCCATGTCGGGTACATCCCCAACGACAACGGCCGCATCACCGGCCTGTCGAAGCTCGCCCGGCTCGTGGACGTGTTCGCCCGCCGGCCCCAGGTCCAGGAGCGGTTGACCACCCAGATCGCCGACTCGCTCATGGCGATCCTCGAGGCCCGTGGCTGCATCGTCGTGATCGAGGCGGAGCACCTGTGCATGACCATGCGCGGCGTACGCAAGCCCGGCTCGAAGACGGTCACGTCCGCGGTCCGCGGCGTCATGCACAACGCCGCCACCCGCTCGGAGGCGATGAGCCTGATCATGAACGGCAACCGCTGACGGGCTTCCCCGGCCCGTCCCTCTTCTGGCTGCCCTGCTTCTGGTCGCCCTGCTTCTGGTCGCCCGGCCTTCCTCCCGGTCGCCCGGCACGGTCTCACTGCGAGGTGGGCCTTTCCGCGGGTGCCGAGTGGTAGCGTCACCGCGACCAGGGAGAACGAGGAACACGTTCCGAAAGGGCCAGACGTTGCTGCGCCACGAACTGCTGGAAAGCCTGCACGCACTCCTTCAGCCCCGCACCTACCTCGAGATCGGTGTCAACCTGGGTCGGAGCCTGACACTGTCACGGGCGCGCACGGTCGCCGTGGACCCCTTCTTCCAGATCGACCGGGAGATCCACTGCGACCTCCACCTGGTGCGAGCTACCAGCGACGAGTTCTTCGCGCGCAGGCACCCGCTCGCGCACTTCGACGAGCCGCTCGTCGACCTCGCGTTCATCGACGGGATGCACCTGTCCGAGTACGCGCTCCGAGACGTCATGAACGTCGAGCGCTACACGCACGCGGCCAGCGTGATCGTCCTCGACGACATGCTTCCCGCCAACGTCAACGAAGCGGCCCGTGACCGGGCCGGTGCCGGACTCTCAGGTCGCCGGTGGGCCGGCGACGTCTACAAGCTGATCCCGACCTTCCGCGCCCTTCGGCCTGACGTCGTCTGCCTCGAGATCGACACCGAGCCGACCGGCACCGCCGTGCTGCTCCTCCCGGACCCGTCGTCGCCGGTGCTGACCGAGGCGTACGACGACCTGGTGGAGGAGTACGTCGTACCGGACCCGCAGCAGGTGCCGGAGGAGATCCTGACCAGGTCACGGGCGGTCCAGCCCGAGACGCTTCTCAAGGCACCGATCTGGGAGGAGCTGCGCCGCCTCAGGACGCTGCCCGACGCGCAGGCCCGGCCCAAGGTGCGAAGCCTCCTCGACGGAGCGGGCCTGCTGAAGGTCAGAGCCTGACCCGGCGGGCGGCCTTGGCGAGGGCCGCCCGGTAACGGGCTGCGCGCTCCTCCGGCAACCGCGAGAGGGCCCCGTCGACGACCTTGACCGCTGCGCGGCGAGCCTTGTCCTGCCGCCGTACGCCAGGGGTCGGGCCGGTCGGGCCGGTCGGGCCGGTCCTGGGACGTGGCGGCGCCATCTCCGTGCGCGGGACCGGACCCGAGAGCAGCGCGATCGGCTGACGGTCGTTGATCAGCAGTCGCGCCTGCAACGGCCGGAACGGGCCGTCCGGCTCGGGCCTTACAGCGACCCGCCACACTCCGGGCCGGAGGTCCGCGCGCGGCATGCTGGCCGTCACGATGACGCCACCTCCGGCAGGTCGCACCTCGGCGGGCGCCTCGACCACGCCCTTGCCGTTGCGGGCCCGGAGCCGAAGCGTCGGCTCCTGGAGCTCGGGCGCGTCCGGCAGCTGGAGCTGCAGGCGCACTGTGTCCCCGCTCTTCCGGGCGTACGTACCGACGGGCTCCACGCGTTTGATGCCGCCTGCTGCCATGGCGTTCCTCCTGGTCCTGCGCCGTCCCGGACTCCGGTGATCGTAGCCCTTCGTCTCGGCAGGCGGTCGGCGCTGACGCGGCGAGCAGCCCGGGTAGGGTCGAATCATGTACGTCGGACCGCCGAGCCACGTCGCGGGGCTCCCCGAGCTCGGTCGCGCGCTCGTGATGGGCGTCCTCAACGTGACTCCCGACAGCTTCTCCGACGGAGGCCGCTGGTTCGACGCCGACCGCGCAGTCGAGCACGGTCGGCGGCTGGCCGGCCAGGGCGCCGACCTGGTCGATGTCGGCGGCGAGTCCACCCGCCCCGGCGCCACCCGTCCGAGTCCCCAGGAGGAGATGGACCGGATCCTGCCCGTCATCGCCTCGCTCGCGGCGGAGGGCGTCAGGATCTCCGTCGACACGATGCGCGCCGAGGTGGCAGCGGCCGCGCTCGACGCGGGGGCCGTGATGATCAACGACGTCTCGGGCGGCCGCGCTGACGCCGACATGTTCGCGACCGTCGCGCGGCGGGAGGCGCCATACGTCCTCATGCACTGGCGTGCCCACTCGACCGAGATGCAGCAGCGAACCCACTACGACGACGTGGTCGAGGACGTGGCAGTGGAGCTCCAGGAGCAGCTCGACCTCGCCCTCGCCGCCGGGATCGCTCCGGAGCGGATCGCGCTCGACCCCGGCATCGGGTTCTCCAAGACCGCCGACCAGAACTGGGAGGTGCTGGCGGCGACCGAGCGCTTCCACGAGCTCGGGCACCCGCTGCTGGTCGCGACGAGCCGGAAGCGGTTCCTCGGAGCGTTGCTGGCGGAGGGCGACGAGCTCAGGCGGCCACTCGAGCGTGACGACGCCACCACGGCGACCACAGCCCTCGCCGCAGCGGCCGGCGCCTGGTGCATCCGAGCGCACGCCGTACGCCCGACCGTCGATGCGGTGCGCGTGGCGGCCCGCTGGGCCGAAGCCGCCTCCGCCAGCGACCACGCCAGGACGCCCGCCCGCGCTGGGGAGGCCCGATGAGCGACAGGGGACCGCAGGTCGACCGGGACATCGCCGAGGTGACGCAGGTCAACGCCGACTTCTACGCCGCCCTCGAGCGCGGCGACCTGGACGCGATGACGGAGATCTGGCTCGACGACCCGCAGACCCTCTGCACCCACCCGGGGGCGACACCGCTGCGGGGCGCCGGGGCGATCACCCGCTCCTGGGCGCTGATCATGGCCAACGTGCCCTACATCCAGTTCTTCCTCACCGACGTCGAGGTGAGCGTGCGTGACGACGTCGCGTCGGTCACCTGCACGGAGAACGTCCTGACCGCGGACGAGCGCACCGACGACAGCTCGTTCCACGGCGGTCGCGCTGTCGCCACGAACGTGTTCGTCCGGGCGGACGAGACATGGCGGTTGTGGATCCATCACGCCTCCCCGGTAATGTCAGCCGAGCAACATGAGGACTGACCAGGCTTCGGCGGCGAGCCACGACCGTCTCGCTGTACGCGGCATCGAGGCGTTCGGGCACCATGGCGTGTTCGACTTCGAACGTCGTCAGGGTCAGCTCTTCAGGGTTGACCTCGTGCTCGGGATGGACACTCGTCCCGCTGCGCGTAGTGACGACTTGCAGGACACCGTCGACTACGGAACCCTCGTGGCGGCGGTCAAGAAGGCAGTGGAGACCGAACCGGTTGACCTGATCGAGACGCTGGCTCAACGTATTGCCGACGTCTGTCTGACCGACAGCCGCGTGCTATGGACGGAAGTGACCGTGCACAAGCCGAACGCCCCCATCGAGGCGACGTTCACCGACGTCGCCCTGACCATTTCTCGGAGCCGATCTTGACTGAGACCCCCAACCCGCACATCGTCGACGCCGACACGCTCACCGGCGAGATGCACCCGATCCGCCGCTGCGTGCTGGCCATCGGGTCGAACTTGGGGGACCGGCTCGCGAACCTCCAGGGGGCCGTCAACTCCCTGGCCGACACCCCCGAGGTGTGGCTCACTGCGGTCTCCCCGGTCTACGAGACCGAGCCCGTCGACGCCCCGGAGGGATCGAAGAAGTTCCTGAACGCGGTCATCCAGATCGACACGACGCTGTCGGCGCGCACCCTTCTCGACCGCGCCCTGGCGATCGAGGATGCCTTCGGTCGTGAGCGCAGCGGTGTCCGCGGCGAGCCTCGCACGCTCGACGTCGACCTGATCGTCGTCGGCGACCGACGCGCCCACGACGAGGACCTCGTCCTCCCGCACCCGCAGGCCCACGAGCGCGCCTTCGTCCTGGCACCCTGGCACGACGTCGAGCCCGACGCCGAGATTCCCGGAGTCGGCCCGATCGCCAAGCTCCTCGAAGAGGCCGCTGACCAGGGCGTCGCCAAGCGCGAGGACCTCTCGCTCGACCTGTGAGCCGCGAGCTGCCCCGGGACGAGGACGAAGGCACAGAGCCGCCCGAGCCTCCCACCGGCCATGTCAGTACGACGGGCCCCGGGATCATCGTGGGGTTCGCCCTCACCGGCCTTGTCCTCGGGTGGCTGCTGCGGCCGGTGAGCATCCGGATCAGGGGCACCGCTCCGACGGTCGGCTGGACTCCGGTCCTGGCACTGATCCTCGTCGCGGTGATCCTCGGGGCAGTGGCCTGGTCCACCTACCGTGACCTGCACCCGAAGCCCGGGCGGCCTCCCCGACGGCTCGAGCCGCACCAGGCGGTGAACCGGCTCGTGCTCGCCAAGGCGTGCGCGCTGGCCGGCGCGATGGTCGCCGGAGGCTACTTCGGCTACGCCCTGAGCTGGTGGCGGGTCAGCGAGGCGGCCCTCGCGCAGCAGCGGATCGTCCAGTCGCTCATCGCCGGCCTGGCCAGTGTGTTCATCGTCGCAGCATCCCTGCTGCTCGAGCGTGCGTGTCGTGTCCGTGACGGGGACGAGAGCGATTTAACCTAAGCACATGAGCGCGCCTTCCCCCGAGCGATCAGCCCCTTCCCCCGACCGATCGGCGCTGCGCAACCCTGCCCGTCGCCGTCAACGCAGTGTCCGGGTCACCGTCGCCGTGACGCTGCTCGCGCTCGCCACACTCGTCGTGGCGCTGGCCCTTCCCACCCAGTCGCCGCTGTGGCTCAGCTTCTCCTCGGTGTTCGCGCTGCTGTGCGGGGCCACCTCCGCCCGCATCGTCTACAGCGAGCTGCTCCAGAGCCGCCGCGAGGCCGCCGCGGACCGTGCGGCCCAGGCCCAGGCGTACCGCGTGATGTTCCACGAGCGCGCCGCCGAGCACGCCGAGTTCACCACGGCGATGACCGAACGGCTCGCCTCCCGCGACAAGTCGATCCAGGAGCTCGAGAGCACGATCGTGCTCGCCGAGGCCCGCGCGATCGAGGCTGAGACCCGCGTGAAGCGGGAGTCCCGCCGCGCCAACGAAGCTCAGGAGCTGGTCGCGCAGCTCCAGGAGCAGCTCGAGATCCGCAAGGCGGAGCAGGCAGACGAGCTCGCTACCTGGGAGGGCTGGGACGATGCGATGGCCGAGACCGTCGTCGACCTGCTCGCCTGGGAGGAGAAGGTGCAAGCAGGCTCCGCGGACTCGAAGAACGACCGCAAGCACGCCTGAGGCGCGCCGCTGCATAGCCGCTTTAGCCGCCCCGGTCAGGTGCGCTGACGCCGTCTCGGCGTCGCTGCGGTCAGGTGCTCTGACCTGCCGTTCTAGACCAGGTCGACTCCGCTCGGCGCAGGACCGGGCCAGTACCCGGGTGGGTCGCGCGTCTCCCGATGCGAGAGAATGCCGGGGTGATCTCCGCCGGCGAAGACCGAAAAGACGCAAATCTCCCAGACCTCGAGCTGCCTGAAGGCTGGTCTGCAGCGGTTCCCGACGAGGCCGACGCGGCCGAGCTGGCTGCGCTGCTCCGCAAGCACGAGGAGAACGGTCGCGGGTGGGCGGGCTCCGGCGAGGACGAGGTCCTCGTCGAGGTCGGCGCCAAGGGCGCCATGGTGCGCGAGAACGTCGCGCTCCGTGACGCCGAGGGCGTCATCCGCGGCTGGGCCACCGCCCACGACCGGGCCGCCGGGCGGATGCTCATGCAGGTCATGGTCGACCCGGACCTCGACAACGACACGGCCGACCGGGTTGCGGAGATTCTTTTCGCCTGGGCCGACGGCGCAGCGAAGCGCGTGGGTCGCGGCCGCGAGCTCGACGTACAGCAGATCGACAGCGGGGCGTTCGCCGACGACGAGCGTCAGCACCGGTGGCTCGAGCGGGCCGGGTACACCCAGGTCCGCAGCTGGTGGCAGATGAGCCGGCCGGTGGCGCCGGGTGACGAGGACCTCGCGCCGGAGCCCGACCAGGGCGTCGTGATCCGGCCCGTCATGCGGCAGGGCGGCGGGATGCCCGACGAGGACGACCTGCGTACGGTCCACGACATCCTGGAGTCCTCGTTCGCCGACCACTTCAACTCGCGCCCGGAGACCTTCGACGAGTTCATCTTCCGGCTTCGTGAGGACCCCGGGCACCGGTGGGACCACTGGTGGATCGCCGAGATCGTCGACGACAAGTCGGAGCCCGAGCCTGCCGGGACCCTGGTCGGCACCATGATCGAGGGCGGTGTGAACGAGCAGGGCGAGCCGCAGCCCGATGGGTCCTACGTGTCGTACCTCGGCGTCCTCCAGTCCGCTCGGGGACGCGGCGTCGCCAAGGCGTTGCTGAACATGATCATCGCCGACGCCGCGTCCCGCGGCCGTGACCGGGTCGGGCTCGAGGTCGACGCCGACTCCCCGACCCGCGCCGACGCGCTCTACGTGTCGATGGGCTGGGAGACGAAGTACGTCACCGAGTCCTGGCACAAGGACGTGCCCGTCGAGTGATGCGCCGTCCAGGTCGTCGTGCAGGTCGTCGTGCCCCGGATCGTCGTGCTCGGGATCGTCACAGCGTCGGGCCTCGGTTCGAGGTGGTCGGCCGGAGCCGTCCGTTCGAGGTCGTCTCGCCTGGCTTCGTCGCCGTGGAGGAGGAGCCGGGGTCGTGTGATGGCCTGACCCGGAGCACCTACAGCCCGCCCGCGCCGTTCACCGTCGTCGAAGTGACCCTCGGCGCCGACAGGGCGACGGTGCTTGCGGGCCTCGTCTCCGAGAGCGGCGACCACCTGGTGGCCTTCCATGACGCCAAGACCCGCCGGGTCGGGATCGAGCTCCGCACCGGAGACAGGACCACTGTGCTGGCGGAGAGGCGCGTCCTCGGCAGAGTCCGCCGGATGGCGTTCGTGGTCTGTGCGAACAAGCCCACCGTGCTCGTCGACCGCGGCCGGGGCTGGTCTCCCGCGGTGACCGGCAAGTACCCCGCCCGTCGCCTCGACCTCCACGACCCGGCGACCCTGGCCCGGTTCACCGCCGCCTGGGGCTCCCGAGGGGGTACGTCGGACCTCCGGCTCGTCCGGGCCGGCCTCTTCGGCATGGCCGGCCTGCGAGACCTCCATGTCGTCCAGCACGCCGACGGGACGCCGTACACCCGCGACGGCCGGATGTATCTCACCGCCACCTGCGCCGGTCTCGGGTTCTTCCGGCAGGCGCACTGGGGCGTGTTCGCGTTCGACCCGGCCGACATCGCACGCAGGGACGGAGCCCTGCACCTCGAGCAGACAGCCCACCTGTTCTCCCACCGCGACGGGAAGCTGGTCGGCGACCACGCGGGGCAGCTTGTCCGCGACGGCGACCGATGGCTGGTGGCGGTGAGCTCTTGGGGTGACTTCGCGCCGGAGCGAGGGGTCTTCGTCCGTCGCGTGACCACCTCCGACGACCTGCTGAACGGCGTACACGTCCTCGAGACCGAGCGCGTGCCGATGCCGACCGCCAACGGCAGCTACGACCCTGGCATGACCCGGATCGACGGTCGCTGGTACGTGTCCTACGTCGAGAGCATCGGGCACAAGCCGAGCGACTTCCACCCGGCCCTCGCGGTCGGGCCGGAGGGCGAGGACGACTGGGCTGAGGGGCTCCGGCGAGTCGGTGCGGCGAGTGACCTGCACCAGTGTGAGGGCCCGATCCTCGCGCGACCCGACGGCCCGACGGGGGCCTGGCGCGTGCTCACCAGTGACGGAGACGCGCGGCGCTACCGGGCGTTCGACCTCGCGATGTGCCCGCTCGGGGAGCTCGACGCGCCCTACGGCAGCAACATCCCGCACCCGCAGGTGATCGAGCTGCCCGATGGCGAGCGGATCATCGTGACCTTCGACGGGAAACGGTACGCCGGGCGACGCCTCGACTACGGCACCCACGGCGACGTGATCGTCATGCGGGCGACCTTGCCTCCGAGCTAGCGGAGTCGTCTGCCTGCTCGCCTGCTGCGACGGACCGCCGGAGCGCGGCATGGACCGAAGCGGGCGTGAGCTTCCCGATCGTCCGACCGTCCTCGGTCACCGGCACGACCGCCTGGTCCTGACGCATCATCAGCGCCAGCGCGTCCTCCAACGTCGAGGAGATGTCGACGGCGCCGTTCGTGGGTGGTTCGCCCGTGGACGGCTCCAGGTCCTCCCGCCGGATCGGCGTGACGGCGAGGCGGCGCAGGCCACGGGAGGTCCCCACGAACTCCGCGACGAAGTCGTCCGCGGGCCGACCCAGGACCTGCGCGGGGACGTCGTACTGCACCAGCCGTCCACCGGGAGCGAAGACCGCGACACGGTCCCCCAGCTTCACGGCCTCGTCGATGTCGTGGGTCACGAGCATGACGGTCTTGTGCAGGTCCCGTTGGAGTCGGAGGAACTCGTCCTGCAGCTTGTCGCGGTTGATCGGGTCGACGGCTCCGAACGGCTCGTCCATCAGGAGGACCGGCGGGTCGGCGGCCAGGGCCCGGGCGACCCCGACCCGTTGCCGCTGTCCGCCCGAGAGCTGGTCGGGGTAGCGATCGCCGTACACCGCAGGCTCCAGGCCCACCAGGGACATCAGCTCGTCAGCACGTTCGTTGGCGCGCCGCTTGTCCCACCCGAGCAGCGTGGGCACGGTGGCGACGTTGGTCCGGATCGTCTGGTGCGGGAAGAGGCCGATCTGCTGGATGACGTAACCGATGTGCCGACGCAGCGCGACCGCGTCGACCCTGGTCACGTCACGGCCGTCCAAGGTGATCGTGCCGTTGGTCGGCTCGATCAACCGGTTGACCATCTTCAGGGTCGTGGACTTGCCGCAGCCCGACGGCCCGACGAGGCAGACGACGGAACCCTTGGGGACGTCGAGGTCGAGGTCGTGCACCGCGACCGTCCCGTCGGGGTAGGTCTTGCCCACGCCGTCGAGCCTGATCATCGGATCTTCGCTAGGTTGCATGGATGGTCCTGTCCGAGGCGACGCCGGTCGGCGACAACTGCATGGTCCGCAACGAGTGGATCTGTCCTGAGTACCTGACCAGCCGCGCCGGCCTGCTCACCGACGCAATGGTGCAGCACGTGTGGATCACAGTCGTCTCCGTCGTCATCGGGCTGGTCATCGCGGTTCCGTTGGCGTTGTTGGCTCGACGGTACCCAAAGCTGGAGGGGGTCGTCGTCGGCACCACGACCGCGATCTACACGATTCCCTCCCTTGCGCTCTTCGCGCTGCTGGTGCCCCTGAGCGGCCTGAGCGCGGCGACGGTCATCGCGGGTCTCGCCCTCTACTCCCTCACCATCCTGGTGCGGTACATCGTCGAGGGCCTCAACGGCATCTCTGCCGACGTCATCGAGGCGGCGCAGGGGATGGGGTACGGCGCGAGGCGACTGTTGCTGACCGTCGAGCTCCCCCTCGCGCTCCCCTCCGTCATGGCCGGGCTCCGAGTGGCGTTCGTCTCGACAGTTGCGCTCACGACGGTTGGTTCCATCGTGAGCTACGGCGGCCTCGGCAACCTCCTGCTCGAGGCGGTCAACACGCAGTTCAAGCCCCAGGTGTTCACCGCGAGCGTCCTCTGTGTCCTCCTCGCCTTCGTGTTCGACCTCCTGATCGTCGGGACCCAGCGGCTGATGACGCCGTGGGCCCGCACCCGGGCGGTGTAGTCGATGCTCGACGTCCTGGGCGGAGTCATCGACTGGTTCCAGAACCCCGCGAACTGGCAAGGCGAGGAAGGCCTCACCAACCGGCTCGTGGAGCACCTGCTCCTGACCGGCACAGCAACCCTGGCGGCCGTACTGCTCGGGCTGCCGCTGGCGATCTGGCTGGGCCACATCGGCAAGGGCGGGTTCCTGGCGGTGAACATCTCGAACATCGGGCGCGCCATCCCGACCTTCGCCGTCCTGACGATGCTGTCGATCGGCGCGGTGGGAACTGCGGACTTCGGCCCGTACGGCCGTGCCGGACTCGCGACGCTGATCTCCCTGCTGCTCTTCGCGCTGCCCCCGATCATCACCAATGCGTACGTCGGTCTGCGTGAGGTGGACCGCGACACCGTCGAGGCCGCGAAGGGCATGGGCATGAAGGGCACGCAGCTGCTGCGGCGCGTCGAGCTGCCCCTCGCGATGCCGCTCATCGTCACCGGCGTTCGGCTCGCGGTGGTCCAGGTGTGGGCGACCGCGACGATCGCGGCCCTCGTTGCTGGTCCCGGCTTGGGTCGGATCATCACCCTCGGCTTCCGCCGGCAGGACGTTTCCGAGGTGGTGGCCGGTGCACTCGTGGTGGCGGTGATCGCACTCGTCCTCGAGGCCTTGATGGTGTTGATGCAGCGGTACCTCGACCCGGTCGCCCGTGCCCGTCGCACCGCTCGCCTGTCCAAGCGCATGAAGGCGCCCGCCGTGGCTGCGGCCAAGTGAGTGGTTCGTAGTGCTTCGTCCGCCGAGCTAGCGACGGTCTAGCGGCGGTCGATCCGACGTAGTCGGGCCTTGCCGTGGGGGAGCCATTCGACGGTCCATCCGCGGTGCAGCAGATGGTGGTGGTGCGGGCAGACGAGGAACCCGTCGTCGACGTTGGTGTCGCCGCCGTCGTCCCAGGAGATGCCGTGGTGGGCCTCGCACTCCAAGGCGGGACGGCCGCAGCCATCGACCACGCAGCCGCCGTCGCGGACCTCCATGGCCTCGCGTTGGGCCTCGGTGTGGAAGCGTTGTTCGCGGCCGACGTCGAGGGGCCGGGACTTGCCGTCGAGGACGACCGGGATGATCCCGGCCTGGCAGGCCAGCCGTCGGATCTGGCCGGCGGAGGCGATGGTGCCGGTGTCCAGGGTGACGGTGCCGAGGCCGGTGAGGAGCTGGTCGAGGCGCATGGTGACCCTGATCCGGGCCGAGGTGCCGCCGGCGCGGGGCAGCGCGTCCTGGGGGAGACGTTCGAGCAGCTCCATCAGGGCGTGCCCCAGCCGGACCGGGTAGGGGACGTCCGGCTCCTCCGGCGGCGGTTCCTCACCGTCGTCGTCCGGCGACCCGGGCGTCCTGCCAGGGTCGGGCCTGCTGCCCGGGCCGGGCGTGCTGTCCGACCCTGGCGGGGGGACCGGTTGTGGGTCTTGTCCAGACCCCTCATCGCTGTTGCTTCCGCAGCCCGCGCCGTCGCTGGTGCCTGGCTCGCTACCTCCCGTGTTGCCCTTGGCAGGACTGCCGCTGTCGGGGTAGCGGATGTCGTCGGGTTGACCGGTGGGGATGTTCGGGTTCTTCCGCCGGCGGGGTGCGGCGAGGGCCTTGATCGCCTTGAGAATGATGTCGGCGTGCAGGTCGGGGAGCTTGCCGCGGAACCCGGTGGTGCCGTCGCCGTTGCGCCAGGACCGGAAGTACGCCTTCGCCTTCGCGAGCTCCTCCTCGTCCTCGAGCGCCTCGCCTTCGCGACGTTCGGCGCCGTCGGGGTCGATCACCTGCCACAGCTTCCGGCCGAGCTGCCTGAGGTCGCTGGGGCTGAACGCCTGCGCGGCCTCGACCAGGAACCGCTGGCACCGCGCGACCTTCTCGGTGGTCACGGTCTTCGGGAGCTTGCGGAGCGCGGCGACCGCGACCTGAACGTGCTCGGGCGACATCAGGCCGCGTTCCAGTGCGTCGGCGAGCAGCGGGAACCGACGGTCCAGGTCGCGGGCGAGCTTGGCCTGGGCGTTCGCGTCGGCGCGCCGGGTCTGGGTCAGGTGCGCGAAGAACGCCGCGGTCGAGGTGGCACCGGTCAGGTCCGCGACCCGCTGGACCTCTCCGGCGACCAGCAGTCTCAGGCGGAGCGCGAACACCGCGGCGGTGACCTGCATGACCGCGAGCAGCATCAGCCGGATCTCCTTCGCGGTCAGCGTGCCGGCGGACACCCCGCGGATGGACTGCAGAGACTCCAGACAGGTCAGCATCGCGGTCACGAT
>DATGYO010000055.1:0-2482 GCA_035297905.1 Nocardioidaceae bacterium
ACCAAGCTCTACCCGACCCGGTCCCACACCGGCGCGGCCCAGGGCGGCATGTGCGCCGCGCTGGCCAACGTCGAGGAGGACAACTGGGAGTGGCACACCTTCGACACCGTCAAGGGCGGTGACTACCTCGTCGACCAGGACGCCGCCGAGGTGATGGCCAAGGAGGCGATCGACGCCGTCCTCGACCTCGAGAAGATGGGCCTCCCCTTCAACCGCACGGAGGAAGGCCGGATCGACCAGCGCCGGTTCGGCGGCCACACCCGCAACCACGGCGAGGCCGCCGTACGCCGCTCCTGCTTCGCCGCGGACCGCACCGGCCACATGATCCTGCAGACGCTCTACCAGCAGTGCATCAAGCACAACGTGGAGTTCTACAACGAGTTCTACGTGCTCGACGTCCTGATGACCGACGGCCGCGCCTCGGGCGTCGTCTCCTACGAGCTCGCCACGGGTGAGATCCACGTCTTCAACGCGAAGTCGATCATCTTCGCCTCCGGCGGCTTCGGGAAGGTCTTCCGGACCACCTCCAACGCGCACACGCTCACCGGCGACGGCATGGGCATCGTGTGGCGCAAGGGCCTGCCGCTCGAGGACATGGAGTTCTTCCAGTTCCACCCGACGGGTCTCGCCGGGCTCGGCGTGCTCCTGTCCGAGGCGGCTCGCGGCGAGGGCGGCATCCTCCGCAACAGCGAGAACGAGCGCTTCATGGAGCGCTACGCCCCCACCATCAAGGACCTCGCGCCGCGCGACATGGTCGCCCGCGCGATGGCCAACGAGGTGCGCGAGGGACGCGGCGCCGGCCCCGACAAGGCCTACGTCTACCTCGACCTCACGCACCTTCCGAAGGAGCAGATCGACGCCAAGCTCCCCGACATCACGGAGTTCGCGCGGACCTACCTCGGCGTGGAGCCCTACACCGAGATGATCCCGGTGTTCCCCACCGCGCACTACGCGATGGGCGGCATCCCGACGAACATCAAGGGCGAGGTGCTCAGCGACAACGACACCGTCGTCCCGGGCCTCTACGCCGCCGGCGAGGTCGCCTGCGTGTCGGTGCACGGCGCGAACCGGCTCGGCACCAACTCGCTGCTCGACATCAACGTCTTCGGCCGTCGCGCCGGCATCTACGCAGCGGAGTACGCCCAGACGGCCGGCTTCGAGGAGCTCCCGGAGAACCCCGAGAAGTACGTCGTCGAGCAGATCGAGATGCTCCGCGACGCGGGCGGCTCCGAGCGGGTGGCCACCATCCGCGCCGAGCTCCAGGCCACGATGGACATCAACGCGCAGGTCTACCGCGACGAGGGGTCGCTGAAGCAGGCGCTCTCCGACATCGAGGGCCTCAAGGCGCGCTACGTGAACATCTCGGTGCAGGACAAGGGCCGGCGGTTCAACACCGACCTCCTCGAGGCGATCGAGCTCGGCTTCCTGCTCGACCTAGCCGAGGTCCTGGTCGTCTCCGCGCTCGCCCGCAACGAGTCGCGTGGTGGCCACTACCGCGAGGACTACCCCAACCGCGACGACGTGAACTTCATGCGTCACACGATGGCCTACCGCCAGGAGGACGGAACGATCCGCCTGGACTACAAGCCAGTCGTGCAGACCCGCTACGAGCCGATGGAGCGCAAGTACTGATGGACGTCACTGTCAAGATCCTCCGCTACAACCCCGAGGTGTCGGAGGAGGCGAAGTGGGAGAGCTACCAGGTCACGGCCGAGCCGACGGACCGGGTGCTCGACGCGCTTCACAAGGTCAAGTGGGACCTCGACGGGTCGCTGACGTTCCGTCGCTCCTGCGCCCACGGCGTCTGCGGCTCGGACGCGATGCGCATCAACGGCAAGAACCGCCTGGCCTGCAAGACGCTGATCAAGGACGTCAACCCGTCGCAGCCGATCACCGTCGAGCCGATCAAGGGTCTGCCGGTGCTCAAGGACCTCGTGGTCGACATGGAGCCGTTCTTCGACGCCTACCGCTCGATCATGCCGTTCCTGGTCACCGACGGGAACGAGCCCACGCGTGAGCGGCTGCAGTCCCAGAAGGACCGCGAGCGCTACGACGACACGACCAAGTGCATCCTGTGCGCGGCGTGCACCACGTCGTGCCCGGTGTACTGGACCGACGGGCAGTACTTCGGCCCCCAGGCGATCGTCGGCGCGCACCGGTTCATCTTCGACAGCCGTGACGAGGGCACCGATCAGCGCCTCGAGATCCTCAACGACAAGGAGGGTGTGTGGCGCTGCCGCACGACCTTCAACTGCACCGAGGCCTGCCCTCGCGGCATCGAGGTCACCAAGGCGATCCAGGAAGTGAAGCGGGCGCTCATCTTCCGCCGCTAGCCCTTGTCACGCGGGGTTATGGACGCTCCACAAGCGGCATACCGCTTGGGATGCGTCCACAGCACCGCACCAGTCGGACATGCCCCGCGTACCCACGTGGGGCATGTCCGTTTCCGGGACCTTCGCCCCCTGATCCGACGGATCTGTCG
>DATGYO010000056.1:0-42384 GCA_035297905.1 Nocardioidaceae bacterium
AACGACACAGACCTCCGAGGAAACATCAATGACTGAGACTGCCCAGCAGAGCGCCGTGCGGTGGGACAAGGACAGCGACGGGATCGTCGTACTCACCCTGGACGACCCCACGCAGAGCGCCAACACGATGAACGAGCTGTACAAGGAGTCGATGGCCGCAGCCGTCGCCAGGCTCGAGCAGGAGAAGGACGAGATCACCGGTGTGGTGGTCACCAGTGCGAAGAAGACCTTCTTCGCGGGCGGCGACCTGAAGATGATGGTCCAGGCGGGGCCGGACGACGCGCCCCGGATCTTCGAGACGATCGAGGCGATCAAGGCTGACCTGCGTCGCCTCGAGCTGCTCGGGAAGCCGGTCGTCGCCGCGGTCAACGGCGCCGCGCTCGGCGGCGGCCTCGAGATCGCCCTGGCCTGCCACCACCGGATCGCGGTCGACGGTCGCTACGAGCTCGGCCTGCCCGAGGTGTCGCTCGGCCTGCTGCCCGGAGGAGGCGGCGTGACACGTCTGGTGCGGATGTTCGGCATGTACGACGCGCTCATGGGGTTCCTGCTCACCGGCACGAAGCTGAAGCCCGCCCAGGCCAAGGAGAAGGGGCTCGTCGACGAGGTCGTCGCCACCCAGGAGGAGCTCGTCCCGGCCGCGAAGGCGTGGATCCTCGGGAACTTGGACAACCCCGAGGCCGCCAGCCAGCCCTGGGACCGTCCCGGCTACAAGATGCCTGGTGGTGCCCCGTCGAACCCGAAGGTCGCCGCCGTCCTCCCCGCCTTCCCGGCCAACCTCCGCAAGCAGGCCAAGGGCGCGGACTACCCGGCGCCGAAGGCGATCATGTCGGCGGCCGTCGAGGGCGCGCAGGTCGACTTCGACACCGCCTCGCGGATCGAGTCGCGCTACCTCACGAAGCTCGTCACCGGCCCGATCTCGAAGAACATGATCCAGGCGTTCTTCTTCGACCTGCAGGCGATCAACTCCGGGTCCCTGAGGCCCGAGGGCGTCGACAGGTTCACCGCCACCAAGGTCGGGGTCCTGGGCGCCGGGATGATGGGCGCGGGCATCGCCTACTCCGCCGCCCGTTCCGGCATCGAGGTCGTCCTCAAGGACGTCAGCGTCGAGAACGCCGAGAAGGGCAAGAACTACTCGGTCAAGCTCCTCGACAAGGCCGTCGACCGCGGCAAGATGACCCGCGAGAAGGCCGACGAGGTCCTCGCCCGGATCACCCCGACCGCCGACCCGGCCGACCTCGAGGGCTGCGACCTCGTCATCGAGGCGGTGTTCGAGGACCCGAGCCTGAAGAACAAGGTGTTCGGCGAGATCCTCGACGTGGTCAAGCCCGACGCCCTGCTCTGCTCGAACACGAGCACGCTGCCGATCACCGAGCTCGCCGAGGGCGTGGACCGGCCGGAGGACTTCATCGGCCTGCACTTCTTCTCGCCCGTCGACAAGATGCCTCTCGTCGAGATCATCCGCGGCGCGAAGACCTCGGACAAGGCGGTCGCGCACGCGATCGACGTCGTGCAGCAGATCAAGAAGACGCCGATCGTCGTGAACGACAGCCGCGGCTTCTACACGAGCCGGGTCTACGGCACGCTCCTCAACGAGGCCGCGGCACTCCTCCAGGAGGGTGTGGACCCGCAGACCATCGAGCGTGCCGCGACGATGGCCGGCTTCCCCGCGCCGCCGCTCGGCATGCTCGACGAGGTCTCGCTGACCCTCACCCAGCACATCCGCAAGGCCGCGCAGGAGGCGGCGGCGCGGGAGGGCCGTGAGCTGCCCGACCCGCCCGGCACCGCGGTGATCGAGCGGATGGTCGAGGAGTTCGGGCGCAAGGGCAAGGCCGCGGGTGCGGGTTTCTACGAGTACCCCACGGACGGGTCGAAGAAGTTCCTGTGGCCCGGCCTGCGCGAGCACTTCACGAAGTCCGACGTGCAGATCCCGCTCGAGGACATCCAGGAGCGGTACCTGTTCGCGATGGCCCTCGAGACGGCCAAGTGCTTCGCCGAGGGTGTCATCGAGTCCGCTGCCGCCGCGAACATCGGGTCGATCTTCGGCATCGGCTTCCCGCCCCTGTACGGCGGCACGGTGCAGTACATGCAGGGCTACGAGGGCGGGCTGACCGGGTTCGTCGCCCGGGCACGTGAGCTCGCCGCGGCGTACGGCGAGCGGTTCGAGCCCCCGACGTACCTCGTGGAGCTCGCGGAGAAGGGCGAGCGCTTCCCCGCCTGACCCGACTGACCCGCCTGACCTGCCGGCCCGCCGGTTCCCCAGGCACCTGACGGACCGTCACTCCCCACGGTGAGCTCACCGTGGGGAGTGATGCTTTCCCATGGGACCTCGGGAGACCGCCGGGCGACAGGAGCCGAGCCGGTACGACGGTCAGCCGAACTCGCGGCGGGTGAGGCCCGAGACGGGTGAGCCGCCCTCCATCACGTCGAGTGCCTGCCTCATCGAGTCGACCCGCCGTTCGAGAAGGGCGAAGGCCTCGTCGGGCGATCCCTCGCCGGCCGCCAGGCGCATCCCGAGGTCTCGCGTCGCGTCCTCGACCTGGGCGAGCCGGTCGCGGAGCTCGCCGAGGACATCCACCGTGCTCGGCGAGTCCTCGATCTGGCGCCGCAGGAAGGCCGCCTGGGTCGCCAGACGGCGTCCCGCCACCCACAGGTCGACGAAGACCTGCACCTTCGCGCGGAGCACCCACGGGTCGAACGGCTTGGTGATGTAGTCCGCACCGCCCACGGCGTAGCCGCGGTAGGCGTTGTGCTCGTCGGTGTCGACTGCGGTGAGGAAGATGATCGGGATGTCCTTGGTCCGCGAGCGCGCCTTGATCTGCGCCGCCGTCTCGAAGCCGTCCATCCCGGGCATCTGGACATCGAGCAGGATCAGGGCGAACTCGTCCTTCAGCAGCGCCCGCAGGGCCTCCTCACCCGACGACGCCCGCACCAGGACCTGGTTGAGCGAGCTGAGGATCGCCTCGAGCGCCAGCAGGTTCTCCTGCCGGTCGTCGACGAGGAGGATCCGGGCCCGTTCGGTCACTGCCACCACGTCCTGAAGCGGGCGAGGAGGTCGTCCACGTCGACGGGCTTGGTCACGTAGTCGGAAGCGCCGGCAGCCAGGCTGTTGTCGCGGTCGCCCGGCATCGCCTTCGCGGTCAGGGCGATCAACGGCAGCTCCTTGAAGGCCGGGATCTTCCTGATCTCGCGCATCGCGGTGTAGCCGTCCATGCCCGGCATCATCACGTCCATCAGGACCAGGTCGATGTCCGGGTCCTTCTGCAGCGCTGCGATCCCGGCCTCGCCGTTGTCGGCGTACACCACGTCGATCCCGTGGCCCTCCAGCGCGCTGGTGAGGGCGAAGACGTTCCGGGCGTCGTCGTCGACGATGAGGATGCGCTTGCCCTGGAAGACGTCGGTGCCTCCGGGGTGCAGCGCGATCGCAGGCGTTGGCTGGTCCGGCACCTCCACGTCGGACCGGTGCAGGAAGAGCGCGACCTCGTCGATCAGCCGGCCCACGGACGTCGGGTACTTCACGACCATCGACTCGGCGTACTGATGCAGCCGGGACGCGTCCCGGGCGCCGAGCTCGTGACCGGCACTGACCACCACGGGCATGCTCTGCAGGGACTTGCGCGATCGCATCCGCTTGATCAGGTCGAAGCCGCTCCCGCCGGCCAGCTTGAGGTCGACGACGACGCAGTCGAACCGCCGCGCCTCGAGCTCCGCGATCGCCTCCTCCACGCCGGTCACGAGGTGCAGGTCGACGTCCGGCACGGCTCCGAAGAGAGCCACGACGGCCGAGGTCTCCTCGACCGACTCGTTCGAGACGACGAGCAGCGCACGGGTCTTCCGGTCGATGTAGGCGCCGAGGTCGTCGAGGGCGGCCTCCAGGGTCTCCGGGGTCACCGGCTCCTCGACGATCTTGAAGGCACCCGCGTGCCGGCTCCCGTGGACGTCCTCCGCGGCATGCGCGGAGTGCACCGCGACGGTCGGCACGTGCCGGGTCTCCGGGTCGGTCTTGAAGGCCCTCAACAGGGAGAGGCCGTCGTCCCTGGTCAGGTCCATGCCTACCACGACCCCGGCGGGGCGGTGCCGTCTCGCCGCCGCGATGGCGTCTGCGGCGCGCTCGGTCGTGACCACCTTGAACCCCCGCGCGCGGCCGAGCTCGACGGCGGCACGGCGCAGCTGGAGGCTGGTCAACGCCACGAGGAGGACCTTGTCCTCCTGAGCGATCCCGGGCTCGTCGTCCTCGATCTCGCGTTTCTGCGCGGCGGCCGCCGTCACGCGACCGGGGCTCGACGCGGTCTGGATCTCGGCTCTCGAGCGGCGCTGCTCGAGGTCGGTGGTGCTCCGGGCGGTCTGGTCACCGGTGTAGCGCAGGGGGAGGTACAGCGTGAACGTGCTTCCCCGCCCCGGCTCGCTCTCGGCGTGGATCTCGCCGCCGAGCAGGCGTGCGATCTCGCGGCTGATGGAGAGTCCGAGTCCGGTGCCGCCGAACTTGCGGCTGATCGTGCCGTCGGCCTGCTGGAACGCCTCGAAGATCACGCGGAGGTGGTCCGGCGGAATGCCGATGCCGGTGTCGGCCACGGAGAACGCCACCACCTGCTCCGCGTCGTTCAGCGACGGCGTGCTGAACCGCTCGCCCGTCGCGAGGCGGATGTCGAGCGTGACCTGCCCCGCCGAGGTGAACTTCACCGCGTTGGACAGCAGGTTGCGCAGCACCTGCTGGAGCCGGTGCTGGTCGGAGAAGAGCGTCCGAGGTACGTCGGGCGCCACGGTCACCGCGAAGCCGAGGTCCTTCTCCGTCGTGAGCGGACGGAACGTGGCCTCGACGTACTCCACCACGCCCGAGACCGCGACGTCGGACGGGTGCACGTCCATCTTCCCGGCCTCGACCTTCGACAGGTCGAGGATGTCGTTGATCAGCTGGAGCAGATCGGTGCCCGAGCTGTGGATCGTCCGGGAGAACTCCACCTGCCGCGGGTTGAGGTTGCCCTCGGCGTTCTCTGCGAGCAGCTTGGCGAGGATCAACAGGGAGTTCAGCGGCGTGCGCAGCTCGTGCGACATGTTCGCGAGGAACTCCGACTTGTAGCGCGAGGAGAGCGCGAGCTGCTCCGCCCGCTCCTCGAGCCCGCGCCGGGCGTCCTCGATCTCGAGGTTCTTGATCTCGATCGCGCGGTTCTGGGCGGCCAGGAGCCGGGCCTTCTCCTCGAGCTCGGCGTTGGTCTGCTGCAGCTCGCCCTGCTGGGTCTGGAGCTCCTCCGACTTGTCCTGGAGCTCCGACGCCAGCCGCTGCGACTCGACGAGCAGCTCCTGGGTGCGGGAGCTGGCGATGATCGCGTTCAGCGAGACGCCGATGATCTCCATCAGCTGCTCGAGGAACTGCATGTGCACGGCGCTGAACGGCGAGAAGGACGCCAGCTCGACCACGCCGAGCACCTGGTCCTCGAACACCACCGGAAGGATCACGATCGTGACCGGCGAGGCCTCCCCGAGGCCGGAGGACACACGGATGTAGTCGGCCGGAGCGTCGGTGACCAGGATCGGCGCCTTGTCCACGGCGGCCTGGCCGATCAGCCCCTGACCGAACGGGAACCGGTCGGGGACGTTCTTGCGGTGCCGGTAGCCGTACGACGCGATCCGGCGCAGCGACGCCCGACCCTCGTGGTCGGTCTCGCTGAGGAAGAACGAGCCCTGCCTGGCGCCGAGCAGCGGGGTGAGCTCGCTGACGATCAGCCGGGTCACGTCGAGCAGGTCGCGCCCGCCCTGCATGTGCCCTGTGAACCGAGCCAGGTTGGTCTTGAGCCAGTCCTGCTCCTGGTTCGCCCGCGTGGTCTCACGCAGGTTGTCGATCATCTGGTTGAGGTTGTCCTTGAGCTCGGCGACCTCGCCCTGGGCCTGGACCGTGATCTCCTGGCTCAGGTCGCCCTGCGTCACGGCGGTGGAGACCTCCGCGATCGCCCGCAGCTGGGTGGTGAGCGTGCCGGCGAGCTGGTTGACGTTCTCGGTGAGCTTGCGCCACGTCCCGGACACGTCGGCCACCTCGGCCTGACCGCCGAGCTTGCCCTCCGTGCCGACCTCGCGGGCGACGCGGGTGACCTCGTCGGCGAACGAGGAGAGCTGGTCGACCATCCGGTTGACGGTGGTCTTGAGCTCGAGGATCTCGCCGCGCGCGTCGACGTACGTCTTCTGCGTCAGGTCACCGTGGGCGACGGCGGTGGTGACCAGCGCGATGCTGCGCACCTGGCTGGTCAGGTTGCCGGCCATCCCGTTCACCGAGTCGGTGAGGTCCTTCCAGGTGCCGGCCACTCCTCGCACGTGTGCCTGGCCGCCGAGGATGCCCTCCGTGCCGACCTCGCGTGCGACGCGGGTGACCTCGTCGGCGAAGGCGCGCAGCGTGTCCACCATCGCGTTGATGGTGCTGGCCAGTGCGGCCACCTCGCCGCGTGCCTCGATCGCGATCTTCTGGCTGAGGTCGCCGCGCGCGACTGCGGTGGAGACGGTCGCGATGCTGCGCACCTGGTTGGTCAGGTTGCTCGCCATGGAGTTCACCGAGTCGGTGAGGTCGCGCCAGGTGCCGGCGACGCCCGGCACGTGTGCCTGGCCGCCGAGGATGCCCTCGGTGCCCACCTCGCGGGCCACACGGGTGACCTCGTCGGCGAACGACGAGAGCTGGTCGACCATCGTGTTGACGGTGCTCTTGAGCTCGAGGATCTCGCCTCGTGCGTCGACGGTGATCTTGCGGCTCAGGTCGCCGCTCGCGACCGCGGTCGTCACCTGGGCGATGTTGCGCACCTGGGCGGTCAGGTTGCTCGCCATCATGTTGACGTTCTCGGTCAGGTCCTTCCAGGTGCCCGACACGTCGTGCACGTCGGCCTGGCCGCCGAGCCGTCCCTCCGTGCCGACCTCGCGGGCCACGCGGGTGACCTCGTCGGCGAAGGCGGAGAGCTGGTCGACCATCGTGTTGACGGTGCTCTTGAGCTCGAGGATCTCGCCGCGCGCCTCGACGGTGATGGTGCGGGTCAGGTCGCCACGGGCGACCGCCGTGGTGACCTCGGCGATGTTGCGCACCTGGGCGGTCAGCGTGCCCGCCATGAAGTTCACCGAGTCGGTGAGGTCGCGCCAGGTGCCGGACACGCCGGGGACGGCGGCCTGGCCGCCCAGCCTGCCCTCGCCACCCACCTCGCGGGCCACGCGGGTGACCTCGTCGGCGAAGGCGGAGAGCTGGTCGACCATGGTGTTGACGGTCATCTTCAGCTCGGCCAGCTCACCGCGTACGTCGACCGTGATCTTCTGGCTGAGGTCGCCACGCGCGACCGCTGTGGTGACCTGGGCGATGTTGCGCACCTGGTTGGTCAGGTTGCTGGCCATGGAGTTCACCGAGTCGGTGAGGTCCTTCCACGTGCCTGCCACACCCGGCACGTCGGCCTGGCCGCCGAGGATGCCGTCGCTGCCGACCTCGCGAGCGACGCGGGTGACCTGGGCGGCGAAGGCGGAGAGCTGGTCGACCATCACGTTGACCGTGCTCTTCAGCTCGGCGAGCTCGCCCTTCACGTCGACGGTGATCTTCTGGCTCAGGTCGCCGCGGGCCACGGCGGTCGTCACCTGCGCGATGTCTCGCACCTGTGCGGTGAGGTTGTCCGCCATGGAGTTCACGGACTCGGTGAGGTCCTTCCACCGGCCGGCGACGCCGGGCACGTCGGCCTGGCCGCCGAGGATGCCTTCCGTGCCGACCTCGCGGGCGACACGCGTGACCTCGTCGGCGAACGTCTGGAGCGTCGCCGTCATGGAGTTCAGCGTCTCGGCCAGCTCGGCGACCTCCCCGCGGGCGGTGACGGTGATCTGCTGGCTCAGGTCTCCTCGGGCCACGGCCTGCGCGACCGAGGAGATGCCCCGGACCTGGCTGGTCAGGTTCGAGGCCATGATGTTCACGGAGTCGGTGAGGTCCTTCCAGGTGCCCTTGACCCCTCGCACGTCGGCCTGGCCTCCCAGGCGTCCCTCGGTGCCCACCTCGCGCGCCACACGGGTTACCTCGACCGCGAACGAGGACAGCTGGTCCACCATCCGGTCCACGGTCGCCTTGAGCTGGGCCATCTCACCCGACACCTCGACGGTGACGGTGCGTGACAGGTCGCCGTTGGCCACCGCGGTGGTGACCAGCGCGATGTCGCGGACCTGTGCGGTGAGCCGCGACGACATGCTGTTCACGGCGTCCATCAGGTCGCGCCAGCTGCCGTCCGCGTTGCGTACGCGCGCCTGGCCGCCGAGCTTGCCCTCCGTGCCGACCTCGCGGGTGACCCGCGTGATCTCGTCCGCGATCGAGGACAGCTGGTCGACCAGACCGTTGACGCTGCGCGCCAGCTTCAGCGGCTCCCCGCGGAGCTGCTGGCCGTCCACCTGGACGTCCATGCGCTGGGTGAGGTCGCCCTCCGACACCGCGGCGACGACTCTGGCAAGCTCCCCAGTGGGCCTGACCAGGTCACTGACTAGACCGTTGGCCGCATCGATCGATTTTGCCCAGGACCCCTCGCCCAGCCCGGAGTGCAAGCGCTCGGAGTGCCGCCCCTCACGCCCGACCACTCTGTGAACACGGCTCAGCTCCGACGTGAGATGGTGCTGGCGTTCGGCGATCTCGTTGTAGACGGCGGCCAGCTCGCCGACCACCCCATCGCCGAGGACGGTGAGTCTTTTGCGGAAATTGCCGTCCCGCATCGCGGTCATTGCGGACAGAAGACGCCTCAGCTGGGCCTCGTCGACACCGTCGCTCGGCGGTGTCGACGCCCCGCGTTGGGACGGCGGAGTCTTCGGACCCCTGCGGGCCGTCTGCGTAGCGGGGGTGGTCTTGGTGCCGGCCATTGCCCAGGGTCTCCTCGGTCACGTACGCCCCCGCGAGCACTCAGTCTGTCACCATGGCTGCAGGGGGCAAGGAAAAGCAGAGAGAAGGTAACCCCCCGAGCATGCACACCCAGCGAACGTTTGCGCCAGAGGGCGAGTCCGTCCCCCAGGCGCGTCGCTTCGTGCGCAAGACCCTCGAGGAGTGGGACGCCGAGGACCTCACCGACGAGGCGGTCCTCGCCACGAGCGAACTGGTGACCAACGCCGTCATCCACGCCGGGACGCCGGTGCGCGTCGCCCTCGAGGTGGACGCACAGGGACTCCGCCTGGAGGTGGAGGACATGCATCCGAGCCGCAGCCTTCCCCTCGGCGTGGAGCGGCCCTCCGACGACGCGGAGTCGGGCCGCGGGCTGCTGATCGCGTCTGCGATGGCAGGTGCGTGGGGCGTGGACTACTCCGCCGGCGCCAAGCGGGTCTGGCTGAGGTTGGAGCGCGGAAGCGCGTCGACCTCGCCGAGCCGGCCCGCGACCGCGCGCAGGGCGACCGAGCCGGTTGACCTGGGCGTCGCGGTCGTCGAGCTCTCGAGCGACGGGGAGATCCGCGCCTGGAACCACGACGCCTTCCTGATGCTCGGCTGGACCGCCCAGGAGGTGCGCGGCCGGCTCTGGCGCGACCTCGTCGAGCCGCTCGACCGTGGGACCACGGCGGACACCCGCTCCGCCGTACCCTCCTGGCCGGCGCGGCGCTGGCAGGGCATGTGCACCGTGCGGCGGAAGATCGGAGCGCCCGCGCAGATGTTCGTGTCGCGGGTGTCCCGCCCTCCGGGCGAGGGCTGGGTGATGCTGCTCGTGCCGGCGTCGAAGCGGGTCCTGCTGGAGTGGCCGGCGCCCCAGGCGCGCTCCCTCCCGGTGCGCCACGACCCACTGGGTCTGCGCGAGGACGCGCTCAACCGGCTCGGCTTCGAGGCCTACCTCGACCTCGCCGTCGAGCGGTCGCGCGACCGCCTGGGTGCCCAGGCGGCCTACCTTCTCCTCGCACGTGACCTGGACGGGGACTTCGAGGTCACCACGGTGAGTGGTCTGGACGCCTCGTTGGTCGGCACCCGGCTGCCGCCCGGTGCGACCGGGGCGCCGGACCTCCACAACCCGCACCTGCCGGTGGTGCTGCACGACATCTCCGAGACCCGGGCCGACTCCGACGGCGAGGCCGGGAAGTGGTTGCTGGGCGAGAAGGGGCTGCGCTCGCTCGTGGCCGTGCCCGTCGTCATGGAGGGAAGGGTGATCGGCGCGCTCGGCGTGGCCTCAGAGCGGGTAGCGGGGTTCAGCGACGAGGAGGCCGTCCTTCTCCAGCGCATCGGCAACGTGGTCGCGGCCGCCGCCGACCGCGCCCGGCTCAGGGTGTCCGAGCGGGAGCGGCGCGGCTGGCTGACCTTCCTCGCGGAGACCGGTGACCTGCTCGCCGGATCGCTGGACCAGGAGATGACGATGGCGATCACCGGCCAGATCGTCGTCCCCCGTCTTGCGGACTGGTGCGCGGTGTACCTCGACGACACGCGTGAGCACCCGGTCCTGCAGCAGGTGTGGCACCGGGACGAGCGAGCGGCGGTGCCGTTGCGTGCGGCGCTCGAGCAGACCCCTCCCGAGCGGATCGTCGAGGACCTGGACGCGGAGCTTCGGGGGTCGGTGCGGGTCATCCCTCTGGTCGCGCGGGGTCACGGCATCGGTGTGCTCGTCCTGGGACGTCCCGCCAGAGACCCCCTCCACGGCGAGGCTCTCGTCGTCGCGGAGTCCGTCGCCCGCCGCGCATCGCTGGCGATCGACAACGCCCGGGTGCACGGTGAGCTGCAGGGGATGGGCGAGGCGCTCCAGCGCAGCCTCCTCCCCGCGTCGATCCCCTCCTCGCCCTCGTTCGAGGTGGGCGTGGCCTACGAGGCTGCGGGGGAGGCCAGCCTGGCAGGCGGCGACTTCTACGACGTGTTCCCCGTCGGGTCGGGGCGATGGTGCTTCACCGTCGGCGACGTCTGCGGCTCCGGCGCCGAGGCGGCGGCTGTCACCGGCCTGGCCCGGCACACCATCCGGGCGCTCGCCCTCAGCGGCTTCCCGATCGCCACGACGTTGGAGCGGCTCAACACCGCGATCGTCGAGGAGGGGGAGCGGTCCCGCTTCCTCACGCTCGTCTGCGGGATGCTCGAGCCGGACCACGGCGGTCGGCTGCGGATGAGCCTGGTCTGCGCGGGGCATCCGATGCCCTTCGTCGTACGTCCGACCGGCGAGGTGCGACAGGTCGGCCGCCCGCAACCGCTCCTCGGCGTGCTGGACCAGGTGGCCTTCGTGGCGGAGGAGCACGTCCTCGAACGGGGCGACCTCCTCGTGGCCGTCACCGATGGGGTGCTCGAGCGTCGCGACGGGCTACGCATGCTCGAGGAGCAGGGGCTGATGGCCGACCTCGCGCGCGTGGGCGACCTGTCGGCCCAGGCGGTCGCCGAGAGGATCCAGCGGCTCGTCACCGACTTCGGGCCCGGTCCGCAGGCCGACGACATGGCGGTGCTGGCGATCCGGGCAGCTCCGCAGGGGTGATTTCCACGATTTCTCGTGCGCGAGGGTCGAAGTTGGGACAATCGGGCGGGTGAGCACCCACCTCGTCGACGTCTCCGCGCTCTGGGTGCGTTTCGGGATGGTGGACGCCGTGCGAGGCATCGACCTCCGGGTCGCCGCGGGCGGGTCGACAGCCCTGCTCGGTCGCAACGGTGCCGGCAAGTCCACCACGATGCGCGTCCTGGCCGGCGTCGTACCCCCGACCGAGGGTGTCGTCGAGGTCGCGGGGTTCGACATCCGGTCGGAGACCCTGTCCGCCAAGCGGAGGACCGGCTACTGCCCCGACGTCGGGGGCCTCGTGCCGAGGGCGACCCCGTGGGAGCACCTCCAGCTCGCCGCACGGCTGCGCCGGATGTCCGCGGGGTGGGAGGAGCGGGCGCACGACCTCCTCGAGCGGTTCGAGCTGGGCGCGGTCGCGCACCGGGTCACCGCCGGCTTCAGCCACGGCATGGGCCGGCGCATGTCGGTGGTGCTCGCAGCGTTCCACGAGCCAACAGTGCTCCTTCTCGACGAGCCCTTCGACGGTGTGGACCCCCTGGGCGTGGAGGCGACGATGAACGTGATCGCCGACGCACGGGCTCGAGGGGCGGCGGTGCTCGTCTCCACCCACCTGCGTGAGCTGGCCGTCCAGGCCTGCGAGCACGCCGTCGTGCTGCGCGGCGGCAGCGCGGTCGCGGCGGTCCCGGCCCTCGAGATGAGCGGCGAGGAAGGTGCCGGTGTCTACCGCGCGCTACTCGACTGACCTGGCCGGCCTGCTGCTGAGGGTCGGTGACGAAGCGATCCGCGCCACCGCGGACCTCCGCGCCCTCGTCGCCTTCCGCGCCGCCGCCGTGCGGGGACGGGGGCGTCCGGTCGCGCGGGCCGCCCTCGCGCTGATCGTCCTGCTGACCATCGCCGCGGCCTGGTTCCCGGCCTACCTTCCGGGAGCCGCCGGCAGCCCGCCGGGTCAGACCCGGTTCACCTCCGGGCAGGCGATCGTGCTCCTGCCGAGCGCGTACCTCGGCGTGCTGGTCATCTCGATCATCTCCGCCGCCTCCTCCGGGGGTGGCAGGGAGCTGCTGGCTCGCGACCAGGGGGTCGCGTTCCCGGTCAGCCCGACCACCGACCATCTCGGTGCCCTGGTGATGGCGCCGCTGAACATCGCCTGGCTCTTGCAGAGCTGGGTGGTCCTCGGCGCCACGGCCTTCGTGATCGGGCCACACAACCACCTCCTCGCAGCGCAGGTCCCGGTGCTGATCTGGCTGTTCGTGGCCACCGCCGTCGCCCAGCTCGTGGCGTGGCTGGTGGAGCTGCTCAGGCGGGTGCGCCACGGCGTCTGGGTCTTGCGCGGGGTGGTGGTCGCTCTCGCCGGGGTCGCGGCCGCCGTGATCGTCGCCGACGATGTGGTCCCGCTGCTCGACCGCTCACCCACGATCGGTGTCATCCTGGCGGCTCTCCACGGCTCGCAGGGGGCCTGGGGTCCGTGGATGCAGTCGGTGATCGGCCTGCTCGCCATGGCTCTGACCGCCGTGCTGCTGGGCGCGTACGTCGCACACGCCCTCGCGCGCCGGGTGCCCCGCGACGAGCTGCGCGTCGAGAGCTCGGTCCACTCGCGTCGGGTCAACCCGGCTTCGGACTTCGTCGCAACGCTCCGGATCGACCGGGCCGGGGTGTGGCGATCGGTGCCGCTGCGCCGGGGGTTCACCGTTCTCGCCCTGCTGCCCGGCCTGGTCGCCGTCGCCAGCGCCCTCGAGTGGTACATGCTCAACGTGCTTCCGGGCCTGGTCGCCTCCGGTGGCGCGTTGCTGTTCGGCGTCAACGCGTGGTGCCTCGACGGCCGGGGCGCGCTGTGGCGGGAGAGCCTTCCCGTTCCTCCGCGCCTGGTGTTCGTCACCCGGGTCGTCGTCCTGCTCGAGGTGCTTCTCGCCGCGATCGTGATCGCTCTGCTGCTGGCCTCCCTGCGGGCGGGGACGCCTACGGTCGCGCAGGTGGTCGCGGTGCTGTGCTCGACGCTGGTGGTCACGTTCCAGGTCGTCTCCGGCTCGATGCGGTGGTCGGTGCGGCGGCCGTTCGCGGTCGACATGCGAAGCGCCCGAGCCACCCCCGCGCCGCCGCTCACGATGGTCGGGTACTCCACCCGGTTGGCACTCGCCACGACGTTCACCGGCATGCTGTTCGTCGCAGCGTCCTCTGTCGCCTGGCACTGGTCGGTGCTGCTCGCCGTCCCGTTCCTGGCGCTCTCGCTGCTCCGGCTGGCGCGCACATCGGCGGCCTGGGAGCAGGCGGAGACCCGTTCGCGGGTCGTCACGTCGGTCGCCAGCTGACCTCCACTACGGCGGCTGTGGACAACCTGGCCGGATGAGGCCGGTCTGTCCGTGGCCGGTGCCAGGGTCGGTACGACGATGATCCAGACCCCGAAGGGCAGCCCATGAACTCACAGCACGACCCGCGCGCGGCGACCGGCCCGAGCGACGCGGTGCTCGCCAAGGTCCGCAAGATCCTGGCGAAGGCGGAGGACCCGGCGACGACGCCGGAGGAGGCGGAGACCTACACCGCCAAGGCGGCCGAGCTGATCGCGACGTACGGCATCGACCGAGCCCTGCTCGCGGCGAGCAGCCCGGACTCCGACATCGTGGGTGACCGGGTCGTGGTGCTCGACGCGCCCTACGCGCTGGACAAGGCGGGCCTCCTCAGCGGAGTCGCGATCGCGCTGCGCTGCCAGGCGGTGCAGCGCACCAGGTACGACGAGGCCGGCGCGAAGCAGCTCTCCATGCACCTGTTCGGCTACGGGTCCGACCTCGCTCGAGCCGAGGTCCTCTACACCAGCCTCCTGCTGCAGGCCTCCTCGATGCTCCAGCGCTCCTTCGCCCCGCCCGGGGAGAGCCTGGCGGCCTACCGTCGCTCCTGGATCGCGGGCTTCACCGCGGCGGTCGTTCGACGGCTTCACGACGCCGAGGGCCGGGCCGAGAAGGCGGCGCGGGCCAGCTCCTGCGCGCCGGCGGGCCGCTCAGTCGCTCTCGTGCTGGCCGACCGGTCCGTCGCGGTGCGCAGCGCCGTGGAGAAGGAGTACCCCTACCTGCGCAGGGCGCAGGCTCGCTCGCTCTCCGGTAGCGGACGGCGGTCCGGCTACCTCGCCGGCGAGCGGGTGGACCTCGGCGGGACCCGTGTCGGGCGCGGTGCCCGAGGGCAGCTCGGCGCCGGCTGAGCTCCGCCGTGGTGAGCGGGTGTCGGGCGGCGGTCAGGCTCGGTGGCTTGCGAACATGGGCGGGTGAAGGGTCACACGACTCGTCACCCTCGACGACGCCCCGGTCCTGGCCGAGCTGCTCCAGGTCAACCGGGAGTTCCTCGCTCCGTGGGACCCGGTCCGAGACGACGACTACTGCTCCGTCGCCGGGCAACGCGCGGCCATCGGAGACGCGCTCGCGAAGCATCGGCAGGGGACCGCACTCCCACGGGTCATCCTCGACGACTTCGGCCGCGTGGTCGGCCGGATCACGCTCAACGGCATCGTGCGTGGTCCGTTCCAGTCGTGCAGCCTCGGCTACTGGCTCAGCGCTTCGCACAACGGACGCGGTCTGGCCACCAAGGCAGTCCAGGAGATCAGACGAGTGGCCTTCGAGGAGCTGAGGCTGCACCGGATCGAGGCAGGCACCCTGCGGCACAACGTCCGGTCGCAGCGGGTGCTGGAACGCAACGGGTTCGTCCGCTTCGGCCTGGCCCCGGCGTACCTCCAGATCGCCGGTGAGTGGCAGGACCACGTCATGTTCCAGGTGGTCAACGAGTAGAGCGGTCAGCCGGGGGAGGGGCCGTCGACGTTGGTCACGACCTCGCCTGTGCCCGCACGTACGACGATCGCGGTCCCCGTCTCCCCGGAGGGGTTGCTCTCGCGGTGGATCACATGTGGGGGCACGTAGAGGAAGTCGCCGGGGCCTGCCTCGAGTGACTCCGCGCCTTCAGGGCCGAACTCCATCCGCATCAGGCCGGTGAGCACGTAGATCGTGGTCTCGTGGTCGCCGTGGTGATGCCACCCCGACACCATCCCGGCGTCCGTGGTGACGGTGCCGGCCCACATCCTTCCGGTGGCGACCGCCTGCTCGCGGATCATGCCTGGCGTGGGACCACCGGGGGTTCGGCCTGCCGGCTTCACGAGCCGTACGGGTTGTTCGGTCATCGGACGCTCCAAGCCCAGGACGGCTCGCGCCTATCCCGTGGTCGCCGCCTCCATGTTCCTGCTGATCACCTCGACGGTGCGCTCGAGCTCCTCGGTCGGGCTGAACTCGACGACCTCGGTGCCGGCGTAGAGCACCGGCGTGTGGCCCGGCCCCACGTAGTAGGCGTCACCGGTCTCGAAGGTCTCCTCGCCGTCGCGGGTCTTGAACGTCACCCTCCCCTGGAGCACGTAGCCCCAGTGGGCGCACTGGCAACGGTCGTCGGGCAACCCCTTGCAGAACGGGGTCAGGTCGACGTCCGCGGTGTACTTCTCGAAGCCCACCGTGTAACCGTCGGGCATGGTCTCGAAGTGGCCTTCGTAGCCCTCGACCTCCATCGTCTCGGAGGCGCTCGACTTCGATGCTTTGGGCATGGTCCCTCCTACTTTCGCCCGGCGCCGAGCCACCGAGAGGAATTCAAGCCGTCGAAGTCATCGTGCGCCGGGTGTCTTCGTGCCACAAGACCGCGCCGACTGGACCAGACCCACGGGTACGCCCTCGGGATCAGCCCCGGGACCGGGCGTGGTGCTCGGCGATGTAGGACAGCCGGAGCAGCGCCTCCTTGTTGCGCATGTCGAGCATGAAGTCCTGGGCAGGCTTCGGCAGCAGGGTGGCCGGCCCGGAGATCGCCTGCTCCTCCATGGCGACCTCCGTCTCGCCCTCTCCGGACGGCTTGATGGTGAGGGTCACCCGCCCCTCTCCGGTGGGCCACGCCTTCACGCGCAGCTGGAGCAGCTCGTTGGGCTCCATGCGCTCGACCTCGGTGTGGTCGCTGAGCAGCACGGGCCAAGCCCCGACCGAGTGGTGGATCTTCGACCCGACCTGTGGCCAGTGCATCTCCACGTCACGGATCCGGGCGGCACCGACCACCCACATGCCGTAGCTCCAGGCGTCCTCGAGGACCGCCCAGACATCCGCGGGGGTGCACTGCATCACTCTCGTCGTGCGACTCATGAACTCGTGCTACCCGCTGCCGAGGGGCTCATGCGCACCTGCGGGCCGCGTGCCACCCACCGGCCGCACACCCGCGCGGGGGTCGTCAGCGCAGGACGCGGCGGACCCGGTCGTGCGCCACGGCGGCGCGGGCGGCGTTGGACCCGCACGCTCCGTGCACGCCGCCGCCCGGGTGCGCGGAGGCCGAGCCCAGGTAAAGGCCCTTGACGGGGGTCTCGGCGCGGCCGAGGCTCGGGACCGGCCGGAACACCAGCTGCTGGTGCAGCCCGGAGGTGCCACCGTTGAGCGCGCCGTTGTGGAGGTTCTCGTCGCGGGCCTCCATCTCGCGGGGCCCGAGCACGCGGCGCGACAGCACCCGGTCGCCGAAACCGGGGGCATGCTCCTCCACCCGGGCCTGCATCCGGTCGGCCATCCGCTCGAGGTCGTCGTGGTCCCAGACGCCACGGATGCCGCCGTCGCCTGCGTCGCGGCGGACCTCCTGAGGGACGTGGGTGTACGCCCACGCCGACTCCTTGCCCTCCGGCGCCCGCGTCGGATCCGCCGCGGCCATCTGACCGAGCAGCAGGAACGGCCGGCCGGGCACTGTGTGGGAGAAGATCTCGGAGCCTGCGGTGGCTAGGTCGTCCACACTGTCCGCGATGTGCACGGTGCCGGGCGCGGGACCGGGCGACGTCGCCCAGGGGATCGGGCTGTCGAGAGCCCAGTCGACCTTGACCGTGCCCGGGTCCCACTCGAACCGGTCCATCTTCCGCTGCCACCGGGAAGGCAGGTCGTCCCACGACACCAAGCCGCCGTAGAGCGCGGGGGCGGACACGTCGGCGACGACGGCCCTCCGGGCCTCGACCACGTCGCCGTGCTCGGTGCGTACGCCGACCGCCCGCCCGCCGCGCACGACTACGCCGGTCGCGCGGGTGCTGGTGCGGATCGTGCCGCCGAGTGACTCGAAGCGCTTGGCCATGGCGGCGGAGAACATCCCGGCTCCGCCCTTGGGGACGGGGAAGCCGAGGTGCTGGCCGATCATCGCCAGCAGCCAGCCCATGAGCCCGGAGCCCGGAGCGTCCATGGGGATGTCCGCGTGCGCGGCGTTGCCGGCGACGAGCATCTTCGCCCCGACCCCGCGGAAGTGTCGCTCCGTGAGCGTGCGCGCGGGGGAGAGCATCATCTGCACGAACGAGAGCCCGCCCGCGCGGGGAAGCCTCGCGAGCGCCCCGAGCCCGTTGCGCACCGGCGGGAACGGTGACAGCAGCGCCCCGACCACCTGGTCGCCGATCCTCTGCCAGCCCGAGCACATCTCCAGCCACGCGTCGCCGTCACCGGGCGTGAGCTGCTCCAGCACAGTGGCGGTCTCCTCCGGGGTCCGCCGGAGGACCGTCCAGCTGCCGTCCTTGAACGGGGTCGCCGCGACTGCGGGCGCGTGCACCCACTCGAGGCCGTACCTCTCCAGCTCGAGCGACTTGATGGTCGGGGAGGCAGCGGCCAACGGGTAGAACGAGCTGAACGTGTCGTGCACGAAGTCGGGGTGCACGTCGCTGTCGCTGCGGACCGCGCCGCCGATCGAGCCCTGTGCCTCGAGCACCACGACGTCCCAGCCCGCGTCGGCGAGCAGGTTCGCGGCAACCAGGCCGTTGGGGCCGCTTCCGATGACGACGGCGTCTGCGGTGCTCATGCCCGAGGTACTACCCGGATCGACCGCGCCTACGCGGGGAACGAGCCCGCCCGGCCCGCGTCGGCGCGGTCCCGGGCCGTCACTTCTTGGGCGCAGGCGAGGGCGCCGGAGAGGGCGCTTGCGACGGCGCCGGCTGGCCGGCCGCGGCGCACTTCATGAGCTCGCTCTGGAACTCGGTGGCTTTCTTCTGGTCGCCGGAGAAGTTGGCGACGAGCATGCTCCTGACCTTGTCCTCGGTGAGGGTCTCAGCGAAGCACTTCTTCGCCTCAGGGGTCTGTGCGGAGGGGTCCGAGGCGATCTGGGCCTTCATCGTCTTGATCGTGTCGGTGCACTTCAAGAAGGCGTCGGCCATCACCTCCGAGTCGTCCTTCGACATCGTGAAGCCCTGGGCCTCCTTGTTGAACGACCCGTCCTCCTTCAGGATCTTGTACTTCTTGAGCTGCTCCACCCCGATGTCGTCGACCATGCCGCTGGCGAGGCAGTCGGCCTCCTTCTTCTTCATCGAGGCGCCCTGCTGGCCGGCCTGCTGTTGGGTGAAGTAGTCCGAGATCGACGCCTTGGCCTGCTCGTCCTCTTTGTTCCCGCATCCGCTGAGAACCAGGGCGGAGGCGAGCATGGTGGCCAGGATCGTGCGCTTCATGGAGGGGTCTCCCAAGGTGGAGGTCAGATCGCGGCAACCATAACTGCCGGGTGTGTGTCGCCGGTTGGGCGGCCGACGAGGAGCAGACCAGCCGTGGATATCGTCACGCCATGGATCCGACCCCAGTCCCCGGTGCCGGTGAGGTGCGGCAGGAGGACGCCTTCGACGTACCGGCGGTGACGTCGTGGCTCCGGACGCAGGCCCTCGACCCGAGCCTTGCCGCAGCCCTGGAGGGCGAGCCGGAGGTGCGTCAGTTCTCTGGTGGTGCGTCCAACCTCACCTACCTGCTGAGGTACCCGGACCGTGACCTGGTCCTGCGTCGGCCACCGACAGGGCAGAAGGCGCGCGGCGCGCACGACATGCGGCGTGAGTTCACGATCCAGTCACACCTGTTGCAGGTGTACCGCTACGTCCCGCGGACGGTCGCACTCTGCGACGACGAGCGCGTGATCGGCTCGCAGTTCTACGTGATGGAGCGGATGGAGGGGACGATCCTCGGCCGGGACCTTCCTCCAGGCATGGACCTCGCCGAGCCCCAGGTGCGTCGGCTCTGCACCGGCGTGCTCGACCGGCTGGTCGAGCTGCACTCGGTCGACGCCGAGGAGGCCGGCCTCGGTGACCTCGGCAAGGGAGAGGGGTACGTCGCACGCCAGGTGGCCGGCTGGTCCGACCGGTTCCGGCGGGCCAGGACCGACGACGTCGGCGACTTCGAGGAGGTCATGTCCTGGCTGGACGCCCGGCAGCCGAAGGACGTCGGCTCGTGTGTCATCCACAACGACTACCGCCTCGACAACGTGGTCCTCGACGAGTTCCTCGAGGTCCGCGGCGTGCTCGACTGGGAGATGGCCACCCTCGGTGACCCGCTGATGGACCTCGGCGGCGCGCTCGCCTACTGGGTCGAGGCCGACGACGACGAGGTCTTCGCGCAGTTCCGCCGCCAGCCCACCCACCTGCCCGGCATGCTCACGCGGGAAGAGGTGGTCGACTACTACACCGATCGGATGGACCTCGCGGTCACACCGGCGGAGTGGACGTTCTACGAGGTGTTCGGCCTGTTCCGGCTGGCGGTGATCGCGCAGCAGATCTACTACCGCTACCACCACGGGCAGACCACCAACGAGGCGTTCGCCATCTTCCTGCCCGCGGTGCAGTACCTCGAGCAGCGTTGCAGGGAGCGGATCCGATGAGCCAGATCCTGTTGGTCCGTCATGGCCAGGCGTCGTGGGGAAGCGACGACTACGACGTCCTCTCCCCGCTCGGCGAGAAGCAGTCGCGCGTGCTCGGTGAGGCCCTCGCCGCCCGTGGCGTCCGACCCGACCTCGTGCTGCGAGGCGCGATGCGTCGCCATCGCCAGACGGCGGAGCAGGCCGCTGCCGGTGGCGGCTGGGACGCCGTGGTGGTCGAGGACGACGGGTGGAACGAGTTCGACCACGTGCAGATGCTCTCGATGCACCCCTCCAGGTACGGCGAGGGGGAGGAGATGTCGCGGGCGGAGTTCCAGAAGTGGTTCGAGGAGGCCACCCTGCGCTGGACGGGAGGCGCGTACGACGAGGACTACGACGAGTCGTTCAGCGCCTTCGGCGAGCGGGTCGATGCCGCCCTCCGCCGTACCGTCGAACGCCTCGAGCCCAACCAGACCGCGGTGGTCTTCACCTCAGGCGGGCCGATCTCCTGGGTCGCCACCTCGCTCCTCGGCGGCTCCGCCGACATCTGGACCCAGCTCAACCCGGTGACCGTCAACTCCTCTGTCACCAAGGTCGTGGTCGGTCGCCGTGGCGCCACCATGGTCTCCTTCAACGACCACAGCCACCTGGAGACGGCCGGCGACGGCTTCATCACCTACAGATAAGGACAAGGACCACATGTCGACGGAACCGCGAAAGACGATCCTCATCACGGGCGCAAGCTCAGGCCTCGGTGCGGAGATGGCCCGGCAGTTCGCCGACCGCGGCCACGACCTCGCGCTGTGCGCCCGCCGCACCGACCGGCTCGAGGAGCTCAAGGCCGAGCTCGAGGCCCGCCACCCGGGGCAGCGTTTCGAGGTCGCCGCCCTCGACGTGAACGACGACGACGCGGTGTTCGAGGTGTTCCGCAAGTTCAAGGCCGACTTCGGCACGATCGACCGGGTGATCGTCAACGCCGGCCTCGGCAAGGGGGCGCCGCTCGGCACGGGTCGTTACGACGCGAACAAGCAGACCGCAGTCACGAACTTCATCGGCGCGCTGGCCCAGAGCGAGGCCGCCATGGAGATCTTCCGGGAGCAGAACGCCGGGCACCTCGTGATGATCTCCTCGATGTCGGCGATGCGGGGCATGCCGAAGGCGGCCACCACCTACGGCGCCTCGAAGGCCGGGGTCGCGCACCTCGCCGAGGGGCTCCGGGCGGAGCTCCACGGCAGCCCGATCAAGGTCACCGTGATCTACCCCGGCTACATCCGCTCGGAGATGAACGAGAAGGTCAAGAAGGCGCCCTTCCTGGTCTCCACGCAGAAGGGCGTGCGCGGGATCGTCGACGCGATCGAGAAGGAGAAGGCGCACGCCAACGTGCCGGCGTGGCCGTGGGTGCCCATGGGGTTCGCGATGAGGTACCTCCCGCTGCCCGTCGTACGCAAGCTTCTCGGATGACCGACAGCGTGTAGCCCGGACGGGGCGCCTTCAGGTGCTCAGCAGTTGGGGAGCACGTTGCCCCACTCCTGCCACACGACCTTGCGGAGCAAGGGGTTGTCCAGGTCACGCCCGGCCGCGACGTCGACAAGGGCGGCGGCCAGGTCGTTGAGCTGGATGTCGTGCTGCTGGGAGACGTTACGGAGCTCCGCGTGGGCCTCTTCGGGCGTGGCACAGCCGACACCGACGATGATGCCCTTGGCCTGCTCGATGACGGGTCGCGTGACGAGGGCAGCCTCGAGCTGTTCGTCGAACTCGTCTGGTCCTATGACGGGCAACGTGCCTCCTCGGGCATCGGTAGCACTCTGATTCCCAGTATTTCCGGGACCGTGCGTGTCGAAACAGTCGCCGTCCACGTCACCGGGCCTGCGAGTGGCCCGTGAGGCCCAGGATCTCGTCCACTTCTTCCTGGGTCAGTGGTTGTGGCGACTCGGTCGCGGCCTCCCGCAGCCGTGCGGTGAGCTCCACTTCCTCGGGTGGGCGGTTGTTGCCGGACAACGGAGTCATTGCTGTTCCTCCCTGGGGCCGGTTGAACGCCGAGCTGACGGATGTGCGAGACGGTCCCAGGGTCCGGGGGGCACAACGCCTCGAGTGGAGGGTGTCCCTGGAAGAGCGCGTGAAACCTCTCCGACGCGAACTTCGAGATCGTCTAGATAGGCGGCCGCCGACCCTCGTTCAGCCAGGCCTGGAAGCCTCCGACGAGGTCAGTCGCGCGACGGACTCCCAGGTCGCGAAGCGTCCGTGCGGCGAGGCTGGAGCTGTAGCCCTCGTTGCAGACGATCACGACTCGCCGGTCCGCGTCCGCCTCGGGGATGCAGTACGGCGAGGTCGGGTCGAGGCGCCACTCCAGGACGTTGCGGTCGATCACCAGAGCCCCGGGCATCTCGCCGTAGCGTTCTCGCTGCTCCACCGGCCTCGTGTCCACGACCAGCGCGCCGGCCATGACCTCGGCGGCGAGGTCCGCCGGCGCCACCCGGTCGAGCCCCTCGCGGGCAGCGGCGAGCAGCCGGTCGATCGCCGGTGTCTGCGGCATGGTTCCACCTCCGGTTCGGCCGTTCTCTGGTCTCCATCCTGCTCCGCTGCGAGCATGCTGGGAGAGCGAGGCGCACGGGGTGCCTCGGTCGGAGGGCTTCGAGGAGGTCGCGATGAGCGGGAAAGTGGTGCACTTCGAGATCCCGTACGACGACGGGGATCGCGCGCGTGGGTTCTACAAGGAGGCCTTCGGGTGGGACCTGCAGTCGTGGGGCGACGGCAGCTACACCTTGGTCAGCACCGGCCCGACGGGTGAGACGGGTCCGACCGAGACCGGGTTCATCAACGGCGGCATGATGAAGCGTGAGGGCTTCTTCAGCGCGCCGGTCGTCACGGTCGCGGTCGACGACATCGACGAGGTCCTGACGGCGATCGGACGCCTCGGCGGCAAGACCGTCCAGGAGCGGATGCCCGTCGGGGACATGGGATTCTCGGCGTACTTCCAGGACCCCGAAGGCAACGTCATCGGGCTCTTCCAGATGGCCTGACCGCTCCTGTCCCCGTGTCTCAGGGAAGGTAGCGGCGGGCGCCGGCGTACTCCTGGCGGTACGTCGGCGTCGAGATGGAGATCACCTGCACGCGCTTGCCGGTGCCCGGGGCGTGCACCATCTGACCGTTGCCCACGTACATCGACACGTGGTGCACCTTGCCGGCGGTCGCGTAGAACATCAGGTCCGCCCTGCGCGGCGGGCTGACCGCCGTACCGTGCTGGGACTGCGGCAGCGCGTCGCGCGGGATCCGGATGCCGTGGACGCGGTAGTCGAGCCAGGTCAGCCCGGAGCAGTCGATCCCGAATCCTGACAGCCCCGACCAGAGGTACTCGAGACCCACGAACGACGTGGCCGTGCGGACCAGGCTCGCCCGCGTGGGCGGGATGGCCGGGTCGGCCGGGTCGTGGACCACGACGACGCTGGTGGCGATCCGGAGGACCGACCCGGTCGGGGTGGCGACCCGGACCGAACTCGGCGCCCGACCGACCACCGGCAACCGCGTCCCGAAGCTGACCCTGAGCGACCTCCGACCGTCCGCCTGGTCGGTGCGCAGCCACGCCGTACGCCTCACGACCGTCGCCACCTGACGCGATGCGACCGGCGTTGACGCGGTGAGCTGCCGCCTCGGAACCCAGCCCGGGTAGCCGCGCGGGTCGAGCTGGCTCGGCTGCGAAGGTACGACCACCTTGGCCCACCCCGGTCGGAGGCGTACGACGCGCACCCGGTCGCCGAGCAGCGCCTGGGTGTCGGCGCGACCGTTGAGGGCCCGCCGCTCCGCGGTCGACATGCCGTCGAGCCACCGCTCGATCCGGACCGGTCGGGCAAGCGCAGGTGCGTCGATGGCGCGTGGTGAGTCCGGTGTGCGCCACAGCGTGGCGACGGAGACCGCGACCCAGGCGCTCCGGCCGACCTGGACCGACGGCGTGGCCGAGGCGGCAGCCGGGGACGCGACCAGGCTGACAGGTGTCATGAGGCTGATGAGCACGGCGACCAGGACGGCAGCCCCCCGCAGCCTCCTGACAGCGCCGGCCGCGTGGGAGATGTGGCTCGTCATGCGCCCAGCCTCCAACGTCCGGGCTCACTTCGCGGGCAAACCCGCACGATCGTGCAGGTTTCTGCATCGCACGAACCTGCATGCGGATTCCGTTTGCCCGGCGTTGTCCACGATGTGACGTGGCTCATACGTTGGCGGACCAAGTGCCCAGACCGGGCGCAGGTGTGGCGGCCACGAGCCGCTTCGGAACCCTGAGGAGAACCATGAGTCCTACTCCCCGACCTCTGTCGCGGCGGTGGCTGCGGGCCGGCGTCGCCCTCGGCGCCACCGCTTTCGTCTCTTTGGCCGCGCTTCCCGCCGACGCCGGCCCGAACCACGCCAACAACACCTCGAGCAAGCTGCGCGCTGCCGTGACCCCAGAGGGCGTTGCCGAGCACCTCAAGACCTTCGACGCAATCGCCGACGCGAACGGCGGCACGCGCGCCTCGGGCACGCCTGGCTACGCGGCTTCGGTCGACTACGTGAAGAGCGAGCTCGAGAAGGCGGGCTACCACCCGGTGGTCCAGGAGTTCGAGTTCCCGTTCTTCCGCGAGCTCTCGCCCGCGCGGCTGTCCCAGGTCTCGCCGGTGGCGAAGGACTACGCCACGCCGGACGACTTCGTCACGATGTCGTTCTCCGGATCCGGTGACGTGACGGCGCCCGTGGTCGCCGTGGACACCGAGTTCGCGCCGCCCACGAAGGAGACGCCGGTCACCAGCGGCTGCGAGGCCGACGACTTCGGCCCGGAGGTCGACGGGGCGATCGCGCTGATCCAGCGAGGCGGCTGCACCTTCGGCGCCAAGGCGCTCAACGCTCAGGCTGCCGGGGCAGTCGGCGTCGTCATCTTCAACTCCGGTGCCCCCGGGGCCACGGATGCATTCGCGGGCACGCTCGGCACCACCGACGTGACCCTCCCGGTCGTCGGCACCAGCTTCGCGCTCGGCAGGGAGCTCGACGGGACGACGGCGCGGATCGTGACCGACACGGAGTCGGAGACCCGGGACACGTACAACGTCCTGGCCCAGACGGCCAAGGGCGATCCCGGCAACGTCGTCATGGTCGGGGCTCACCTCGACAGCGTCGTCAAGGGTCCTGGGGTCAACGACAACGGCACCGGGTCCGCGGCGCTGCTCGAGATCGCCGAGCACCTGGGAAAGGTTACGCCCACCAACCAGGTGCGCTTCGCCTGGTGGGGAGCGGAGGAGTCGGGCCTGCTCGGATCCGAGCACTACGTCACAGGCCTCGACGAGGACGCCCTCGGCGCCATTGCCCTCTACCTGAACTTCGACATGATCGGCTCGCCCAACTACGTGCGCTTCGTCTACGACGGCGACAACTCGCGCTACGGCACCGACGTGGCTGCCGAAGGGCCGACAGGATCGGGGGCGATCGAGCAGCTGTTCCACAACTACTTCGCCTCCCAGGACCTGCCGTCCGAGGAGACGCCGTTCAGCGGGCGCAGTGACTACGGCCCGTTCATCGCCGAGGGTGTCCCGTCAGGCGGCCTCTTCACGGGCGCCGAGGGCGTGAAGACCGCGGCGCAGGCGGCGGTGTACGGCGGCCAGGCCGGCGTCGCCTACGACCACTGCTACCACCAGGCATGCGACGGCATCGGCAACGTCAACATGAAGGCCGTCGACGAGATGTCCGACGCCGTAGCCCACGCCGTGGTGACCTACGCCATGAGCACTCGGGACGTGAACGGCTCCGGCAAGGGCCACCCGGTGGCGCCTCCCGGTCAGGCGGTCACCGGTCAGCCGACCGGCACCGGCACGTCGAGCGGTGGCGGCCTGCACGACGGTCACGAGGAGCTGACGCGCTGACCTTCGCCTGCGGGCGCTTCGAACCGGTGGCCGGTCCCTTCCTGCTGGGGCCGGCCACTTTCGCGTCCGGGAGCAGCTCGGGGAAGCGTCAGGTGGAGCGCCAGTTGGAGGCGCCGACCACGATCAGGCGCAGCTGCTTCTCGGCCGTCCGGACGATCTCGCGCTCGACCTCCGGTCGCTCCCGCGGCGCGTCGAGGATGTCCTCTGCGGTGGAGACCATCGCGTTCACGATCAGGTTGGCCATAACCCGGAGGTCCTCGGAGGTCCAGGTGTCGAGGTTCGGCAGCCGGGCGAGGTCGGTGGCGAGCTCGCGCTCGAACAGCTCGAGCTGGTGCCGGATCGCCCGGCGTACGACGGGCACGCCCCCGAACCTCTCCCGGGCGATGAACCGGAAGTAGGTCTGGTCGGAGTGCACGTGCTGGACGAGGATCGCCACCGAGCTCCGGATCACGCCGCTGAGCGCCGGGTTGCCCTGTCGCGCCTCCCGGATCATCTGGCGGAGGCTGGCGAACGACCGGTCGACCAAGGCGAGCCCCAGCTCGTCGATCGAGGCGAAGTGTCGGTAGAACGCCGTCGGCACGATGCCCACGGCGCGGGTGAGCTGCCGCAGTGACAGGGCGGCGAGCCCCTCCTCCGCGACGAGGTCGAGGGCAGCCTCGAGAATCGCCTCGCGGGTGCGCTCCTTGCGCTCCTGCCGGGTCTCGGCCGCCGTGCTCTCCACGCGCACATGCTAGCGGCGGGTCACCACTCAGTGAACATTCGGTAACTCAGTGGGGCGTCCGCTGGGCGCGTGGCTCAGATCACGCGCCGGGGAAGTTGACGTACCACCGGTATCTCCGCCAGGCTTTTCGGTGTACAGATGTTCACTGAAAGGTGGTGAGAGCATGAGCCTCTCCCTGAGCATCTCCTCCCGAGCGCCCCGCGTGAGCCGGCCAACCGGCCGCGGCGGCGCGCTCACCACACGCTTGCTGCGCTCCCGCGCCGTCGCGGCGCTGGCGTCCCCCCACTCCGTTGACCGCTACCTCGAGATCGTGAACCCGCTGTGGGCTGTCGACGAGGTCCGCGCCCAGGTCGTGCGCGTGCAGCGCGAGACCGAGGGCCCCGAGCCGGTCACCACACTCACCCTCCGGCCCACCCGGACCTGGCAGGGCTTCCGCGCAGGACAGTTCGTCCAGGTCGGCGTGGAGATCGACGGCGCCCGTCGTACCCGTTGCTTCTCGATCAGCTCGTCCGAGGTGGGCGGGCTCGAGGAGTTCTCCATCACCGTCCGCGCCCACTCCGAGGGCCTCGTGTCGAAGTACCTCGCCGCCGCGGCCGCACCCGGCCTCGTCCTGCACCTGTCGCAGGCGGACGGCGCCTTCACCCTCCCGGACGAGCTGCCGGACCGGGTGCTGATGATCTCCGGCGGGTCCGGCATCACGCCGGTCATGTCGATGCTGCGCACGCTGGTCGACCAGGGGTACGACGGCCGGGTCACGTTCCTGCACTACAGCCAGGGCCCCGAGACGACGATCTTCCGCGAGGAGCTCGAGCTCCTCGCCCGACGCGACAACATCGACCTGACCGTCGTACACACGCGGCACGGGGGCTCGCGGTTCACGCCCGAGTCGCTCGCCGAGATCGCGCCGGACCACCGCGACACCGCCACGTTCGCGTGCGGGCCGGCGGGGATGGTCGAGAGCGTGCGCGAGGCGTACGGCGTCAGCGAGCAGCTGAAGGTCGAGTACTTCAAGACCTCGACTCTTCGGCCCGACCCGGACAACGCCGAGGGCTCCGTGAGCTTCGCCCGCGCGGGCGCGACGGGCGCCAACACCGGCGCCTCCCTGCTCGAGCAGGCCGAGGCGCTGGGCCTGAACCCGGAGTACGGATGCCGCATGGGCATCTGCTTCTCCTGCACCTCACGCAAGACCGAAGGAACCGTCCGCAACGTCGTCACCGGGGCCACCTCGAGCCTCCCCGACGAGGACATCCAGATCTGCGTCAGCCAACCCGTCGGCGACTGCGTCGTCGACCTCTGACCGAAGGGACATCCACATGTCCGAGCACAAGACCCTCACACCCGAGCAGCTCGAGGCGTTCGGCGCCGAGATGGACGCCATCCGCCAACGCGTCATCAGCGAGCTCGGTGCCGAGGACGCCACCTACATCCGCGACGTCGTCAAGGCCCAGCGAGCCTTCGAGGTCACCGGGCGTGCCCTGTTCTACCTCCCGCCGGCCTGGCCGCTCGCGGTCGCCGCACTGAGCGTGTCGAAGATCCTCGACAACATGGAGATCGGCCACAACGTCATGCACGGCCAGTACGACTGGATGGGTGACCCAGGCCTGAACTCCAAGATGTACGAGTGGGACACCGTCTGCCCCAGTGAGCAGTGGAAGTACTCCCACAACTACATCCACCACACCTTCACCAACATCCTCGGCAAGGACCGCGACATCGGCTACGGCATCCTGCGCATGGACGAGGACCAGAAGTGGCGTCCCTACTACCTCGGGAACCCCGTCTACGCGACGCTCCTGATGTTGTTCTTCGAGTGGGGCGTGCTCCTGCACGACCTCGAGTTCGAGCGGATCGTCGCGGGTGAGCGCACCTGGGCCGACACCAAGCACCTGCACAAGGGGATGATCCGCAAGGTCCGCAACCAGACCCTCAAGGACTACGTGCTGTTCCCGGCCCTGACCGGCCCGCTGTTCGTGCCGACCGTGGTCGGGAACGCGACGGCCAACCTGGTCCGCAACATCTGGACCTTCGGGATCATCTTCTGCGGCCACTTCCCGGCCGGCGTCGCCACGTTCTCGGAGGAGGAGACCGAGGACGAGTCCCGCGGGCAGTGGTACTTCCGCCAGCTGCTCGGGTCGGCCAACATCACCGGCAGCAAGCTGTTCCACATCCTGACCGGCAACCTCTCGCACCAGATCGAGCACCACCTGTTCCCCGACATCCCGGCCCGGCGCTACCCGCAGATCGCCGAGGAGGTTCGTGAGATCTGTGAGCGCTACGGGCTGGACTACAACACCGGACCGCTGACCAGACAGCTCGGCAGCGTGGCGAAGAAAATCTGTCGACTGGCCTTGCCGAACAGCGTCTCGCGGAGGCTGCCGAGCCCGCCGAGCCTGAGCCGGCTGCCGTTCGTCGGCAGGTCTCAGGATGCGTCCCTGGTCGCGCCGGCCGAACACGCTGCCTGACACTGGGAACCATGAGCCCGAGGGACCACATCAGCAAGGCTGAGATCCGCAAGGACGCCCTGCAGGACACGGTCGAGGCGACAGCGACCGCGGTGGGTACGGTGACCAACATCGTGACCACCGCGGTCCGCGATCTCGCCCGGGCCGTCGGCGGGTTCGCCACGGAGGTGTTCGAGATCCGCGAGTCCGCCCGCCGCGCGGCGGCCGACGCAGAGACGTCGGCAGAGATGTCCGAGGCGCCTCCTGGCGAGGAACCCCCGCCGCAGACTGACTAGCAAAGTTCCGGGCGGGTGGGCTGGTTTGTAGCAATAACGCTCCCCGAACCCCCTGGCCGCGACAGTTTCGCTACGAGCGCGAGGCGGACGGCCCAATACGGGTGACTCGGCGCGGCGAAGGCAGAGGCGGTACGGCGGAGGGGGTCAGCCGCCGAAGGTGACCCGGAAGTCGTCGAGGCGGAACGACCCGACCGGCTTCCTGCCCTGGAGCCAGGACAGCGGCCCGTCGCTCCCGAAGTCCCACCGTCCGTGCACGAGCATGTTCCGCGACGTCCCGGACACCGGAGTCAGCACCCGCGTGCCTTCAGCGCGCTCCTGGTTGACCGAGAAGCGGAACGGTGTGCGCAGGGACGGGACCCGGGCTGCCGTGAACCGGGCGGCCGCGATGGGGGAGCCTCCGACGTTCGCGTCGCAGGAGGTGCGCCGCGCGGGGCCGACGGGTCGGTCTGCGACGTGGAAGTCGGCCAGGTCCTTGGGGATCGCCCACAGCGAGCGGCCGCCGTCTCGCGACGCCTCGGAGTCCACCCAGATGTCGGTGATGCGGACCTGGGGAACGGCGCCGTCGCGGACCAGTCGGGCGAGCAGCAGCTCGCGGTAGGAGAGCACGCCTCCCTCGGCGTAGTCGACGAAGGCGGCGCCGTACAGACCGGCCGGGCGCGTCGTCGTACCGGAGCGAACTGCGAAGAGCGACAACCACATGTGGCCCTGCAGGGACCAGGGCGGCGAGGGGAACGGCACCCGAGAACCATAGACTGCACCGACTCTCGGTATGGCAACCTGTTACACCTCTACCGGAAGGTCCCTTCATGAGTGCTCGGGTATGCATCATCGGCGCCGGCTCGTCCGGGATCGCGGCCGCCCAGGTCCTCCATGCGCGTGGCATCGACTTCGACTGCTACGAGATGGGCAGCCAGGTCGGCGGCAACTGGCGCTACGAGAACGACAACGGCATGTCGTCGGCCTACCGGTCGCTGCACATCAACACCTCCCGGCAGCTGATGGAGTACCGGAGCTTCCCGATGCCGGACGACCTGCCGGAGTACCCGAACCACTGGCAGATCGCGAAGTACTTCGACGACTTCGTGGACCAGTTCGGCTTCCGCGACAACATCAGCTTCCGCACGGAGGTTGTGAAGGTCGAACCGGTCACCGCGGTGACCGTCCGCGCTGGCGACAACCGTGGCAACGCCGCTCGGTACGCCGTGACGCTGCGCAGCCGCAACGAGCACGGAGACCCGAGCGAGCCGGAGGTCCGCCACTACGAGCACGTGATCGTCGCCAACGGCCACCACTGGGACCCCCGGTGGCCGGAGCCGTCGTTCCCGGGGGCGGAGGCCTTCCCGGGCACGCAGATGCACGCGCACTACTACAAGACGCCGGACATCTTTGCCGGCAAGCGCGTGCTGGTGCTCGGCATCGGCAACTCCGCGACCGACATCGCGGTGGAGTCCTCGCGGGTCGCCGACGAGACGTACCTCGCGATGCGCCGGGGCGCGCACATCGTCCCGAAGTTCATCTTCGGCGTTCCCACCGACCACCTGACGGACTCGGTCGTCGCCCGGATGCCGTTGAAGGTGCAGCAGCTGTCGATGGCGGCGATGCTGCGGCTCGCCCAGGGCAAGGTGACCGACTACGGCCTCCCGGAGCCGGACCACGCCGTGCTCCACGCACACCCGACCGTGAGCGACGACCTGCTCACCCGGCTCGGTCACGGCGACATCGACGTGAAGCCGAACATCGACCGGTTCGAAGGCTCGAAGGTGTTCTTCGAGGACGGCTCCGCCGCCGAGGTCGACGTCGTCGTCTACTGCACTGGCTACAAGGTGACCTTCCCGTTCTTCGACGAGAAGGTCGTGCGTGCCGAGGACAACCACATCGACCTGTACCGACGGGTCGTGGACCCCGAGCATCCCGGACTGTTCTTCGTCGGCCTGATCCAGCCCCTCGGCGCGATCATGCCGCTGGCGGAGATCCAGGCCGAGTGGGTCGGCGACCTGATCAGCGGGGTGGGTGAGCTCCCGACGTACGACGAGATGCGCGAGCAGATCGCGGAGTACGACGAGCAGGTCCGCAAGCGCTACGTGGCGTCGAAGCGACACACGATCCAGGTGGACTTCCACAAGTACTTCGCGGAGATCGAGCGCGAGCGTCGTGCCTCCCGAGCCCGTGCCGAGGGGCGCCCGGTGTCGCGCGTCGCGCAGGCCGGCCAGGTCGCGCGTGGTGGGGTGCGGGCTCTCGCGGAAGCCGCACGGAGCCGACGTCCCTGACCGCCGAGGCCCGTCAGCGCTCGGACTGCACGATGAGCCGGGTGTACCGGACCTCGACGGGATGCGGTGGCCACGGCGCCTCCTGCTTGACGCTGGTCTCGCGCCAGCCCAGGTAGGAGTAGAGCCGGCGGGCGCGGTGGTTGTCCTGCAGCACCCACAGCGACGCGGCGGTCGTCCCGCGCTGGTCCATCGCCTGCAGCGCGGTCTCGATCGCCGCTGTCGCAAGTCCCTGCCCCCAGTGGTCGGGGTGTACGGCGACGTGGCGCAGCGTCGTGTCGTCGTAGGCCGCGAAGACGGTCAGTCCCGAGCCGTCGCGCCGGTCCTGAACGAGCACGACGGTCGTCGGGTCGTCGTACACCAGGCGCCACCGTGCCAGCACGTCGTCGAAGGGGAACGGGTACTCGTCGGGAGGGAACACGTGGCTCAGCGCGACGAGGTTGGCGTCACGCTCGAGCTCGGTCAGTGCGAGCAGGTCGCTCTCGGTCGCCTCTCGGAACATGTGCCTATCTTGGCGCGTCCGCCGTCTGGACAGTAAACAGTCAGGCTTGACTGTTTGTTAGTAAGCCGTGAGGATCGCCGCATGACGTCCACCGCGGCCGCCCGCGTGCCCCAGGAGGAGCGCACGCGAGCGATGCGGCAACGGCTGCTCGAGGCCACCGTCGACCTGCTCGTCGAACGCGGCTGGAGTGGAACGACGACCACGCTGGTGTCGAAGCGCGCCGGAGTCTCGCGTGGGGCGCAGCTGCACCACTTCCCGACGAAGAACGACCTGGTCCTCGCCGCCGTCGCACACCTCAGCGACGTCCGCGGCCGCGAGCTGGCCGACGCAGCCACCAACCTCCCCAGCGGCCGCCGCCGCACCCGGGCGGTGCTCGAGATGCTCGCCGACCACTTCACCAGCCCGGTGTTCACCGCCGCCCTGGAGCTGTGGGTCGCGGCGCGTACGGACCCGCAGCTGCTCGCTGCTCTCGCGCCCCTCGAGCAACGGATCGGCCGGGAGATCCACCGGCGCACCGTGGAGCTCCTCGGCGTCGACGAGAGGCAGCCGGGCGTCCGCGAGCTCGTCCAGGCCACGCTCGACCTGGTCCGCGGCCTGGGCCTGGCCAACACGATCAGCGACGACACCTCTCGTCGCAAGCGGATCCTCGACCAGTGGGCGCGCACCCTCGACGCCCAGATCAGCTACCTCTCCGAAGCAGAGGAGACCGCATGAGCAAGGACGACAGGCTCGCGGGCGTGCTCGCCGACCTCACGGCCGAGGGGGACCAGCTCCAGCAGCTCGTCGCGTCCCTCGACGACGCCGGCTGGCGCACGCCGACCCCGGCGCAAGGCTGGGACATCGCGCACCAGATCGCCCACCTGGCGTGGACCGACGAGGTTGCCGTCAAGGCGGCGACCGACAAGTGGGCCTGGGACGCCGTCGTGCTCCAGGCCATCGAGGACCCGGAGGGGTTCGTCGACACCGAGGCGGCCCGGCTGGCCGAGCTGCCGTCCACGGAGCTGCTGCACCGCTGGCGCCAGGCACGCAAGGAGCTCGCGGCCACGCTGGCCGACTACCCGTCCGACCAGAAGCTGCCCTGGTTCGGCCCGCCGATGAGCCCCACGTCGATGGCGACCGCTCGTTACATGGAGACCTGGGCGCACGGGCTCGACGTCGCCGAGGCGCTCGGCGTCACCGTCGCGCCGGCCGACCGGATCCGTCACCTCGTGCACCTCGGCGTCCGCACCCGTGACTTCGCGTTCTCCGTGCACCAGCTCGAGGCCCCGGCCGAGGAGTTCCGGGTCGAGCTCACCTCCCCGAGCGGGGAGACCTGGACCTACGGCCCGGCGGACGCCGCCCAGTCGGTCCGTGGCTCGGCGTACGACTTCTGCCTCCTCGTCACCCAGCGCCGCCACCGCGACGACCTCGACCTCGTCGCGACCGGCCCGGAGGCCGACCGTTGGCTCGACATCGCCCAGGCCTTCGCAGGCCCGCCCGGCGGTGGCCGTGAGCCCGGCCGTGGCCGAGAGCCGAAGGGCCTCCAGGCATGAGTACGGCGGACGGCGTGCTGCGGGTCGGTAACTGCAGCGGGTTCTACGGCGACCGGCTCTCCGCGATGCGCGAGATGCTCGAGGGCGGCGAGCTCGACGTGCTCACCGGCGACTACCTCGCCGAGCTGACCATGCTCATCCTCGGCCGCGACAAGATGAAGGACCCTACGCTCGGGTACGCCCGCACGTTCGCCAAGCAGGCGGCGGACTGCCTGGGTCTCGCGCTCGAGCGTGGCGTGAAGATCGTGGCGAACGCCGGGGGCCTCAACCCTGCCGGCCTCGTCGACAAGCTCCGCGAGATCGCGCAGGCGCAGGGTCTCGACCCGCAGATCGCCTACGTGCAGGGCGACGACCTCATGCCGCGCGTGAAGGAGCTCGGCATCGAGAACGCCCTGACTGCCAACGCCTACCTCGGCGCCTTCGGCATCGCCGCCGCCCTCGACCGCGGAGCGGACGTCGTCGTGACCGGGCGCGTCACCGACGCCTCCCTCGTCGTCGGGCCGGCGGCGTCCCACTTCGGCTGGTCCCCGGCGGACTACGACGCGCTCGCGGGTGCCATGGTGGCGGGCCACATCATCGAGTGCGGAGCCCAGGCCACGGGCGGCAACTTCTCGGGCTTCCGCTCGTTCAAGCCCGACACGAGGCCGCTGGGCTTTCCGATCGCCGAGGTCGCCGCCGACGGCAGCTCGGTCATCACCAAGCACGCCGGCACCGGCGGCGTGGTCACCACCGACACCGTGACCGCACAGCTGATGTACGAGATCGGCGGCCCCACCTACCTCGGTCCGGATGTCTCCGCCCACCTCGACACCATCGAGCTCGCCGAGGAGGGCGACGACCGGGTACGCGTCTCCGGCGTCCGCGGCGAGGCTCCTCCGGCGCAGCTCAAGGTGTGTGTCAACGAGCTCGGCGGCTTCCGCAACACCGTGGAGTTCGTCCTCGTCGGGCTCGACATCGACGCCAAGGCCGACTGGGTCCGCATGCAGATGGAGGCGGCGCTCTCGAAGAACCCGCCGGGCTCCGTCGAGTGGACCCTCGCGCGCACCGACCGCGACGACGCCTCGACGGAGGAGGCGGCGAGCTGCCGGCTGCGCTGCTCGGTCAAGGACGGCGACGCCAACGTCGTGGGCAAGCACTTCACGGCGGCGGCGGTCGAGCTCGGCCTCGCGTCGTACCCCGGCTTCACCCTCACGGCCCCGCCGGCACCCGCCTCGCCCTACGGCGTCTACCGAGCCGAGTACGTCGACCGGGCGGCCGTCGAGCACACAGTGATCCACGCGGACGGCCGCGCCGAGGTGATCCCGCTGGGCGAGGCCGCCGCCGGAGCAGGGGGAGCCGGGGCCGAGGGGCCGGACACGGGGTCACCGGAGATGTCGGCCGCCGAGGCGGAGGCCGTGCGGAGCGACGTCCCGGTCGACGAGGTGGCCCAGCAGGCGCCACCGGACAAGGTCACCCGACGTCTGCCGCTGGGGACCTTCGTGCATGCACGGTCGGGTGACAAGGGCGGGGACGCCAACATCGGTCTCTGGGTGGACCGGAGCACCCATGCGGGGGCCCGGATCGCCTGGCTGACCAAGTTCGTCACGCCGGAGCGGATCCGCGACCTGCTCCCCGAGGCGGCGGACCTGCCCGTGGAGGTGTACGCGCTGCCCAACCTGGGCGCGGTCAACGTCGTGATCCGTGGGCTCCTCGGTCAGGGCGTCGCCGCCTCGACCCGGTTCGACCCGCAGGCCAAGGCGCTCGGTGAGTGGCTGCGCTCCCGGCACGTGAGCATCACGGAGGACCTGTTGTGAGCTTCTTCAGCCCGGAGCAGGAGGCTCTGCGGGAGAGCGCACGCGCCTTCGTGCGCAAGGAGATCCTGCCGTTCCTGCAGGAGTGGGAGGACGCCGGCGAAGTGCCCCGCGAGCTGCACCGGTCCGCGGCGAAGCAGGGCTTCCTCGGCCTCGGCGTGCCTGCGGACAAGGGCGGGAGCGGCGGCACGTTCCTCGACGCGCTCGCGCTGACCGAGGCGATGGCAGAGGCAGGTGCGAGCTCCGGCCTGCTGGCTGCGCTGTTCACCTCGGGGATCGCGCTCCCACACATCGTCGCGGCCGGCAGCGCAGACCTGGTCGACAGGTTCGCGCGGCCCACGCTGGCCGGCGAGGCGATCGGGTCGCTGGCGATCACCGAGCCCGGAGGCGGTTCGGACGTCGCGAGCATCCGCACGACCGCCGTACGCGATGGCGACACGTTCGTCGTCAACGGAGCGAAGACGTTCATCACCTCGGGAGTCCGCGCGGACTTCGTCACGACGGCGGTCCGCACCGGCGGCCCCGGCTACGGCGGTGTCAGCCTGCTCGTCATCGAGAAGGGCACGCCCGGGTTCGAGGTCACGCGCTCGCTGTCGAAGATGGGGTGGCACTGCTCCGACACCGCGGAGCTGTCCTTCACCGACCTTCGCGTCCCGGCAGGCAACCTCGTCGGCGAGGAGAACGGCGGCTTCGTGCTGATCGCGCAGCAGTTCGTCACCGAGCGGCTGGCGCTGGCGGTCCACGGCTACGGCATTGCCGCGCGGGCGCTCGAGCTGACGGCGGAGTACGCCAAGCAGCGGGAGACCTTCGGCAAGCCGCTGGCCGCCCGCCAGGTCGTCCAGCACAAGCTCGTCGAGATGCACCGGAAGGTCGACGTCGCCCGCACCTACACGCGTGAGATCGCCCGCCGCTTCGTCGAGGGCGAGAACCCGTTGGCCGAAGCCCTGCAGGCAAAGGCGTTCGCCGTCGAGGCGTGCAGCTTCGTCGTGGACCAGGCCGTCCAGATCCACGGCGGCACCGGATACATGCACGGGATCGAGGTGGAGCGGGCCTACCGCGATGCCCGGATCCTCGGAATCGGAGGAGGAGCCACCGAAGTGCTCAACGACCTGACCGCCCGACTCCTGGGATTCACCTCATGAGCACCGACACCGCGGCGCCGGAGGTCGGGTCGTCGGACGAGACGCCGACCCGGCGGGAGGAGATGCTCCGCAAGATCGCCGACCTCGAGGCGGAGCACGCGAAGGCGGTCGAGGGCGGCGGCGAGAAGTACGTCGCCCGCCACCGCAAGCGCGGCAAGCTCCTCGCCCGCGAGCGCATCGAGCTCCTCGTCGACGAGGGCTCCGCCTTCCTCGAGCTCAGCCCGCTCGCCGGGTGGGGGTCGGAGTACAAGGTCGGCGCTGCCGTCGTCACCGGGATCGGTGTGGTCGAAGGCGTCGAGTGCATGATCATCGCCAACGACCCGACCGTCCGGGGTGGTGCGAGCAACCCGTGGACCGTGAAGAAGGTGTTCCGGGCCGCGCAGATCGCGCGCGAGAACCGGCTCCCGACGGTGAACCTCGTGGAGTCGGGCGGTGCCGACCTGCCCAGCCAGAAGGAGATCTTCATCCCCGGTGGAGGCCTGTTCCGCGGGATCACCCAGGCGTCGGCCGCGAAGACCCCGACGGTCGCCCTCGTCTTCGGCAACTCCACGGCGGGTGGGGCCTACGTGCCCGGCATGAGCGACTACGTCGTGATGGTCAAGGAGGGCGCGAAGGTCTTCCTCGGTGGTCCGCCGCTGGTGAAGATGGCGACTGGCGAAGAGTCCGACGACGAGGCGCTCGGCGGAGCCGAGATGCACGCGCGCACCTCGGGCCTGGCCGACTACCTCGCCGTCGACGAGTACGACGCGATCCGTCTGGGCCGGCGCATCGTCGCCCGCCTCAACTGGCGCAAGGCCCGCGGGACGTCGCTGGGCTACGCCGAGCAGTACGCCGAGCCGGAGAAGGACGCGGACGAGCTCCTCGACCTGATCCCGACCGACCTGAAGGAGCCGTTCGACCCGCGCGAGGTCATCGAGCGCATCTGCGACGGCGTGACCGAGAGCAACAAGGTCGTCTTCGACGAGTTCAAGCCCCTGTACGGCCCCTCCCTCGTCACCGGCTGGGCCAAGATCCACGGCCACCCGGTCGGCATCCTCGCCAACGCCCAGGGCGTGCTGTTCAGCGAGGAGTCCCAGAAGGCCGCGCAGTTCATCCAGCTGGCCAACCAGGTCGACGTACCTCTGCTGTTCCTGCACAACACCACCGGCTACATGGTTGGCGCGGAGTACGAGCAGGGCGGCATCATCAAGCACGGCGCGATGATGATCAACGCGGTCAGCAACTCCACCGTGCCCCACATCTCGATCATGATGGGCGCCTCGTACGGCGCCGGTAACTACGGCATGTGCGGCCGCGCGTACGACCCGCGCTTCCTGTTCACCTGGCCGTCCGCGAAGTCCGCGGTCATGGGCCCGCAGCAGCTCGCCGGCGTGCTGTCGATCGTCGCGCGCGCCGCCGCGGAGGCGAAGGGCGAGGTGTACGACGAGGAGGCCGACGCGGGCTTGCGGAAGTACGTCGAGGACCAGGTCGAGTCCGAGTCCCTGCCGTTCTTCCTGTCCGGGAGGTTGTACGACGACGGGGTGATCGACCCGCGTGACACCCGGACCGTGCTCGGCATCGCCCTGTCCGTGATCGACAACGCCCCCTACGAGGGCACCGACCGCTTCGGCGTCTTCAGGATGTGAGGGGGATGGCCCTGGTAACCCAGCCGTGTCACCGACCGGCCGACGACCTGCCGGCACCCGCGGTCGCTGGGGCGGCGCGTCGCCCGGCGGCCACGCTGCCTGGTCGATCTCCGCTGCGGGCGCCGCGGCCAAGCCCTTTGACGCTCCCCGCGGGCACCGTCCGGTCGTCCGCCTCTCGACGGAGGACTTTGTGACCATGACCATCCAACGACTGCTCGTCGCGAACCGGGGCGAGATCGCCCGCCGCGTCTTCCGGACATGCCGCACGCTGGGCATCGAGAGCGTCGCGGTGTTCTCGGACGCTGATGCGGACCTGCCGTTCGTGCGCGAGGCCGACCTCTCGGTGCGACTGCCCGGGAACACGCCGGGCGAGACGTACCTCCGCGGCGACCTCGTTGTGGAGGCCGCCAGGAAGACAGGCGCCGACGCTGTCCATCCCGGCTACGGCTTCCTCTCCGAGAACGCCGGCTTCGCGCGCCAGGTGCAGGAGGCGGGCCTGACCTGGGTCGGTCCGTCGCCGGACTCGATCGAGGCGATGGGGTCGAAGGTCGAGGCCAAGAAGCTCATGGAGAAGGCCGGCGTCCCGGTGCTCGGCGAGATCGCGCCGGAGTCGGTCACCGAGGACGACCTTCCGTTGCTGGTCAAGGCGTCTGCCGGTGGCGGCGGCCGCGGGATGAGGGTCGTCCGCCTGCTGGAGCAGGTCCAGCACCAGGTCGAGCTCGCGGCGAACGAGGCCGCCTCCGCATTCGGGGACCCGACCGTCTTCTGTGAGCCGTACGTCGAGCAGGGGCGCCACGTCGAGGTCCAGGTCGTCGGCGACACCGACGGGAACGTCATCGTGCTCGGCGAACGGGACTGCTCTCTCCAGCGCCGCCACCAGAAGGTCGTCGAGGAGACGCCGGCGCCCGGTCTGTCCGACGAGACCCGGAAGGCCCTGCACGAGGCAGCCCGCAAGGCGGCGGAGGCGATCGACTACGTCGGCGCCGGCACGGTCGAGTTCCTGCTCTCCGGCGACAAGTTCTGGTTCCTCGAGATGAACACCAGGCTCCAGGTCGAGCATCCGGTCACCGAGCTCGTCACCGGCACGGACCTCGTCGCCTTGCAGATCGAGGTCGCAGAAGGTCAGCCGCTGGAGCCGACGGTCCACGGCCCTCAGGGCCACGCGGTCGAGGTCCGTCTCTACGCGGAGGACCCGGCTGCAGACTGGCAGCCCCAGAGCGGTCGGCTCACCTCCTTCGAAGTCCCCGGAGTCTCGGCGGAGTTCGAGAACCCCGCGACCTGGGGCATCCGGCTCGACTCCGGCTTCGAGGCGGGCAACGAGGTGGGCACGTACTACGACGCGATGCTCGCCAAAGTGATCGCCTGGGCGCCCACCCGGGACCAGGCCGCCCGGAGGCTCGCGGCGACGTTACGCCGGGCGCGTCTGCACGGCCTCCGCACCAACCGGGACCTGCTGGTCGAGGCGCTCAACCATCCGGCGTTCCTCGCCGGCAGGGTCAGCACCGACTTCCTAGTGGACGAGGAGCTGCCCAGCCTCGACCGGCACATGCCCGGAACGGCCACGCAGCAGAGCCTGATGTTCTTCGCCGCGTCGGTGGCCACCACCGAGTCGACCGCGGCGCGGCGGCGCGTTCAGCAGCGGATCCCGGCGGGCTGGCGCAACGTGGCGTCCGCGCCACAGATCACGACGTTCGACTACGAGGGCACGAAGTACCAGGTCGGCTGGTACGCCGGTCGCGAGGGCTATCGCTTCGCCGATGTCTACGACGAGGTGCACGACGCCCGGGCGACGTGCGTGCAGGAGGTCACCCCGGGACGCTGGCGGGTCGTCGTCGACCACGACGGGGTAGCCCACGCCTTCGACGTGTTCCTCGCCGGTGACCGCGTCGACGTCGAGTCCGTCCACGGGCACCTCGCCATGACCGTCGTACCCCGGTTCGTCGACCCGGCCGACCAGGTCGCCACAGGTTCCCTCCTCGCGCCGATGCCGGGCAGCGTCGTGTCCCTCGCGGCGGCCGTCGGCGACGAGGTCACGGCCGGGCAGCCGGTCCTCGTGCTCGAGGCGATGAAGATGCAGCACACAGTGTCCGCGCCTCACGACGGCGTGGTCGCGGACCTCCCTGTGTCAGTGGGCGACCAGGTCGCCGCGGGCGCCGTGCTGGCCGTCGTACAGCAGGACCAGGGTCCAGAGCAGGAAGCCGCAACCGAAGGAGACAGCAGTGAGTGAGCCCATGAACCCAGCGTTCACCGAGTCCGAGGAGCGGCAGAGCCTGCGCAAGGAGGTCGCCAAGCTCGCCTCCGGCTACGGGCGGGAGTACTTCGTCAAGCAGGCCCGCAGCGGCGGGAAGACCACCGACCTGTGGCTCGCGATCGGCAAGAACGGCTACCTCGGGATCAACATCCCCGAGGGGTACGGCGGTGGCGGGGGCGGCATCGGCGACATCGCGGCAGTCTGCGAGGAGCTGGCCGCCCAGGGCTGCCCGCTGCTGATGATGGTCGTCTCCCCGGCGATCTGCGGCACCGTGATCTCTCGTTTCGGCACCGAGGAGCAGAAGCAGCGGTGGCTCCCCGGCATCTGCGACGGCACCCAGACGATGGCGTTCGCGATCACCGAGCCGGATGCCGGCACCAACTCGCACAACATCACCACCACCGGCCGACGCGACGGCGACGGCTGGATCCTCAAGGGCCGGAAGATCTACATCTCCGGCGTCGACGAGGCGGCCAACGTGCTGGTCGTCGCCCGCGCCGAGGACGCGAAGACCGGCAAGCTCAAGCCCTGCCTCTTCGTGGTGCCGACCGACGCTCCCGGCTTCGAGTACCAGCCGATCCCGATGGAGATCGTCAGCCCCGAGCAGCAGTTCTCGGTGTTCATCGACGACGTGCGGCTGCCGGCCGATGCCCTGGTCGGCGACGAGGACGCGGGTCTGGTCCAGCTGTTCGCCGGGCTGAACCCGGAGCGGATCATGGCGGCGTCGTTCTCGACCGGGCTGGCACGCTACGCCCTCGACAAGGCGGTCGCCTACGTGAAGGAGCGTGAGGTCTTCGGGGCGCCGATCGGCTCCCACCAGGGTCTCGCGCACCCCCTGGCCCAGTCGAAGATCGAGATCGAGCTGGCCCGGCTGATGACCCAGAAGGCGGCCGCGCTCTACGACGCCGGCGACGACCTTGGGGCCGGTGAGGCGGCCAACATGGCGAAGTACGCCGCGGCGGAGGCGGCCTGCGACGCCGCGGACCGAGCGGTCCAGGCTCACGGCGGCAACGGCATCACCCAGGAGTACGGCGTCGCCGGTCTGCTGGTCGCGGCCAGGGCCGGTCGCATCGCACCGGTGTCGCGCGAGATGATCCTGAACTTCGTGGGCATGCACTCGCTGGGCCTGCCCAAGTCCTACTGACCCCTAACCCCCTTGTAACGCGGGGTTATGGACGGTCCACAAGCGGCAAACCGCTTGGGGACCGTCCACAACGCTTGGGAAGTCACCGAACCACCGAGAGAGATGGAAGTCATGTCTGACGAGCTCGTCCACTACGACGTCGTCGACGGCGTCGCCACGCTGACCCTCGACTCCCAGCACAACCGCAACGCCCTCTCGAGGCAGCTCGTCGGCGAGCTGTTCGACGGTCTCGAGCGGGCGGAGGGCGACGAGGACGTGAAGGTCGTCGTGATCCGTGCGGAGGGCCGCACCTTCTGCTCGGGCGCGGACCTGTCCGAGGCCAGCGACGAGGGGATGGAGAAGGCGGCCGGGGTGCTCGTCGACCTCCAGCGCCGGATCGCGACCCTGGCCAAGCCGGTCGTGACGCGGCTGCACGGCAACGTCCGCGCCGGCGGCATCGGGATCGTGGCGGCCTCCGACATCGCGTTGAGCGCGAGCGACGCGACGTACGCCTTCACCGAGGTCCGCCTCGGGCTCACCCCCGCGGCGATCTCGCTCAGCGTGCTGCCCCGGATGACCGACCGCTCGGCGGCGCTGACGTTCCTCACCGGTGACGTGTTCACCGGCCGCGACGCCGAGCGGATGGGCCTGGTCACCAAGGCTGTCGCGGAGGACGAGCTCAACATCGAGGTCGACGAGATCTGCGCGTCGCTGGCCAAGGGGAGCCCGCAGGGGCTGCGCGAGACGAAGCGGCTGCTCGGCCGGCCGCTGGTGGAGCGCATCGACGAGCTCGGCCC
>DATGYO010000057.1:0-41512 GCA_035297905.1 Nocardioidaceae bacterium
GTGGCTCGCCGGCGCGGCGTGTCGATCGCGATCCACACGCACGTCAACCACGCCAACTCGGTGACGCCGCTGGTGGCCAAGGCGGCGCGGGCGATGCTGGACACCGGCATCCGCGACGTCCGCAACCAGGGCGTGCTGCTCAACGGTGTCAACGCCGACGCGCACACGCTGCTCGACCTGAGCTTCGCGCTCCTCGACGGCGCACAGATCATGCCCTACTACTTCTACATGGCCGACATGATCCCGTTCAGCGAGCACTGGCGGGTATCGGTCGCCGACGCGCAGCGGCTGCAGCACGGGATCATGGGCTATCTGCCGGGCTTCGCGACGCCGCGGATCGTGTGCGACGTGCCGTTCGTCGGCAAGCGGTGGGTTCACCAGCTCGACGACTACGACCGCGAGCGCGGTATCTCGTACTGGACCAAGAACTACCGGACCTCGATCGAGGCGAGCGACCCCGAGGCCCTCACGCGGACCTACGAGTACTACGACCCGATCCACACCCTGCCGGAGTCGGGCCAGGCCTGGTGGCGTCAGCACGCGAGCCAGAACCTTGCCGAGGCCCAGAAACGGGCAGCGGCGTCGCGTGAGGCCGCCGAGGCGCAGAAGCTGATCCCGGTCGTCTGAGGGTCGACCGCCCGCCGAAGGGCATCTGGTGCGGGGTTATGGACGGTTCCTGGGCGGTATGCCGCTTGTGGAGCGTCCATAACCCCGCGTTACAGGGGGAGGGTCAGCCGTTGCTGTCCGTCAGGACGTCCAAGAGCCGGGTGACGGAGCCACCGAGGCCCCACGTCTCGCTGAGCTCCACGAGCCGGTCCGGGCGCGCCGGGGTACGGGGCAGGGCCAGCTCCGGCGTGCCGAGGTCGAGGTCTCGGGCGACACCTACGACCTTCGGTGCGACGAGGAGGTACTCCGCGGCGTCCTTGATCTTGCGTCGAGGCCCGGGCGCCAGGTCGCTGGCCGGGTCGGACGCGGCCGCCACGATGCCCGCAAGGTCGCCGAACCGTCGCAGCAGGGTCTCGGCGGTCTTCTCCCCCACGCCTGCAACACCCGGGAGCCCGTCCGACGGGTCACCCCGCAACGCCGCGAAGTCGGCGTACTGCCGCCCGTCGATGCCGTACTTGGAACGGATCACCTCGTTGGTGACCTGCTCGTGCCTCCCGACCCCGCGAGCGGTGTAGAGCACACGGACCTCCGCGTCGTCGTCGACGAGCTGGAACAGGTCGCGGTCACCGGTCACCACGTCGACCGGCATCCCGGCGGACGTGGCCAGGGTTCCGATCACGTCGTCGGCCTCGTACCCGTCGGCGCCGACGATCGCGATCCCGAACGCCTCGAGCACCTCGACGATGACCGGGATCTGCGCCTCGAGCGGGTCGGGGACCTCCTCCTCGTAGTGGGCACCGCCTGGCCGCTCCTTCGGCAGCTCTTTCTCCACGCGGTGCGCCTTGTACGACGGGAGCAGGTCGACCCGCCACTGGGGCCGCCAGTCGTTGTCCCAGCAGCAGGCGAGATGGGTGGGCTGGTAGTCGGTCACCAGCCGGGAGATGAAGTCGAGCAGCCCACGAACCGCGTTCACCGGCGTTCCGTCGGGAGCCCGGATCGAGTCAGGGACGCCGAAGTAGGCCCGGAAGTAGAGGGACGCGGTGTCGAGAAGCATCAGGCGCTGGGTCACGGCGCCGAGTCTTCCATGGTGACAATCGCCACGATGGCGAAGGCGCGCAGGGTCGCGCCGCTAGGGTGCATGTCGTGGAAGACCTCGACCGCCGCATCCTTGCCCTGCTCGCGGCCGACGGCCGGATGTCCTTCACCGACCTCGGCAAGGCCACCGGTCTCTCGACGTCCGCTGTCCACCAGCGCGTCAAGCGACTCGAGAACCGTGGGGTGATCAAGGGCTACGCCGCCCTGGTCGACTACGACCAGCTGGAGCTGCCCCTGACTGCCTTCATCTCGATCCGTCCGATCGACCCCTCGCAGCCCGACGACTCACCCGAGCGTCTGAGTGGCATCCCGGAGATCGAGAGCTGCTGGTCCGTGGCCGGCGACGAGTCCTACATCCTCAAGACCCGGGTGTCCACGCCTGTCGACCTCGAGGACCTGCTGGCCCGGATCCGGAGCGCGGCGAACGTGTCGACGCGTACGACGATCGTGCTGTCCACGCCTTACGAGAACCGCCCGGTCGGCTAACGCGGCTCGAGCACGCCGGGCCGCTGAGCCGGCAACGACGGCGGGAGCTCCATCTCGCTCCGGATGGAGGCACTGATCCGGGTGGCGACGGCGAAGGTCACCTCCACAGAGCTCAGACCCGACTCCAGCTCGTCGTAGAGCACGGAGTCGGTGAGCCGTGGCAAGTTCGCGAGCAGCGTGAGGTGCGCGGTCGAAGCGGCGCCCCTGAGGGTCTCCACGGCAGCCATCAGCTCGAGACGACTGCGTGTCCGGCGTACGACGAGCAGCCGCTCCGCCAGGAGCAGCATCGAGTGGCAGGTGTCGAGCAGTGTCGCCGTCGCCCGGACCACACCGCTCAGCGAGGCGCTCAGCACCCGGGCGCGAGCGACAGGGTCCTCCGTGGGAGCCGGTGCGTTGTCGGCCCGCGTGGCGAGCGCCGCCACGTCCTGGTCGAGAAGCCTCGCGAGCTCGGACAGCAGCCGCGCCTGGTGCCGCGCGGTGCCCAGGGCGTCGTAGGACGCGCGCGGAAGACCGCCGCGGTCCTCTGCCACGCGGGCCAGCTGTTCGCCGGCCAAGACGGCCTGGCGGAACGGCGACAGCGCGCCGCCCGGCTCAGGGCCACGCAGTACGAACTGGTCGATCCAGGACGCCCGAGACGCGTTTCCCACGGCTCCTCCAGAAGCACAAGGCACCCAAATAGGAAGAAAAAGGAGGGGTACGAAGAAAGGTTAAAGGATGCGGCGACGGGCGAGAACGCCGGGCTAGTCCGAGACGCTCGAGTACGCCACGACACCTCTCCTCAGGGCGTCCGAGGCCTTGCGCGCGGTCTTCCGCAGGGCGGGGTCGCCCGCCGCGTCGGCCACCTGGTCGGCGAGGTCGAGGAGCTGCTTCACCCAGCGCACGAAGTCACCGGCGGCGAGGTCGGTCTCGTTGAGCACCTCGTCGAGGGAGGCACCCTCTGCCCACCGGTAGGCGGCCCAGGCGAAGCCCAGATCAGGCTCGCGCAGGAAGTCGAGCTTGTGCTCGCGCTCCAGCGCGTCCAGGTCGGCCCACAGCTCGACCATCTCGCCCAGGGTGTCCTTCACCCGGCCGCCCGGGACACGAGGCGGAGAGGCGTCGTCGGCCCGCCTGGACTCGAAGACCAGCGCCGAGAGGGCGGCGGCCAGCTCGCTCGGGGAGAGGCCCTCCCAGATGCCGTGGCGCAGCGACTCCGCGGCGACGAGGTCCATGTCGGTGTAGATGCGCATCAGGCGCTCGCCGGTCGTGGTGACCTCGTCGTTCTCGAGGTAGCCCAGGGCGGTCAGCAGGTCACAGACCCGGTCGAACTGGCGAGCGATCGTGTTGGTGCGCTGCTCGATCCGCCGCTGCAGCGTGCGGGTGTCCCGGGCCAGCTTGTGGTACCGCTCGGCCCAGCGGGCGTGGTTCTCCCGGTCGGAGCAGCCGTGGCAGGGATGCGCGCGGAGCTCGGCCCGCAGCCTGCTGATCTCCTGCTCCCCCTCGGCCTGGCGCCCGCTGCTCGGCCCTCGCCGCCCGCGGGCCGGCGCTCCCCGTCCAGGCGGAGGAGGCGTCAGGCCGTGGGTCTTGGCGCGAAGCGTGGAGGCGAGGTCGCGCCGGGACTGCGGGTTGCGGCCGTTGAAGTTCCTCGGGATCCGCACCCTGGTCAGCGCCTCGACCGGCACGGGGAAGTCGACCATCGACAGCCGCCGCGCCTGCCGGTCGGAGGTGACGACGTACGGGCGGGGGCCTTCCCGGTCCGAGGTCGCGCCGGGGTCCACGACGACCGCCATGCCGGCGTACCTCCCGGACGGCACGTCGATGACGTCCCCGGGTCGCAGCGCCTCGAGGGAGGCGACCACCTCGTCGCGGCGGTCGCTCTTGCGCACCTTCGCGAGCGAGGACTCGACGTCCTTCAGCCGACGGCGGATGGCGGAGTACTCCATGAAGTCGCCGAGGTGGCAGGTCGCAGCCTCGGCGTAGCCCTCGAGGGCCTCCTCGCTCTTGCGCAGCTGCCGTGCGAGCCCGACGACGGCCTTGTCGGCCTGGAACTGGGCGAACGACGACTCGAGCAGCTCGCGGGCGGTGTGCCTGCCGACCTGCTTCACGAGGTTGACCGCCATGTTGTACGACGGCCGGAAGGACGACTTGAGGGGGTAGGTGCGGGTCGATGCGAGACCGGCCACTGCCCTCGGGTCGGTGCCCGGCTGCCACAGCACCACGCCGTGGCCCTCGACGTCGATGCCGCGCCGACCGGCCCGGCCGGTGAGCTGGGTGTACTCCCCCGGCGTGATGTCGGCGTGGGTCTCGCCGTTCCACTTGCTCAGCTTCTCGATCACGACCGAACGCGCCGGCATGTTGATCCCGAGTGCCAGCGTCTCGGTCGCGAACACGACCTTGCAGAGTCCCTCGGCGAAGAGGGCCTCCACGCACTCCTTGAAGGTCGGGAGCATGCCCGCGTGATGGGCTGCGATGCCGCGGGTGAGCCCCTCGAGGAAGTCGTGGTAGCCGAGGATGTGCAGGTCCTCGTCCGGGATGTTCCGGCACCGGTCGTCGACGAAGCGGCGGATGGTGTCGCGCTCGGCGGGCGACGTCAGGCGCAGGTTCGCGTTGAGGCACTGGGTCACGGCCGCGTCGCAGCCGACCCGGCTGAAGATGAACACGATCGCCGGGAGAAGCCCCTCGGAGTCGAGCCGCTCGACCACGTCGAACCGGCTCGGCAGGTAAGGGCGACGCGCTCCTTGGCCGCGTGCGCCCGCACGGCCTCGGGGACCGCCGCGCTTGTCACGCCGGTCGTTGGTCCGGGTCGACCGCCAGTCGTCCCGAGCCACCCTCAACAGGTCCTGGTTGACCTTGGACTCCGCACCCAGACCGGCCCCTTCGCGGTCGGCGAACAGGTCGTACATCCGGCGGCCGACCATCACGTGCTGGTACAGCGGCACGGGCCGGCGCTCCTCGACGATCGTGGTGGTGGCTCCGCGAACGGTGGAGAGCCATTCGCCGAACTCCTCGGCGTTCGAAACGGTCGCCGACAGCGACACGAGGGCGACCGACTCGGGGAGGTGGATGATGACCTCCTCCCACACGGCGCCGCGGAACCGGTCGGCGAGGTAGTGGACCTCGTCCATGACCACGTACCCCAGGCCGGCAAGGGTCCTCGAGCCCGCGTAGAGCATGTTGCGGAGGACCTCGGTGGTCATCACCACGATCGGCGCCTCGCCGTTGATCGTGTTGTCCCCGGTGAGGAGGCCGACCTTCTCAGGGCCGTACCGGTTGACGAGGTCGTTGAACTTCTGGTTCGAGAGCGCCTTGATCGGGGCGGTGTAGAAGCACTTCCGCCCCTGCTGCAGGGCGAGGTGGACGGCGAACTCGCCGACCAGGGTCTTCCCGGACCCGGTGGGCGCAGCGACGAGGACGCCGTTTCCGGCCTCGAGCTCCTGACAGGCCCGGACCTGGAAGTCGTCGAGCTCGAAGTCGTAGAGCGAGGCGAACTCCGCGAAGACCGGCGACTGCTGGTTGCGGCGGAACTGGGCGTACTGCTCAGAAGGCGTCGTCATCGTGGGGCCAGTACCCGGAGCGCGTGCGGAACAACCTCGACAGTCAGCGGCAGAGCCCCGAGTCGCTCGCCGTCGGCGTAGGCCACCACCCCGGGCGCTGCGACGGTGACCGTGCGCACGCGGTGGTGCTCGTAGGCAGGATGCCGTGTGTGCGCGCCTGAGTACAGCTTCGGGTAGGTCCGCACGAGGTCCAGCTTGCTCATCGGCTTGATGATCACGACATCAAGCATGCCGTCGTCGATCTCGGCGCCGTGAGTGATGCGCAGACCACCCCCGAAGGAGGGGCCGTTCCCGACGGCGACGAGCATCGCGTCGAGCCGACGTACCTCCCCGTCGAGCTCGAGCGTGTAGTGGAGCGGCTCGAAGACGCGGAGCTCGGCCAGGGTCGCCAGGTTGTACCGCATCTGTCCCTTGGGCCAGTGCATCCGGTTGGCGCGCTCGTTGACCAGCGAGTCGAACCCCGCTGCCAGGACGGTGACGAAGTACGACGGTCCCGCCTTCGCGACGTCGATGGTCCGCACGTGCGAGGCGACGACGACGTCGGCGGCCGCCTGCGGGTCCTTGCGCGGGATGCCGACGTAACGCGCCACGTCGTTGCCCGTGCCCGCAGGGATGACGCCGAGGTTCACGTCGCTGCCGGCCAGTGCCTGCACGGCCATGTGCACCATGCCGTCTCCGCCGACCACGACCAGGCTCTCCACCCCGTGCGCGACGGCCTGCCGGGCAAGGGTGAGCGCCTCTGCGCCGTCGCGTCCCTCCATCTCCCAGACGCTGAAGCCGGCCTCTTTCAGACGGGGCAGCACGATGGCCGCGGTCCGGGACCCTGCTCCCTTCCCAGCGGAGGGATTCGTCAGCAGGGCGATCTCTCTGGCCACGCGCCGAGAATACGCGAACCCAGGAGCCGCTCGGACGGCCTGACCCGCTTCAGAGTCTCAGGGCCGTCACGAACCTCGAAGGGGCGACACCCACGGCCTTCGCCAGGCGAGTCAGGCTCTCGAGGACCCGGTCGGCCGTGAAGTCGGTACCGGGCACCGCGAGGGTCAGGCGCCCGTCGTACTCGAGGAGGAGCACCTGCCCGTAGGTCCACTGCTGATGGGCCGCACGGCGCCACTCCGGGTCGAGCACGGCCTGAGGGTAGGCACGGTCGGCGGCGAGCAGGTCGCACGCGACCGGCTCCGACCCGCCGGTCAGGTCGCCGGCGACGTGGTGGGAGCCACGGACGCTCGAGCCTGCGCGCCAGGTGACCTCGCACTCCCCCAGCCAGTCCGGCAGGTCGAACGCGTCGACCTCCGCGACCCGGGGAAGGGGCACCTCAGTCGTCCTCGTCGAGGCGCGAGGCCGTGATGTCCTCGCGGTCGTAGGACAGCGGGGAGGCCTGGTCGTCGTCGAACCCGGTCAGCCCGTCCGCGGCGGCGCGCTTGGCTCGGCGCCGGTCGATGACCCGGGCGATGACCTCGGAGACGAGGAACAGGATCGTCATCGGGATCGCGAGCATGAGCATCGAGAAGGGGTCGGTCGACGGCGTGGCGACAGCCGCGAACACGAACGTTCCCACGATGATCCAGGGCCGGTAGTTGCCGAGCGCCTTCCCGGAGACGACGCCGGCGAGGCTGAGCATCACCACGAACAGCGGGATCTCGAAGGCGATGCCGAAGACGAGGAGCATCCGGGTCAGGAACCGGAAGTAGTCCCCGAACTCCACGAGGTTCTGGATCGAGGCCGGGGTGAACCCGATGAGGACCTCGAGCCCCTTCGGGAGGACGTAGTAGCCCACCGCCACACCGGCGATGAACAGAGGGCCCGCGACGGTGGCGAACACCCGGGTCCAGCGCCTCTCGTGCGGATGGAGACCCGGGACGATGAACGCCCAGATCTGGTGCAGCCAGTACGGGCTGCCGACCACCACGGTGGCGAGTGCGCAGAGCTTCAGCTGGAGCAGCAGGGGGTTCGCCACCCCGGTGAGGACCGGCTTGGAGTCGACCCCCTCGCCCTGGAGCGTGACCTGGGCCTGCTTGTACGGCTCGTAGATCAGCGCGAACAGCTGGTCGTAGAAGAACCAGGCGACGACGATCCCCACGGTGAGGAAGACCGAGATGCGGAGCAGGCGTGCACGAAGCTCACGAAGGTGGTCGGCAAGCGCCATCCTGCCGTCGTCGCCGACGGCGCTCTTCGGGGCCGTCTTGAAGAGCCCCACGACTCCACTGAGAGACAAGGGTGAGGTAGGTCCGAGGGTTGGTGGTCAGCGTTCGGCGTCTGGCCGCGGCTGCTCGACCGTGGTGTCGTGGAGCCGGGCGGCCTCGGCGCGGTGAGCGGCGTCGATCTGCTTCTGCTCAGGCGTCTTGTACTTGTCGTCTTCCTCGTCGTCCATCAGGCCCTTGGTCTCCGCCTTGAAGATGCGCAGGGCGCGACCGCTGCCGCGGGCGAGCTCGGGGAGCTTCTTCGCCCCGAAGAGCAGCACGAGGACGAGCAGGATCAGAAGGATCTCGGTGGGGCCAAGGTTCATGGCCATGGGCGTTGCTACGTTCATGACGTCCTCTTCGGTTTCGTGGAGCTCGCAACCATGGTACGCCGCGTCATCCGTAGTTCCTCAGGGCATCGGCGGCGGCGTGGTGAACGGCGTCTGACAGCTCGGTGGGCTCTTCCACCTGGGCCGCACCGCCGAGGCGCAGCATCAGCCGGGTGAGCCACTCCGGGTCGCCCACCCGGAGCCGGACGCGGAGGGCACCCCCGCCGGCCTCATCGGTCGACTCCACCGGGTAGTACTCCGCCACCCAGCGAGCGCTGGGCTCGAGGAGCAGCGTCGCGAGCAGGTCATCAGGCGAGGGCGAGAAGATGCCCTCGGACAGGTCCCGCGGGGGCAGGTCGGAGTGGTCGTCCACCGGGGAGTCGAGCACCTCCGCCGACGAGACCCGGTCCAGGCGGAACAGCCGGCGGTCCTCGGCCGTCCTGCACCAGGCGTCGAGGTAGGTGTGCCCCTCGGCCGTCACGATCCGGAGCGGGTCCACGGTGCGGTCGGTCGCCTCGTCACGAGCCGGTACGTAGTACCCGAGCCGCACCTGCCGCCCCTCCTGGACAGCCCGCTCCAGCTCCCGGCGCAGCGCGGTCAGGCCCGCATCGGTCTCCGACAGGTGTACGTCGACCTGGGCGGCCAGCGCCGCGCCGTCGCCGGCGGCCGCCTCGAGCTTCGCGAGCGTCCGGTCGACGACAGGGCGGACGGACTCGTCTCCCCCGTCTCGCAGCGTGCGGAGCGCGACGATCAGCGCGGAGGCCTCCGAGCTCCCGAGGCGGAGCGGACGGGTGAGGTAGTCGGCGTTGGAGAGCCGGATGACGCCCTCCCCCTCGAGGGCGTCCATGTCGATGTCGATGAGGTCGCCCATGCCCAGGCCGGGGAGCCCGCAGAACCACAGCACATGGAGGTCCTTGACGATCTGTGCCGGGCGAACGCCGAAGTCAGCCGCTGCCTGCTCCAGTGACACCTCGTCCCGGCTCTGGATGTAGGGCACCAGGGCGAGCAGCCGACCCACCTGGTCGCGGGCGCCGCTCACAGGGCCACCGCCTCGGCGTCTGCGAGGCCGGCGGCGGCGCGGAGCCTTGCGACGACGAGCTCACGCAGGTCGGAAGGCTCCTCGACGATCACGTCCGCGCCGTAGCCGAGGACCTCGTCCGCCATCGCGTCGGTGCGCCCGTAGGAGACCTCGACCCGGTCCCAGCCGTCCGGGGTCTCTCCTTCGACGGGGGTCGCCTGACGTCGGAGGCCGAGGGCCGCTCCCTGACGGACGAGCAGCCGCGCGTGGTGCTCCGCGGGTGCGGGTGCCAGCGACTCGGTGAGTGCCCGGATGTCGGTGCCCTCGGGGATCTCGTAGGACGCCGGCGTGCCCGTCGTACGCACGTCTCCCTGGACGCGGGACAGCCGGAACAGCCGCGGGGCACCCCGGTCGGTGTCGAGGCCGACGACGTACCACCGGCCGCGGAACGACACGACGCCCCACGGCTCGAGGTGGCGTTCGGCGCTCTCGGGGCTCGCAGCCGTGCGGTAGCCGAACGTCACGGGAGTCCGCTCCTGGGTGGCCGCCCAGAACGCCTCGAAGGTCGGCTCCTCGACGGTCAGCTGTGGCGCGACGCTGCTCAGCACCGCACGGTCGACGCTCACCCCTGCTGCCTTGAGCTTGACGAGGGCGTCGGAGGTGGCCGAGGCAAGGCCTGCGTGCTGCCAGACGCGCGCGGCCAGCCCGATCACGGCCGCCTCGTCGGGCTCGAGGTCGATCTGCGGCAGCTCGAAGGCGGACCGCTCGATCCGGTAGCCGGGCTCGTCCTCGAACGCGCGGTCGAGGTAGCCGACCTCGATCGGGATGCCGAGCGAGCGCAGCTCGTCCTTGTCGCGTTCGAACATCTTCTCGAACGCCTCGTCACCCGCGTCGCGGTACTGCTCGACGACCGACCGGATCCGTTCCTTGGTCACATAGCTGCGTGACACCAGGAGCGTGATCAGTAGGTTGAGCAGTCGTTCGCTCTTCCGCGCAGCCACACTCGCCCCCTTTCAGCCCCTTCTCGTCACGAGGACGGCGCGGGGTCCACACCCAGGATGTCCACCACGAACGCGAGCGTCGCGTTGCCCGGGATGGTGGGCGGGCTGCCCTGCGCGCCGTACGCCATGTCCGGCGGAGCGATGATCAGCACGCGGCTGCCTTGCTTCACGCCCACGAGACCCTCGTCCCAGGCCTTGATCAGCCCGCCGATGCCGACCGGGAACGGCCGCGGCTCGGCGTTGTAGGACTGGTCGAAGACCTTCTTGCTGCCGTAGACCTGGCCGAGGTAGTCGAACGTGACCAGTGAGGCCTTGCGGACCGGCGGGCCGTCGCCCTCCTTGAGCGTGACGACCTGAAGCTTCTTCGGCGGGTTCTTCGCTGCCTTGCTGAAGTCCAGGCCGGTCACCTTCCCGTCCTTCTCGACCACCGTGGGCAGGCCGCTCGGGAGGTTGGTGGCGGTCTTGCCGTCGGGGGCGTCGAGGACGTCCTTGGGCTGCACGGACATGACGTCGACCACGAACACCACGTCGTCCTTGCCGCTCAGCTTGAACTGCGGTGCGCCCTTCGCGCCGAAGGCGTCCTGCGGCGTCGCGGCCACGACGACACGGCTGCCGACCGGCTGCCCCACCGTGGCGTCCACGACGGACTTGAAGAGCTGCGCCTCGCTCATCTGGAAGGCGGCGGGAACGCCCTGGTCGTAGGTCGTGAGCGCCTTGGCGCCGGTCGTGCCGTTCGCGACGTAGAGGTGGAGCAGTGCCTGCTCGTTCTCGACGACGGGGTTTCCCTTGCCCTTGGTGAGCACCTCGGACTCGGTCTTCTCGAGCTTGAGCGGCTTGTCGACCGTGACCTTCGGAGCGGAGCCGAAGTCCCCCGACACCTCGAGACCCTTGATGGAGTCGCCGGCGCTCTGCGTCTCGGATCCCCCGGCTCCGGAGTTGTCGCCACAGGCGGCGGTTCCGAGCAGGAGCAGGGGTACGGCGGTCAGCGCAACGAGACGTCGGCGCACAGGGTTCACCTCGAGATCACGGGACAACATCGGCTGCCACCCTATCCGGGCGGCCTGAAAGCACCTGACACCTGGCTCAGGCTGCGGTCACATGCCCTCGATCAGCTTGTGGACACGCTCGTCCTGGGACCTGAAGGGGTCCTTGCACAGGACAGTCCGCTGGGCCTGGTCGTTGAGCTTCAGATGCACCCAGTCGACGGTGAAGTCGCGGCGGCGCTCCTGCGCGCGCTTGATGAACTCGCCGCGTAGCCGTGCGCGCGTCGTCTGGGGCGGCACCGACTTCGCCTCGAAGATCCGCAGGTCGTCGGTGACCCGGGCCACCGCTCCGCGCTTCTCGAGCAGGTAGTACAGGCCGCGACCGCGGTGGATGTCGTGGTAGGCGAGGTCGAGCTGGGCAATCCGGGGGTGGCTGAGCGGCAGCCCGTGCTGAGAGCGGTAGCGGTCGATCAGCTTCCACTTGATGACCCAGTCGATCTCGCGCTCCACCAGGCTCAGGTCGCCCGACTCCACCGCCTTGAGGCTGCGCTCCCACAGGTCGAGCGTCCGGTCGATCACCGGGGTCTGCAGGTCACGCCGGTCGACGAAGTCGCGGACCCGGGTGAGGTACTCCTGCTGGATGTCCAGCGCACTGGCCTCGCGGCCGTTCGCCAGACGCACCTTGCGACGTCCGGTCATGTCGTGCGAGATCTCCCGGATGGCCCGGATCGGGTTCTCCATCGTGAGGTCGCGCATCACCACGCCCTCCTCGATCATCCGCAGCACGAGGTCGGCGCTCGCCACCTTGAGCATCGTGGTCGTCTCGCTCATGTTGGAGTCGCCGACGATGACGTGCAGGCGGCGGTACTTCTCGGCGTCGGCGTGCGGCTCGTCGCGCGTGTTGATGATCGGCCGGCTCCGGGTCGTGGCGCTCGAGACGCCCTCCCAGATGTGCTCGGCCCGCTGGCTGACGGAGTACATCGCCCCGCGCGGGGTCTGCGTGACCTTCCCGGCACCCACGATGATCTGACGGGTCACCAGGAACGGGATCAGGACGTCGGCGAGCTTGCCGAACTCACCGTGTCGGCCGACGAGGTAGTTCTCGTGACAGCCGTAGGAGTTGCCGGCCGAGTCCGTGTTGTTCTTGAACAGGTACACGTCGCCGGCGATGCCCTCGTCATGGAGCCTGCGCTCCGCGTCGACGAGCAACCCCTCGAGCACCCGCTCCCCCGCCTTGTCGTGGGCGACGAGGTCGGTGATGTCGTCACACTCGGGCGTGGCGTACTCCGGGTGGCTGCCCACATCGAGGTAGAGGCGGGCGCCGTTGCGCAGGAAGACGTTGCTGCTGCGGCCCCACGACACCACCTTGCGGAACAGGTAGCGGGCAACCTCGTCCGGCGAGAGACGTCGCTGCCCGTGGAACGTGCAGGTGACGCCGTACTCGTTCTCGATCCCGAAGATCCGGCGGTCCACGCTCACACCCTAGGTGCAACACCCAAGCCCGTGCAGCCGACTCGCGCATCCTGCGCCGACACGCACCCAGGTGTGCCAGACCGGGGCCCGTCTCGTGTTTGTCGTTACCGGCTTCGGGGAAGTGGCCGTGATGGCAGCGAACTGGTGGAGATGGGAGCGTTCAGACAGAATCAAGGCGTCGATCTCCACCAGTTTCAGGAGGCGACTCGCCTTCGTGAGGGCCCTCGGCCAAACCCCATCTCGCGCGAAGCCGCGCTGTGCCGCTCGGCGTGAACAGCGAGTCGACGAGCATCGCGTGCGACGCGCGGACGCGTCAACGAGGTCTTCGCGGGTGCACGATCCGGTGGACGGAGCGGAGTCGCACAGGACCACGAGGTCCAGCAGGCCGAGGTCCCGGGCAGATGCAAGGAGAGTCTCCGCGGGCGTCGCCAGCGGGACACCGTCCTTGACCACTGCAACGGGTGCGTCGCGATGACGCGAGACCAAGAGTTCCGCCCGCTGTGGCCGCGAGTCGGTCTCAGCCACGGCGAGGAACGTCGGTAGATCCGAGGGCAGCGGCGGAAGCCACCAGCCGTACTCCCGGGCCGCAGTGAGGTGCGTGAAGACGCCGGATGGCGGGCGCACGAGCCGCCACGCCAACAGGTCCTCATGAGGTCCGCTCAGGTGGCTTGCCGGCTTGTACAGGCCATGGCTGACCTTGGCCCATTGTGAGCCGCGTCTGCGCCCGCGCACGGGTTCGTCGATCACTGACCGATGGTCGGCTCACGGCACTCCCGCCGGCGACGCGCTCCTCACCTCTTGTGGACAAGATCCGCTGTCGATCGCCCCCGGATGGGAACTGGTGGAGATCGGCGTCCCGAAGGCGCCTGAACCGTCCGATCTCCACCAGTTCTTCTTGGCCCGGCTCTCGACGGTCGCGCTGCAAGCGCCTCAGGATCAGAGGAGGCCGGCGTGGTCCAGCCCGAGGTAGACCTGCTCCGACCCGGTCATCCGGCCGGCACGAAGCTCCTCTCGGACCTGCGCCACATCCATCACCAGGGGCTCGCAGTCCTCGTAGTCGTCGAGCTGAAGCGCATGGCCGGGGGTGCAGTCCCGGGCGATCACGACGTGCCGGTGGTAGGGCGATGCGTTCGCGATGGCGGAGGCGACCAGCTCGACCGAGTCGGCGGCATAACCCGTCTCCTCCCGCAGCTCCCGCTCCCCCGCCTGCTCGGGGCTCTCGCCGGGGTCGATCATCCCGCCAGGAAGGGTCAGCACGACGCGGTCCGGCCCCGGGCGGAACTGCCGCACCATGACGAGCTGCTTCGACGGCGTCAGCGCGAGTACGGCGACCGTGGGGCCGCCTGCATGCATGTCCCACTCGACGATCCGGCCGTCGGGGAGCCGGTAGGTCCTGCGGTGGATCTTCAACCAGCCGTCGTAGATGACCTCGTCGTCACCGACCTGCTGCCAGAGCCGTTCTTCGTCAGTGGGCATCAGGAGTCGGCCGGCGGCGCCACCGGAGGCTCGTCCGAGGACGTCTCGGGGGCCTGCGACGGGTTGGTCGACTCCCCCGCGGCGTGCTTCCCGTCCGCGCCCGCGGCTGCACCGAGGATCGGCGCGAGATGGGCCGCGTTGAGCCGCTTGAACTTCCGCTGCTGAGTGCGGGTGCGGTCGAGCACCGCCACCTCGAGGTCCTCGGACGCGATCGTCTTGGGCTCGCCGTCGCCCTGGGCGAGCGCGTCGACCGCGAAGCGAAGGGCGTCCTCGAGGCTGGCGCCCTCCCGATACCTCTCCCTCATGTGGCCGGCGACCGTGTCGGCGTTGCCGCCCATCACCGCGAACCCGTGCTCGTCGGCGACCTGGCCGTCGTAGGTCAGCCGGTAGATCTGGTCCTCCTCGGCTGAGTCACCGACCTCCGCAACGAAGATCTCGACCTCGTAGGGCTTCTCGCCGCCGCTGGAGAAGATCGTCCCGAGGGTCTGGGCGTACGCGTTCGCAAGACCTCGCCCCGTGACGTCGCGGCGGTCATAGGCGTAGCCGCGCATGTCGGCGAGGCGCACCCCTGCGATGCGGAGGTTCTCGAACTCGTTGTAGCGGCCGACCGCGGCGAAGGCGATCCGGTCATAGATCTCGCTCACTTTGTGCAGCGCCTGTGACGGGTTCTCCGAGACGAAGATGATCCCGTCGGCGTACTGGACTACGGCGACGCTGCGGCCACGGGCGATGCCCTTGCGCGCGAAGTCCGCCCGGTCCTTCATCAGCTGCTCGGGCGAGACGTAGAACGGCATGCTCATCTCGGGGCCCCCGCGGAAGCGCGAACGCAGTGAGCGGTTGCGTGGGGTGAGTTCATCGGTGCGTGACTCCTAGGTCAGGGAAGCGGCGGGGCCGTCAGGTCTGCTCATCCGGGCGTTGATGACCCGGTCGGCGATCGCTGCGACATCCTCGTCGGGCATACGGCTGTAACCGTCGGCGGTGATGACCGCGACTACCGGGAAGATCCGACGGGTCAGGTCGGGGCCACCCGTGGCCGAGTCGTCGTCGGCCGCGTCGTACAGCGCCTGGATCGCCGCCGTGACGCTCTCCTCGGCGTTCAGGCCGTCGCGGTAGAGCTTCTTCAGCGACCCCCGGGCGAACAGCGACCCCGAACCCACGGCGTGGAAGGCGGTCTCCTCGTAGCGGCCGCCGGTCACGTCGTAGGAGAAGATCCGGCCCTTCTCGGCGATGAGGTCGAAACCCGCGAAGAGAGGTACGACGGCCAGGCCCTGCATCGCCATGCCCAGGTTGGAACGGATCAGGGCCGCGAGGCGGTTCGCCTTGCCGTCCATCGAGAGCGTCGTGCCCTCGATCTTCTCGTAGTGCTCGAGCTCGGTCTGGAACAACCGGACCATCTCGACCGCGAGCCCTGCGCTGCCGGCGATCCCGACAGCAGAGAACTCGTCGGCAGGGAAGACCTTCTCGATGTCTCGCTGCGCGATGATGTTGCCCATGGTGGCGCGTCGGTCGCCGGCCATCACGACGCCGTCGGCGAACGTGGTTGCCACGATCGTCGTACCGTGCGGGGCGAGCTCGGCCGCGCTGCCGTTGGGCAGGTGCCGATGCGCCGGGAGAAGCTCGGGCGCCTGGTGAGACAGGAACTCGGCGAACGAGGAGGATCCGGGCGCCAGATAGGCAGAGGGCAGGCGGGCATCGACCTGTCGTGGGTCACTCATGCTGTGTTTACTCGCCACCCTTCTGGATGAACGACTTCACGAAGTCCTCGGCGTTCGACTCGAGCACGTCGTCGATCTCGTCGAGGATCGCGTCGATGTCCTCATCGAGCTGTTCCTTGCGCTCGGCCACGTCCTCGCTGGGGGCGACCTCGGTCGCGTCCTGCGTCTCGGACGCCTTCTTGGACTGCTTCCGCTCCTGTGCCATGACCGCATCCTCCTCTGCCCGGGGACCAGAAACCCGTGGCAAGGACGACCCTACCCAGTCAGCGCGGCAAAAAGGCTCTCTGCGGTGTCACAACGGTCCAACAGCTCGCCGACGTGCTTGCGCGTGCCCCGGAGGGGGTCGATGGTCGGGACCCGCTGGAGCGACTCGTGACCGGGTAGGTCGAAGATCACCGAGTCCCAGGATGCCGCGGCGATCTGGTCGGCGTACTGCTCGAGGCAGCGGCCCCGGAAGTACGCGCGGGTGTCGACCGGCGGGCGGTGCATGGCCTCGGTGACCTCGGCGTCGTCGAGCAGCCGGTCGATCCGGCCGAGCGAAACGAGCCGGTGGTAGAGCCCCTTGTCGGGCCGGATGTCGGAGTACTGAAGGTCGACGAGGTGCAGCTTCGCGTCGTCCCAGTCGAGCCCGTCACGGTCGCGGTAGGAGTTCAGAAGCTTCAGCTTGGCGACCCAGTCGAGCTCCCGGGCGCACAGCATCGGGTCGGTCTCCAGCCGGGTGAGCACGGACTCCCAGCGTTCCAGGACGTCGATCGTCTGGGTGTCTGCGTCCGACCCGAACTTGTCCTCGACGTACTTCCGGGCCAGCTCCAGATACTCCATCTGCAGCTGTACGGCGGTCAGGGTTCGACCGTCGGCAAGGCTGAGCTGGTGCTTCAGCGAGGAGTCGTGGGAGACCGCCTTCAGCGACCGGACCGGCTGGTCGACCGTCAGCTCGCGGGAGATGAACCGGTCCTCGATCATCGCGAGAACCAACGCCGTGGTGCCGACCTTGAGGTACGTCGACACCTCGGAGAGGTTCGCGTCGCCGATGATGACGTGGAGCCGGCGGTACTTCTCGGGGTCGGCATGCGGCTCGTCGCGCGTGTTGATGATCGGGCGCTTCAGGGTCGTCTCCAGGCCGACCTCGACCTCGAAGTAGTCGGCCCGCTGGCTGAGCTGGAAGCCGTGGTCCCGGCCGTCCTGGCCGATGCCCACACGGCCGGCGCCCGTGACGACCTGCCGGCTGACGAAGAACGGGGTCAGGTGGCGCACGATGTCACCGAACGGGGTGGACCGGCGCATCAGGTAGTTCTCGTGCGCGCCGTAGGAGGCACCCTTGTTGTCCGTGTTGTTCTTGTAGAGCAGGATCGGCGCCGTGCCAGGGATCGTCGAGGCGAGCCGGGCGGCGTCGAGCATCACCTGCTCCCCTGCCTTGTCCCACAGCACGATGTCGCGGGGGTTGGTGCACTCGGGGGTGGAGTACTCCGGGTGGGCGTGGTCGACGTACAACCGCGCGCCGTTGGTCAGGATGACGTTCGCGAGCCCGAGGTCCTCGTCGGTGAGCTGCGAGGCGTCGGCCACCTCCCGGGACATGTCGAACCCGCGTGCGTCGCGCAGCGGAGACTCCTCCTCGAAGTCCCAGCGGGCTCGGCGGGCGCGCAGTGTCGAGCTCGCGTAGGCGTTGACCACCTGCGACGAGGCCACCATCGGGTTGGCTGTGGGCTGGCCTGCAACGGAGATCCCGAACTCCGTCTCGGTGCCCATCACTCGACGAACGCTCATGTTCCGAGCCTACGCGGCGCGACCTTAAACTCGCCGGATGAGCCAGGACCCGGACCGATCAGCCCATGCGATCGCCGCTGCAGACGCCCTCGGCCTCGACTACGAGGTCACCAGGCACGGGCCGGTGCGTTCCCTCCAGGAGGCCGCAGCAGCGCGCGGGCTGCCTCCCGCCGCCGTGATCAAGACGATCGTGGTGCGACTCAGCGACGGTGACTACCGGTTCGTCCTGGTGCCCGGAGACCGGGAGATCGCCTGGCCGAAGCTGCGTTCGCTGCTCCGCGTGAACCGGCTCTCCATGCCCGACGCGGAGACCGCCCGGCAGCAGACCGGCTACGTCCGCGGGACGATCACCCCGCTGGGAAGTACGACGGCCTGGCCGGTTGTCATGGACCTCTCCATGTCGGGGAAGGTATCGGTCGGCGGGGGTGCCCACGGCGTCGCGCTCACCGTGGACGCGCAACGGCTGGCGAAGGCGCTCGACGCCACGGTCGCCGACGTGACCGAGGCGAGCGGGTCGTAGATCGAGGTTCGCACGCCCTCCCCGCATGGCCGACCTAGGATCGAGTCAGGCACAATGCCCACTCGCAGGCAATCAGGGGGACTACGGGGATGATGCCGGACGACTCGACGGGGTTCTCGGCCCAGGAGATCCTCGACGCCGCCGGCCAGGCAGTGATCGTGACCGACGTGGCCGGGGTCGTCACCTACTGGAACGCCGCTGCCGAGGCGCTCTACGGCTGGACCGCAGAAGAGGCGAAAGGCCGGCTCATCGAGGAGCTCACCGTCTCCGGGGCCGGCCAGCAGACCTCTGCCGACATCATGCAGGCCATCCGGGACGGCGTGCCCTGGTCCGGCAGCTTCCCGGTGCGGCACAAGGACGGCTACGTCTTCCCCGCACTGGTCAGCGACGCCGGCATCTACAAGGACGGAAAGCTGCTGGGCATCGTCGGGGTCTCCACCAACCTCGGGGTGGCCCTGCGTCCCCTCCTCGAACGATCCACCGACGCCGCCCTGGTGCTCAGGTCCGACGCCGTCATCACCTACGCGAGCCCCGCGGTGCAGCAGCTGTTCGGATGGGAGGACTCCGTCGTCGGCACGAGCGTCGTTCCACTGCTGCACCCGGACGAGAGGCCTGCGCTCGCACGCTTCCTGGAGGAGGTCGTCGCGCAGCCAGGAGCCCATCCGGCGCTCGAGCTGCGCCTGCTCTCCGAGACAGGCTGGGTATGGGCCGAGGCCGCGGTGACGAACATGCTGGACGACCCCGACGTCCGGGGGCTCGTCTGCAACCTTCGCCGTAGCATCCGTCGCGAGGCACACGAGACTGCCGAGATGCGCGTCGAGCAGCTGAACACCGCTCTCCGCTCGAGGGTGCTCATCGAGCAGGCGAAGGGCTACCTCGCCGCGAAGCACGGGATCACGCCGGACGAGGGGTTCAACCGGCTGCGCAACTACTCCCGCAACCGCCACATCGTGATCCACGAGGTGTCCCGTCTCGTGGTCGAAGGCGAGCTCGACCTAGTGGTGTAGACCGCGCGGGCGACATGTTCGCTGTACGAAACGGACATACATCTCAGAACCGGGCGCTCCACCCGGGACGAAAGTCCCTCACCGCGTGATCTGGTTGTGCGCCGGATCACCGTTGCCTACCGTCTTTCAGCAACCCCTCAAGGGGCTGCCACCCAAGACTCCGGTGGCGCGTACGACCCGCTCCGGAGGTCATTTGATGAGCATCCCCACCGTCGGTCAGCCTCGGTCTCGGATCTCGAGGCGCGTCGACCAGGCATCCGTCGCTCTGCTGAAGGCCGTCATGGCCGACAGCTGGCGCCCCGAAGAGGCGGCCCACGACCTGCTTCTCCTGGTCCACGACGACCGCCGGGTGCTCCAGCTCCTGCGGGCACGGGTGTCCCGGAAGCTGCTCGAGAGGCCGACCAGGATCGCCGAGCGGGCCACTCTCACGCTCGACCACGCATTGTCCACCCCCGTCCGACACCGAGCCGAGCCGTTCCCGTCACAGCGACTGGGCCGGTCGGCATGACTTGGAGGTCCTACATGTCCGAGCACCGTACCGGCGCGTCATTCGCTGAGGACGCCGACACGGACCGTGTGATACCAGAGCAGAGTCGCGGAGAGTCGCGGCGTGGTCAGACGAGAACCGCAGGCGAGTCTCGCTGGAAGTTCGCCTCGGCGGTGGACGCAGCCCGATACCTGGGCTCAGGCGGAGTCAGGTGACGCGGAGCTAGCACCTCGTGAGCAGGCGAACGGGGCCGGGACTTCGAGTCCCGGCCCCTTTCCCGTGCTCGTGATCGACCTCAGAGGTACTGGCCGGTGTTGGACACGGTGTCGATCGACCGGCCGGGCTCCGTGCCCTGCTTGCCTGTGATGAGCGTGCGGATGAACACGATCCGCTCGCCCTTCTTGCCCGAGATCCGCGCCCAGTCGTCGGGGTTGGTCGTGTTGGGCAGGTCCTCGTTCTCCTTGAACTCGTCGACGCACGCCTGGAGCAGGTGCTGCACCCGCAGGCCCTTCTGGTCGTTGTCGAGAAGATCCTTGATCGCCATCTTCTTCGCCCGGTCGACGATGTTCTGGATCATGGCGCCGGAGTTGAAGTCCTTGAAGTACAGGACCTCCTTGTCACCGTTGGCGTAGGTAACCTCGAGGAACCGGTTCTCGTCGGTCTCGGTGTACATCCGCTCGACCGTGGCGCGAATCATGCCGGCGACGCAGGCTTCGCGGTCACCGCCGAACTCGCCGAGGTCGTCGGCGTGGAGCGGCAGCTCAGGCGTGAGGTACTTCGAGAAGATGTCGCGGGCGGACTCGGCGTCGGGCCGCTCGATCTTGATCTTCACGTCGAGACGGCCGGGTCGCAGGATCGCCGGGTCGATCATGTCCTCGCGGTTCGAGGCACCGATGACGATGACGTTCTCCAGGCCCTCGACACCGTCGATCTCCGACAGCAGCTGCGGGACGATGGTGTTCTCCACGTCGGAGGAGACACCCGACCCACGGGTCCGGAAGAGCGAGTCCATCTCGTCGAAGAACACGATCACCGGAGTGCCGCCCGAGGCCTTCTCACGGGCCCGCTGAAACACGAGCCGGATGTGACGCTCGGTCTCCCCGACGTACTTGTTCAGCAGCTCCGGGCCCTTGATGTTGAGGAAGAAGCTCTTCCCCTCCTGGCCGGTCTTGGCCGCGACCTTCTTGGCCAGCGAGTTGGCCACGGCCTTCGCGATCAGCGTCTTGCCACATCCGGGCGGGCCGTAGAGAAGCACACCCTTGGGTGGCTTGAGCTGGTGCTCCTTGAACATGTCCGGGTAGAGGTACGGCAGCTCGATGGCGTCGCGGATCTGGTCGATCTGCCGGATCAGACCACCGATGTTGCTGTAGTCGATGTCGGGGACCTCTTCGAGGACGAGCTCCTCGACCTCCGACTTCGGCACCCGCTCGTAGACGTAGCCGGACCGCGCGTCGAGCAGCAGCGAGTCCCCGGCACGAAGCGTCAGCCCGCGCAGCGGCTCCGCAAGGCGCACCACGCGCTCCTCGTCGGCGTTCGCGATGACGAGGACCCGGTCTCGGTCGGCGAGGACCTCCTTCAGCATGACGACCTCGCCGACCTCTTCGTAGTCGAGGGCGGCGACCACGTTGAGAGCCTCGTTGAGCATGACCTCCTGTCCGCGTCGCAGCTCGTCGAGCTCGACGGTGGGACTGACGTTCACGCGCAGCTTGCGGCCGCCAGTGAACACGTCGATGGTGTCATCCTCGTTGCGGGTCAGGAACGTGCCGAAACCGGCCGGCGGCTGCGCGAGCCGGTCGACCTCCTCCTTGAGAGTCATGATCTGGTCGCGAGCCTCACGGAGAGTCTGCGCGAGCCGTTCGTTCTGTGCCGTGACGGCCGCCAGGGACCGCTGGGTGTCGGCGAGCCGCTGCTCGATCGCCCGGGAGTGTCCAGGGGTCTCGGCGAGCCGGCGCCGCAGATCCGCGACCTCCTCCTCGAGGAAGCCCAGCTGCGCTCTCAGCTCTTCCGGTGAGCGTGACCCCGACCGGCCCGAATCTCTATCTGACGCTGACAAGCCCATCACCTCCGCAGCATGGCCTCTGGAAATCGACCCTACCCGTGACCGCAACATTCTGAACCCGATATCTGGTGTGTGTCGGTTTCAGAACTGCAACGACCGTACGGCGCCCAGGTTTCAGTCGTCGAACGGCTCCTCGGCCACCGTGGGCGGCAGACCTGACGGCCGCGGACCCGAGTAGTCGGCGCCGTACGCGCCCGGAGCCGGCCGCCGCTTCTTTGCCGGCGCGGTCTCTCCGTGCGCCATCCTCCGCGCGGTGACCAGGAAGCCGGTGTGCCCGATCATCTTGTGGCCGGGACGGATCGCGAGGCCCTCGACGTGCCAGTCCCGCACCAGGGTCTCCCACGGCTGGGGCTCGGTGAACCCGCCGTGCGCCCGGATGGTCTCGACCGTGCGTCCCAGCTGGGTCGTCGTGGCGACGTAGGCGCAGATGATGCCGCCGGGCGTAAGGGCGTCCGCGACGACGTCGACGCACTCCCAGGGCGCGAGCATGTCGAGGATCACCCGGTCCACGGACCCCGGCGCTTCGCCGGTGGGCAGCGCCTCGACCAGGTCGCCGACGGTGAGCCGCCACGCGGGGTGCTGCCCACCGAAGAACTGCGTGACGTTCTTGCGGGCCACCTCCGCGAACTCCTCGCGACGTTCATACGACGAGACGCGCCCGTGCGGACCCACCGCCCTGAGCAAGGAGCAGGTGAGAGCCCCCGAGCCGACTCCCGCTTCGACGACCCGGGCACCGGGGAAGATGTCGGCCATCGCCACGATCTGGGCGGCGTCCTTCGGATAGACCACGGCCGCGCCGCGAGGCATGGAGACGACGAACTCGCTGAGGAGGGGGCGGAAGACCAGGTACTCCCCGCCCGCCGACGAGGTGATGCTGAACCCCTCTGGACGGCCGATGAGGTCGTCGTGGTCGAGCGAGCCGCGGTTCGTGAAGAACTTCTTTCCCGGCTCGAGACAGATGTTGTGGCGGCGCCCCTTGGTGTCGGTCAGGCGCACCCACTCACCGGCACGCAGCGGCCCACGGTGGACCCCCGACCACGTCTCGGGAGCCACGTCTGCCGCGTCCTCGGAGGAGACATCGGGGGCGTCGTCCGCCGCCTTCGGGGCAGGCGTCACCGGAGCAGGTTCCTCGGAGGGCATGCGCGAGAGGATAGCCGTCGCTACTTCGTGGCCGCGAACGCGCGGTCGACGTCGTCGCTCACCAGCACTCCGTAGACGCTGCCGTCGGCCTCGACGAGGAGGTACTCCGTCGCGGGGGTGCGCTGCATCGCACGCAGCAACGGCTCGCCACCGATGTCGGCGGAGAGCGTCAGACCCGGCTCGATCGCCCTGGAGACCGCCTCTGCCGAGAGCCACGGTCGCCGCTCCTCGGGGGTGGCCAGGACCGCCGCCTCACTGACGATCCCGCTCGGACGAGCGTCCTGGTCGAGCACGACGATGCTCCCGGCCTGCTGCTCCTGCGCGCGTCGTACCGCTTCGGCCAGCGGGAGATCGTGCGGCACCGCGACCGCCCGCCGCGCCAGGGTGCGGCCCTGGAGAGCAGGCAGCCGGAGCCGGACGCGCGCCCCGATGATCGCCGCCGAGGCGCCGCCCCACAGGAAGGTGGCGATGACGAACGCGAGGAGGAAGTCGACGATGTCGGGCGACGTGTTCAGCAAGGTCTGCTGCGCCATCGGCCACAGCAGCACGAGTATCGCGACGACACGGCCCGCCCAGCCGGCCACGATCGTGCCTCGGTACGGACTGCCCGTGACCTTCCAGACCGCAGCCCGGAGCACCCGGCCGCCGTCGAGCGGCAGCCCGGGAACGAGGTTGAGGGCACCCACGATGAGGTTCGCGAAGGCGAGACCCTCGACGGCCATGAGGAGCAGCCCGTCGGGCGTGACGAACCACAGCGCCACGAAGACCAGGCCGACGGCGATCGACGTCAGCGGGCCCACCACCGAGACCCCGAACTCGCGACCCGGTTTGTCCGGTTCACCCTCGATCTCGGTCGCGCCACCGAGGAAGTGCAGCGTGATGGAGCGCACCGGCAGCCCGAAGCGTTTCGCCATCAACGCATGTGACATCTCGTGCAGCAGCACCGACAGGTAGAGGAGCACTGCGAAGGCAAGCCCGGCGACGTACTTGCCGGCACCGAGGCCGGGCTGCACCTGCTCGACCCGGGGCGCCATGAGCACCGCGATCAGAGCCGCGACGAGCAGCCAGGAGGAGCGGACGAGTACGTCGACCCCACCGATCTGGCCGATCCGGAAGGTGCCCGGCTGGCGCTTCGTCGGCTCGCCGCCCGGATCTCTCGTTGTCTGCTCCACGAGATCAGGCTATCTGTGTGGTGAACACACCGGAGACCTTGCACCCGCGGCGCCGCCGAAAGTGTCGGCGCGGTCACCTAGGGTTTCCGACATGACCCAGGATGTGCAAAGCAGGACGCTGGTCGACGGAGTCGACGTCGTCGGTTCGCTGTCGCCGAGCCGGGCGAGCGACTTCATGACGTGCCCGTTGCTCTACCGGTTCCGCACGGTCGACAAGCTGCCTGAGCCGTCCTCGCCCGATGCCGTGCGGGGCACCGTGGTCCACAAGGTCCTCGAGAACCTCTTCGACCTGCCCGCACCGCACCGGACCGTCACCCAGGCTGCTGACCTCCTGCAGCCGGCTTGGGAGTCCGTGCTGGAGGCGGACCCCGAGATCGCCGAGATGTTCGGCGCGGAGGGTCCGGAGATCGGCGCGTGGCTCAGCTCCTGCCGGGAGTCCTTGGAGCGCTACTTCGCCCTCGAGGACCCGACCCGGCTCGAGCCTGCGGAGCGGGAGCTGTACGTCGAGACCCTGCTCGAGTCCAAGCTCCTGCTCCGGGGGTTCGTGGACCGCGTCGACGTCGCGCCCACGGGAGAGATCCGGGTCGTCGACTACAAGACCGGAAGAGCGCCGCACCCGGCCTTCGAGGCCAAGGCCCTGTTCCAGATGAAGTTCTACGCCTTGGTGCTCTGGCGCACCCGCGGTGTGGTTCCGGCGATGCTCCAGCTGATCTACCTCGGCAGCGGGGAGCTGCTCCGCTACTGCCCCGACGAAGCCGACCTCCGCGCGACCGAGCGCAAGGTCGAGGCCTTGTGGAAGGCGATCAGCCTCGCGCAGGAGACAGGTGACTGGAGACCGAGACGCAGCGCCCTCTGCGGCTGGTGCGCCCACCAGTCACTCTGCCCCGAGTTCGGAGGCACGCCTCCGGAGCTCCCGTCCGCTCAAGCCCTGCCGACCTCGGTCGACCTGCTCATCTCCCAGGGGGCTACCCCGGTGCTGGGGCCCTCGAACGAAAGCTAGCACCGGTCGACCACACAAGTGCTCAGCGCTTGGTCTGGACTGCCTCGGGTAGTGCCGGTTCTGTGGTCACAGGGTGCGGGTGGAGCACACAGGCGACCTCGACCCCTCCGGACTTCCGCAGCAGAGGGTCGTAGCCCTTGTGGAACTCGATCGCGACGCCCTCGTTGGTCTCCTCGACCGAGTCGACACCCAGCCAGAATTGCTCCTCGGGGTTCTCTGCACGGATCCGGTCGACCATGGCCTTGACCCGGCCGGCGTTGACGCCGTTCCCAAGGACTACCGCCTTGTCAGCCGTGTCGAGCTTGTCGAGATCACCGACCAGGCCCCGCTCGGATTCGTAGACCGACGGGTCCTGGCGAGTCCAGTGCTCCTCGAGCACGGTCCTCAGGTCCCTGGTCTCCCAGCCGCACTCCGCGACCGCCTCGGGGCACCGGGGGTGGAAGGAACAGCCGAGCGGCGGGCGCGCGGCGTCAGGAATCTCGCCGCGAGGCAGGTCGCGCGCGACCATCTTCCTCGGGTCGGGCTCGGGGATCGCCTTGAGCAACGCCTTGGTGTAGGGGTGCTTCGGGTCGGCGAAGATCTCCTCGGTGGGGCCGATCTCGACGATCCGGCCGAGGTACATGATCGCGACCCGGTCGCAGAAGAACTTCGCGCTGGCGAGGTCATGGGTGATGTAGACGTAGGTCAGCCCGAGGTCGTTCTTCAGGTCGAGCATGAGCTGGAGGATCTTGGCGCGGACGCTCATGTCGAGCATGGACACCGGCTCGTCGGCGACGAGGACCTCGGGGTCGAGGATGATCGCGCGCGCGATGACCGCTCGCTGCTTCTGGCCGCCGGAGAGGTCCGAAGGGTACTTCGCCATGAACTGGTCGGCTGGTGCGAGGCCTACCCGTTCGAGAGCGGCCGCGACCCGCCGGCGCAGCTCCTCTCCGCTGGCGATCCCATGGATCTTGAGGGGGTGACCGACCGCCGTCTCCAGGTTCATGGAGGGGTTCAACGCGGCGTTCGGGTCCTGGAACACCATCTGCAGGTCCGTGCGGAGCTTGCGCAGGTCGGCACCCCGCAGCTCGGAGACGACGCGGTCGGTGACCTGCCCCTCCTGACCGCGCTCGTGGTAGGTGATCGAGCCCTTGGTGGAAGGGGCGAGGCCCAGGATCGCGCGACCCAGGGTGGTCTTCCCGCTACCCGACTCACCGACCAGGCCGAGCACCTCTCCCCGCTTGAGGGAGAGGTTCACCCCGTCGACCGCCTTGACGGTCCCCGTGTCCAGGCCGAAGAGTCGCCTCAAGTTGCCGCCGCGCAGCTGGAAGTGGACCTCGAGGTCCTCGATGTCGACCAGGGCAGCGCCCGTGTCGGTCACGTCACGCTTCGTCTGCAACGGAGATCTCCTCTCGGGCGAGTGGTGCCTTCTGGTGCTCGTCCAGTGAGACCACGCCGTTCGCGAGGTCCGCCGCCCAGCACTGCACCTTCGTGCCGTTGGGCATCACCCGCCGCTCCGGATGATCGGTGGCGCAGATGTTCATCGCGTTCGGGCACCGGGGGTGGAAGTGGCACCCGGTCGGCGGGTCCACGAGGTTGGGCGGCGAGCCGGGGATGTAGTTCAGGCCCGTGGTCGACAACGAGATGGTCGAGCGAAGCAGCTCGCGGGTGTAGGGGTGCTGCGGCTCGGTGAACACCTCCCGGGCGTCGCCGATCTCGACGATCTCCCCGGCGTACATCACGGCCACCCGGTCGCACGCCTCGGCGATGATGCCGAGGTTGTGCGTGATGAGCAGCAGCGAGGTGTTGAACTCGCTACGGAGGTCGTGCAGGATCCGGATGATCTGCGCCTCGACGAGCACGTCGAGCGCTGTGGTCGGCTCGTCGGCCACGACGAAGGCTGGTCGCAGCACGAGTGCCAGGGCGATCATGAGCCGCTGGCGCATGCCGCCGGAGAACTCGTGAGGGTAGGAGCGATAGCGCGTCGGCGGGATACCCATCAGCCGCAGCACCTCGAGCGCCCGCGACTCGACCTCCGCCTTGCTGATCCCCTTCTCGTGGGTTCTCAGCGTCTCCTCGAAGTGCTCCGAGATGCGCATGAGCGGGTTCAGCCGGGTCAGCGGCTCCTGGAAGATCATGCCGAGCTCGGGACCGCGCTTGGCGTACATCTCCTTCTTCGGCAGCGCGAGGAGGTCCTGACCCTTGAAGCGGAGCTCGCCGGCGATCTTGGCTCCGGCCGGGAGAAGGCTGAGGAGCCCCCGTCCGAGCGTCGACTTGCCGCAGCCGGACTCCCCCACGAGCCCCAGGATCTCGCCCTTGCGGAGCTCGAAGCTGACCCCGTCGACCGCCTTCACAGGGCCCTTCTCGGAGCCGTACCAGATCCGGAGGCCGCGTGCGTCGATGACGGGCGTTCCGTCCACGGCGTCGTCTCCGGCCTGTCGCTCGTACAGCTCGGTCATCGTGACTCGTCCTCTCTGGCTCCGGGTTCCGCCGGACGGCGATGGCGCTCGTCTCCGTGGTGCCGCTCGGGCTCGTCGTCCCGGCGACGGAAGTTGGGTGCGCCGGCCCCCAGCGCCGCGGCGTCGCCCTCGGCGAGGTAGCTCGTCGGCTCGTTCGCGGGCATCTCGACGGGCATCAGCCTGCGCTTGCGCAGCGACGGGTTGACCGTCTCGTTGAGGCCTTCGCCGACCAGCGTCAGACCCGTGATGAGCAGCACGATCGCCATGCCCGGGAAGAACGTCGTCCACCAGATCCCCGAAGCCGCGTCGTCCAGAGCGCGGCTGAGGTCGTAGCCCCACTCCGACGCCTCGTTCGGCTGGATGCCGAGTCCGAGGAAGCCGAGGGCAGCCAGTGTCCCGATCGCGTCGGCCGCGTTCAGCGTGCCGATGACCGGCACCGACTGGATGACGTTGCCGAACAGGTAGCGCCCCATGATCGTGCCGTTCTTGGCCCCGATCGCGCGAGCTGCCTCGATGTAGGTCGCCTCGCGGGCGGACACCGTGGTGTTGCGGACGACGCGGAAGTACTGCGGGATGTAGATCACCGTCAGCGAGAGTGCAGCTGCCACGACGCCGCCGCCGAGCGGCCCGCGCAGGAGGAACGAGAACACGATCGCGAGGAGCAGCGAGGGGAACGCGTACAGCGCGTCCATCAGGAAGACCAGCATCCGGTCCACCCACCTACCGACGAAGCCGGAGATCAGGCCGAGCGGCACGCCGATCAGCACCGACAGCACGACGGAGATGCTGACCACCTCGACGGCCGTCCTTGCGCCCCAGATGACACGTGAGAGCACGTCGTAGAACTGGTCGTTGGTGCCGAACAGGTGGTCGCCACCCGGTGGTGCCAGCTTCGGGAACTTGACGCCCCCGACCTTCTGCTGGTCGAACCCGTACGGCGCCAGCCAGGGGGCGAACAGCGCCATGATGAGGAAGACAACCGTGATCAACGCGCCGGCCAGCAGGATCCAACGGGCCAGCCCGGTGGTGTTGCGGAACGGGGCAAGGGGGGACCTGCGCATCAGTACCTCACTCGCGGGTCGATGATGGCGGTGACGATGTCGACGAGGAGGCTGACCACCACCACGACGATCGCGAAGAACGTGACGATCCCTTGGACTGCAGCGTAGTCGCGCGCCGTCAGGTACTTGAACAGCTGCGTCCCCAGCCCGGGCCAGTTGAACGTGTTCTCGGTCAGGACCGCGCCTGACAAGGTCAGCGCCACCTGGAGACCGATCACTGTCACCACCGGCACGAGTGCGTTGCGGAAGGCGTGACGGCGGATGACATACCGTTCGGGAATTCCTCGCGCCCGTGCGGCCTCGACGTAGTCGCCCTTGAGGGTCATCAGGAGGTTGACACGTACCAGGCGGATGAAGACGCCGGACAGCAGCAGACCCAGGGTGAAGCAGGGCAGCACATGGTGCTTCAACACGTCGATGAACGCGACGAAGTTTCCGGCGATCAAGGTGTCGATGAGCAGGATGTGGGTGACCGGCTCGACCGTGAACTTGGTCATCGGTGAGGCGATGTCGTAAGTCGGCCAGCCCAACGGCGCGACGAGGATCACGAACATCAGCCCCGTGAAGAACGGCGGCGCAGCGTAGGTGACGACGCCGAAGATCCGCGTCACCACGTCACGCGCCGAGTCACGGTGGCGACCTGCGAGCAGCCCAAGCGGGATGCCGATGATCAGCGCGATCATGAAAGCGCCGAGGGTCAGGGTGAGTGTCGCTCCCCCGTTGTCGCGGATGACGTCGACGATCGGACGGTTGTCGGAGATCGTCTTGCCGAAGTTCAGTGTGGCGACCTGGCCGAGATAGTCGAGGTACTGCACGATCAGCGGCCGGTCGAGCCCCAACGCAGCACGGCGTTCGTCCAAGGCCGCCTCGTTGAGCTTGCCGCCCACGGCAGCCGACACCGGGTCACCGGGCGCCACCCGCAGCAGTATGAACGTGAGGGTGAGAAGCACCCAGATCATCGGGATGACCAGCAGCACCCGCTGACCGATGTAGCGAGGCAGTGATCCTGAACCTGCGCTCATGCGCATCCTTCCTGACACATGAAAGGGGAGGACGTGCCCTGCACGTCCTCCCCCATCGTCGTACTAGCCGTTCTTGCTGATCATCCAGAACCGGAAGATGTACGTCGGGTCGAGGGTCTCCTCGACGCCCTTCATCTTGTCCGACGCCACGGCGACGTTCTTGCCGTTCCAGGACGGAACCAGCGGGACGTCCTCCGCGACAGTGTCCTGGAGCTGACCGATCATGTCGTTCCGGGCGTTCGTGTCCGTCTCGGCGAGCTCCTTGTCGAGCATGGAGTTCACCTGCGGGTTGGAGTAGTGGTTGGCGTAGAAACCACCGTCACGGATGAACGGGGTCAGGTAGTTGTCCGCGTCCAGGATGTCGGGGTACCAGCCGAGGATGAACAGATCGTAGGCGCCCTGCTTGTAGAGGGTCTGGTACTCCTCCCACTCGGCGTCTTCGGTCTTGGTCTTGAACAGCCCGCTCTCGTTGAGCTGGTTGCCGAGCTCGGTCGCCTCGTCCACGGCGTTGGGGCCGTAGTGGGACGGGGTGTACCCCAGGGTCAGGTCGACAGGAGTCTTGACGCCGGCGTCCTGCAGGATCTTCTTCGCCGCGTCGACGTTCGGGCTGCCGTACTTCTCCTTGAAGGAGTCCTTCTGGCCACCGAAGCCCGGGGGCACGATGGAGTACGCCGGCGTCACCGTGCCGTCGTAGGCGTCCTTCGCGATCGCGTCGCGGTCGATGAGCTGCGCGACGGCCTGTCGGACGGCCTTCTCCTTGACCGCCTTGTTCTGGAGCTGGAACACCCAGTAGCGGAACTCGGAGCCCTCGCCCTTGATGACCTTGACGCCGGACTTGCCCTCGAGGTCGTTGAGGTCGGTCGGGCTGAGCGTCCGCCAGGCGATGTCGACCTGGCCGCTCTGGATCGCCTGCTTCAGTGGAGCCGGGTCCTTGAAGTAGGTGACGAAGATCTGCGAGGCCTGCGCCTTGCGGTCACCGCTGTAGTTCGAGTTCGCCTCGAGCACGGCCTGCTCACCGGGCTTGTACTGGCTCAGCTTGAACGGCCCGGAGCCGATGACCTTGCTGTCGTCGAGGAGCTTGTCGGCGGGGAATACGTCCTCGTCGACGATCGACGTGGTAGCGGTCGACAGCAGCTTGAGGAAGGTGGTGTCGGCGGCGTTGAGGTGGAACACGACGGTGGTGTCGTCGGGGGTCTCGATCGCGCCCTCGGCGAGCTTCTTGGTCTTCGGGTCGGTGATCTGGCCCAGCAGCACCGACGAGCCGTTCGGGTCCGCGATCGCGATGTTGCGCTCCAGGGAGAACTTCACGTCCGAGGAGGTGAGCTCGTCGCCGTTCGAGAACTTCAGGCCCGACCGGAGCTTGCAGGTGATCGTCTTGGGGTCGTTGTAGTCGCACGACTCGGCGGCGTCGCCGACCGGGTCGGACTTGCCGGCCGGGATCGTCATCAGCTGTTCGAAGATGTTGTACTGCAGGTTCCACGACCCGAAGTCGTAGGAGCCTGCGGGGTCGACTGCCGTCACGGGGTCAGTGGTGCCGAGAATCCAAGGCTCCCCCGAGGCCTTGCTCCCGCCACCAGTGTTTCCGTCGGATGATTCTCCGCCACCACATGCTGCCAGTGACGCGATCATGACGCCCGCACTGGCCAGGGCCAGTAGTCCTCGTCTGCGGTTCAACTTTCACCTCGCGAATACGTGCCCCAACACGGATGTCAGGGCGGAACCTCGCGGACACTACTCGCTCGTACAGATCAAGTGCTAGCGGAAAACGCGGACCATAGGGTCGCAATCTCACAACAATCGTGGCGGCAGAAGCCTCGGAAGCGTGGAATGTGACAGTTCCTCCAGGCTGGAGCAGAAGATTCTCCTCGGCCCTTCGAGCACCGGCACATGGTTGGGTACGACGAGCACGGTGCACCCCGCAGCCTCGGCCGAACGGGCACCCGTGTTGGAGTCCTCGATCGCGAGCGTCGAGGCAGGGTCGACCCCGAGGATCGCCGCAGCCTTCTCGTAGGGCTCGGGGTGCGGCTTGCCCTGGGTCACGGCGTCACCGGTCACGAGCACCTCGAACGTCCCCTCCGGCAGGCCGGCGAGGATCGGGGCCACGAACCGTCGGTAGGACATCGTGACCAGCGCGCAACGGACGCCGTTGGCCCGCAGCTCCGCGAGCAGCTCGACGGCCCCGGGCTGCCACGGGACCCGCTGCTCGACCCGAGCAACCACCCGGTCGAGCAGCTCTTCCACGATCTCGGCGGGCTCCAGGTCGATGCCTGCGTGCTCGCGAATGTAGCGGCCGGACTCGATGAGGTCGTTGCCGACCAGATTCAGGGCGTGCTCGTGGCTCCAGGTGCCGCCGTACTTCTCCACGAGCTCGAACTCGGACTCGATCCAGTACGGCTCGGTGTCGACGAGCGTGCCGTCCATGTCCCACAGGACCGCGGCCGGCGCGCACCGCACTTCCAGGCTCACCGTCGTCGCTCAGTCCTCGGGCTCGTACCCGAGGATCGGAGAGAGCCACCGCTCGGCCTGAGCCAGGGTCCACCCCTTGCGCTCGGCGTAATCCTCCACCTGGTCGCGGGAGATCCGGCCGACGACGAAGTACTGCGACTGCGGGTGGGAGAAGTACCAGCCGCTCACTGCGGCGCCCGGCCACATCGCCATGGACTCGGTGAGCTCGATGCCGGTGGCGGCCTCGACGTCGAGCAGGTCCCACAGGACCCGCTTCTCGGTGTGGTCGGGGCAGGCGGGGTAGCCGGGCGCCGGACGGATGCCCTGGTAGCGCTCCTTGATGAGCGCGTCGTTGTCGAGGTCCTCGTCCTCGGCGTACCCCCACAGCTCGCGGCGCACCCGCTCGTGCAACCGCTCGGCGAAGGCCTCGGCGAGGCGGTCGGCCAAGGATTCGAGGAGGATCGCGCTGTAGTCGTCGAGACGCTCCTTGAACTCCGCGATCTTTGCTGCACTGCCGTGGCCGGCGGTGACGGCGAACCCACCGATGTAGTCGCGCAGCCCCGTCTCGCGCGGCGCCACGTAGTCGGCGAGGGAGCGGTTCGGCACGCCCTCGCGGTGCTCGCCCTGCTGGCGCAGGTGCTCGAGCCGGACCCTGACCTCGCTACGCGACTCGTCGGTGTAGACCTCGATGCTGTCGTGCTCCACGGTGTTCGCGGGGAACAGCCCGACCACGGCGTTCGCGGTCAGCCAGCCCTCCTCGGCGATCCGGTCGAGCATCTCCTGGGCGTCGTCGTAGAGCTTCCGGGCCGTCTCTCCCGAGGCGGGGTTGTTCAGGATGTCGGGGAAGCTGCCCTTCATCTCCCACGCGTTGAAGAACGGCTGCCAGTCGATGTAGTCGCGCAGCTCTGCGAGCGGGTAACCCTCGAAGACCCGGACGAACGGCACGTCACCTTCCAGTGCCGCGGGCCGGGGCGGTTCGTAGCCCTCCCAGTCGATCGGGGTGCGGTTGGCGCGCGCGGCCTCGAGGGAGAGCATCGGGCGGTCGTTGCGCTTCTCGGCGTGACGGCGGCGGATGGAGTCGTAGTCGGCCTCGATGTCCGCGAGGAGCTTCGGCCGCTGCTCGTCGGAGAGCAGTGCCGAGGCGACCGGCACGGAGCGGGAGGCGTCCTTCACCCAGACCACGGGCCCGTGGTACTGCGGCGACACCTTGACCGCCGTGTGGGCACGTGAGGTCGTCGCTCCGCCGATGAGCAACGGGATGTCGAACCCCTGCCGCTCCATCTCGGAGGCGAGGTTGACCATCTCGTCCAGCGACGGCGTGATCAGTCCGGAGAGACCGACCATGTCCGCGCCGACCTCCTTCACGGTGTCCAGGATCTTCTGGGCCGGCACCATCACGCCGAGGTCGAAGACCTCGTAGTTGTTGCACTGGAGCACGACGCCGACGATGTTCTTGCCGATGTCGTGGACGTCCCCCTTCACGGTGGCCATGACGATCTTGCCGTTGCTGCGGCCGGCGTCCGCAGGATCCTTCCCCGCCTCGATGTACGGGATCAGGTACGCGACGGACTTCTTCATGACGCGGGCCGACTTCACCACCTGGGGCAGGAACATCTTGCCCGCACCGAAGAGGTCGCCGACGACGTTCATCCCGTCCATCAGCGGGCCCTCGATGACCTCGATCGGCTCGCCACCGCGCGCGGCGATCTCGAGCCGCAGCTCCTCGGTGTCCTGCTCGGCGTAGTCGTCGATCCCCTTCACGAGAGCGTGGGTGATCCGCTCCCCGATGGGCAGCTCACGCCAGGAGTCGTCCGCTCCCTGGACCTGTCGACCCTCGCCGTTGAACCGCTCGGCGATCGCGAGCAGCCGCTCGGTGCTGTCGGGACGGCGGTTGAGCACGACGTCCTCCACGCATTCGCGCAGCTCGGGGTCGATCTCGTCGTACACCGCGAGCGCCCCGGCGTTCACGATGCCCATGTCCATGCCGGCCTGGATGGCGTGGTAGAGGAAGACCGCGTGGATCGCCTCGCGCACAGGGTTGTTGCCGCGGAAGGAGAAGGAGACGTTCGACACGCCACCCGAGACGAGCGCACCCGGCAGGTTGTGCTTGATCCAGCGGGTCGCCTCGATGAAGTCGACGCCGTAGTTGGCGTGCTCCTCGATGCCGGTGGCCACCGCGAAGATGTTCGGGTCGAAGATGATGTCCTCGGCCGGGAAGCCGACCTCCTCGGTGAGCAGGTCGTAGGCCCGCCGGCAGATGGCGATGCGTCGTTCGAGGGTGTCGGCCTGGCCGTCCTGGTCGAAGGCCATGACGACCACCGCGGCGCCGTACTTGCGGCACAGTCGCGCCTGCTCGACGAACGGCTGCTCGCCCTCCTTCATCGAGATGGAGTTGACCACCGCCTTGCCCTGGATGCACTTCAGGCCGGCTTCGATCACCGCGAACTTGGACGAGTCGACCATGACCGGCACCCGTGAGATGTCCGGCTCACCGGCGATCAGCTTCGTGAAGCGGTCCATCGCCTCGACGCCGTCGATCATCCCCTCGTCCATGTTGATGTCGATGATCTGGGCGCCGGCCTCGACCTGCTGCCGGGCGACTGCGAGGGCGGCGGCGTAGTCGCCTTCCTTGATGAGCTTGCGGAACCGGGCCGAACCGGTGATGTTCGTGCGCTCGCCGACGTTGACGAAGAGCGAGTCCTCCGTGATGTTGAGCGGCTCGAGCCCGGAGAGCCGGCAGGCTCGAGCCACCTCGACCTGCTTCCGCACAGCGCTGCCTTGGACCGCTGCTGCGATCGCGGCGACGTGCTCCGGGGTCGTCCCGCAACAACCTCCGGCCAGGTTCACGAGCCCGCTCTCGGCGAACTCGCCCATGATCTTCGCCGTCTCCTCGGCCGCCTCGTCGTACTCACCGAAGGCGTTCGGCAGACCGGCGTTGGGGTAGGCGGACACGAAGCAGTCGGCGATGCGAGAGAGCTCGGCGAGGTAGGGCCGCATCTCCTTGGCCCCGAGCGCGCAGTTGAGTCCCACGGCGAGGGGACGCGCGTGGCGCACGGAGTTCCAGAAGGCCTCGGTCACCTGACCCGAGAGCGTGCGCCCGGACGCGTCGGTGATCGTGCCGGAGATCATCACCGGCCAGCGCCGCTCCCGCTGCTCGAACAGCGTCTCGAGCGCGAAGATCGCGGCCTTGGCGTTGAGGGTGTCGAAGATGGTCTCGATCAGCAGCAGGTCGACTCCCCCGTCGACGAGGCCGTTCGCCTGTTCCAGGTAGGCCTCGACCAGCTCGTCGAAGGTGACGTTGCGCTTGCCGGGGTCGTTGACGTCGGGAGATATGGAGGCGGTCCGGTTCGTCGGGCCGAGCGCCCCAGCGACGTACCTAGGCCGGTCCGGCTCGCGTTCGGTGACCGCGTCGCAGGCGGCCCGGGCCAGCTGGGCGGAGGCCAGGTTCATCTCGTAGGCGAGGTCCTGCATGCCGTAGTCGGCCAGCGAGATGCGCTGAGCGTTGAAGGTGTTCGTCTCGACGATGTCGGCGCCGACCCTGAGGTACTCCTCGTGGATCTCTCGGACCAGGTCGGGCTGGGTCAGGCTCAGCAGGTCGTTGTTGCCCTTGAGATCGGAGGGCCAGTCAGCGAAGCGCTCGCCACGGTAGTCGGCCTCCTCCAGCCGGTGCCGCTGGATCATCGTCCCCATGGCTCCGTCGAGCACCATGATCCGTCCTCGGAGGGCGGCGCGCAGCTCCTCCGTAGCGTCGGGTCTGGCATGCGTGGACGGCGTCACAAGGCTCCTTGGAAGTTGGTCGGTGCGGTGGGCACACCTTCGACAACATTAAGGCGCACCCGGTCGAGCGCGCGTGTGTCCCGGATACTGACACCTCCCATCATCCGCCGACCAGCGGCCCGGCCATTAGGCTGGAAGAGTGATCGAGCTGGAAGAGGTACCCGACCTTGAGTCGCCCGTTCTCATCGCCGCGTTCGAGGGGTGGAACGACGCGGCGGACGCGGCCTCGGCGGTGGTGGACCACCTGATCAAGGTCTGGGATGCGCGGGTCGTGGCAGCCATCGACCCCGAGGATTTCTACGACTTCCAGATGAACCGCCCGATCGTCGGCACCAACGACGCGGGCATGCGGAAGATCACGTGGCCGTCGACGCAGATCTCCGTGGCCCGGCCGCCCGGCTCCAGCCGTGACGTCATCCTGCTGCGCGGCATCGAGCCGAATATGCGGTGGCGGCAGTTCTGCGCCGAGCTCCTCGCCGCGGCAGACGAGCTGGGCACCGAGATGGTGGTCACGCTCGGCGCGCTGCTGGCGGACACCCCGCACACCCGCCCTGTGCCGGTGAGCGGTACGGCGACCGAGCCCGAGCTCGCCGACCGGCTCAAGCTCGAGCAGTCCAACTACGAAGGGCCGACCGGGATCGTCGGGGTCTTCCAGGACGCCTGCGTGCAGCTCGACATCCCGGCCGTCTCGTTCTGGGCGGCGGTCCCCCACTACGTTGCGCAGCCGCCGTGCCCGAAGGCGACGCTGGCGCTGCTCGGCCAGCTCGAGGACCTCCTCGAGATCTCGATCCCGCTCGCTGACCTGCCCGAGGAGGCGCGTGCCTGGGAGCGCGGCGTGGACGAGCTCGCGGAGGAGGACGAGGAGATCGCCGACTACGTCCGGGCGCTCGAGGAGACCCGGGACACCGCAGACCTTCCCGAGGCAAGTGGCGAGGCGATCGCCCGAGAGTTCGAGCGGTACCTCAAGCGCCGGGAGACCGGCGACCAGTAGTCAGAGCCGGATTCCGAGGCGGGCGTCGAGCAGGTCGCACACGTCACCGCACCCGTCGCCGTCGCCCTGGGTGGACAGGGCCCAGGCGTCGATCGCGTCCAGAGCGGCCGGGGCGTCGAGGTCGTTCGCCAGGTGCCGGCGCACCTCGGACACGAGCCGCGCGGCGTCGTCCTCGCAGGCCCGGTCTGCAGCTGCCCGCCACTCGGCGAGACGCGACTCAGCACGCTCGAGGTCCTCGTCGGTCCACTCCCAGTCACTGCGGTAGTGGTGCGCGAGCAGCGCCAGCCGGATCGCCATCGGGTCCGTGCCGTCCTTCCGCAGCCGGGAGACGAAGACCAGGTTGCCCTTCGACTTCGACATCTTCTCGCCCTCGTAGGCGACCATCCCGGCGTGCATGTACGCCCGGGCGAACGGGGTCCCGTCGGCGGCTGCCTGAGCCTCCGAGGCGCTCATCTCGTGGTGCGGGAAGACCAGGTCGCTGCCGCCACCTTGCACGTCGAACGTCTCTCCGAGGTACTCGAGCGCGATCGACGAGCATTCGATGTGCCAGCCGGGCCGGCCCCGGCCGAGCTCGGAGTCCCAGGCCGGCTCCCCCGGCCGCTCGGCCTGCCAGAGGAGGCAGTCGAGCGGATGCTTCTTGCCTGGGCGGTCGGGGTCGCCGCCGCGCTCGGGGAAGATCTCGACCATCTGCTTCTCGTCGAGTCCCGACACCTGACCGAAACGCGGGTCGGCGTGCACGGAGAAGTAGAGGTCGCCCTCGACCTCGTAGACGAAGCCGCGCTCCTGCAGGCGCTGGATCAGTGCGACCGAGAGCGGGATGGACTCCACGGCGCCGATGTAGGCGTCGGGCGCGATCGAGTGGAGGGCTTCCATGTCGGAACGGAAGAGCTCGGTCTGCTCGTCGGCGAGCTCACGCCAGTCGGCGCCGGTCGCGTTGGCCCGCTCGAGCAGCGGGTCGTCGACGTCGGTGACGTTCTGGACGTAGCGGACCTCGAAGCCGGCGTCGCGCCAGGCACGGTTGAGCAGGTCGAAGGCCACGTAGGTCGCGGCGTGCCCCATGTGGGTGGCGTCGTACGGCGTGATGCCGCAGACGTAGAGCCGCGCGGCCCCCTCGGGCGTGGTCCGCTCCACCTCGCCGGAGGAGGTGTTGAAGATCGACACGGCCGGTCCGGGCCCGAACTTCTCGAGCGAGGGAACGTCCGGGCTCTGCCATGCGCGCATGCTCGAAAGCCTAGCCAACCGTCGTCAGAACGCCGGCCACGGGATTGCGGGCCAGCGCCCCGACGGCACCGGCATCCGGCCCCGTCTCAGGAGGTTCTCGCAGCGACGACGCACAGCGGCGACCTCAGCCCGGCTCAGCCAGCGCTCCAGGTCCACCCGGAGCATGCTGTCGCCCGCGACCAGCGCCTCGACGAGCCCTCCCAACGCATCACAGTCCTCGTCCTCGAGCGGGTCGGCCGCCCAGCCCCACAGCACGGTGCGCAGCTTCGGCTCCACGTGGAAGGACACGCCGTGGTCCACGCCGTGGCGGTGGCCGTCGGGCATGGCGAGCACGTGCCCGCCCTTGCGGTCGGCGTTGTTCACCACGGCGTCGAACACGGCCATCCGACGCAGCTCCCAAGTGTCCTCGTGCACCAGCGCGACCGGTCGTCCTGCGCCGTCGGCCGCCTCGAGCACATGGAGGTAGCCGTCCGGGACCTGGCCTTCAGGGACGACATCGACCGGGTCCTGACTCTCGTCCGGCTCGCGCCAGACCTGCACCATGCCGCGCCCGAGCGGTCCGTCGCGCTCGATCGTCAGGGGCACGATGTTCCACCCGAGCGCCTCGGAGACCAGGTACGCCGACACCTCCCGACCGGCGAGCGAGCCGTCCGGGAAGTCCCACAACGGGCGTTCGCCCGAGACCGGCTTGTAGACGCACTGCAGGCTGCGCCCGTCGAGCGACGCCGTGGCGACGAGGGTCATGTTCGAGGCCGGAAGGATCCGCCCGAGGATCTCGAGCTCGCCGGTGCTGAGGACAGCGTGTTCCTCATCCGCGGTGAGGGCGACGTCGGCGTTCATCGGACCGTACCTGTCACACGCCCGTGCGCCTGAAGCCGTTCGCCCGCGGGCAGAGGTGCCCCTCCGGATCGAGCGGGTTGCCGCAGAACGGGCACGGCTGACGCCCGGCGGCGACGACGGCCTGTGCGCGCTTGCTGAACGCGCGAGCCAGTCCGGCCGGCAGGCGTACGACGAGCATCTCCTCCGGCTCGGGCTCCTCGATCTCCTCCTCCGGCTGGTCCGGGGACACGACCGACTCCTCGGTGAACGGGAACACCTCGACCACGATGCGCTCGTCGGTGGAGTCCCAGGACAACGTCATCGTCCCGGCGCGGAACTCCTCGTCGATCGGCTGCTCCAGGGGGTCGGAGTCCTCCAGGTCGAGGGGCGCGACCGCGGGCACGGTGTTGGCCGCTCCCGCTGTCATCACCTCGTCGAGCAGCTCGTCGATGCGGGTGGCCAGCACGAGTACCTGCTGCTTCTCCAGGGCGATACTCGTCACCCTGGCGCCCTCACGCGCCTGGAGGAAGAACGTGCGCTGGCCGGGCTGGCCGACGGTGCCTGCGACGAAGCGCTCCGGCGGGTCGTAGGAGTGGATGACAGGAGGCATGTTTCCGACCTTATGCGGTGTGCCCAGAGGCTTCACGAGGCACGTCGGCCCGGATCACGCCGGCCCCGCCCCCGATGGCTGCATCGCTGTCGCGGCGTCCGTGGCTGCGCCGCTTCCTGGGTGGCTTGAGCCCGCTCATGTCACCGGCCAGGGAGTTCACCGACAGGACGAAAGGCCGCAGCGGTGTGTACCTGACCACAGACAGGGACGCGGGGTCGACGCCGATCCGCTGGAACAGGTCGAGGTGCATGCCCAGGGCATCCGCGAGCACCGCCTTGATCACGTCGCCGTGCGTGACCGCGAGCCAGACCGCGTCCGGGCCGTGCTCGACCTCCACCCGCGCGTCCCAGTCCCGGACGGCCGCGACGCTGCGCGCCATCATCTGCGCCATCGACTCCCCGTCGGGGAAGGTCGCAGCCGAGGGATGCGCCTGGACTGTCTTCCAGAGCGGCTCCTTGGCGAGTGTCTTGAGCTCCTTGCCGGTCCAGCTGCCGTAGTCGCACTCGAGCAGTCGCTTGTCCCAGATGACCTTCGCGCCCCCGTTCTGCAGCTTGCTCACCTCGCGGGCGGTCTCGCGGCATCGCTGGAGCGGGCTCGTGACGATTGTCGCCAGCGCGAGACCCGCCAGCCGTTCCGCCGCGGCCCGGGCCTGCACGAACCCGTGCTCGTCGAGACCCACTCCCTTGGTGCGTCCCGCGAGCACGCCGGTCGCGTTGGCCGTCGTACGCCCGTGACGGGCCAGGATGAGCGTTGCCATGCGTCAGACTCTAGACGCCGTAGCCTGTGCGCCATGATCGTCGACTGCGCGTTGTACCGCGAGGGTGTGCGTGTCCCCCTCGACGTCAGCAGCTACGACCTCGGCGCCGTGCGGAACGCGCGGCGCGGGGACGGGGACTTCGTCTGGGTGGGGCTGCACGAGCCTGACAAGAACGAGATGGACCGGGTCTCGGAGCTGTTCGACCTCCATCCGCTTGCCGTCGAGGACGTCTTGAACGCGCACCAGCGGCCGAAGCTCGAGCGGTACGACGAGACGCTGTTCCTCGTCCTCAAGAGCCTCTGGTACGTCGACGAGCGCGATGCCGTGGAGACCGGAGAGATCGCCATGTTCGTGGGTCACGACTTCGTGATCAGCGTCCGCCACGGCGAGGGCACTGAGCTGCACACGGCCCGGGTCGACCTCGAGCATCGCGCCCAGGTGCTCGGACACGGGCCCTCGGCTGTCGTCTACGCGATCTGCGACCGGGTGGTCGACGGCTACGAGGACGTCGCCGCCTCGCTGGAGATCGACGTGGACGAGGTCGAGGCCTCCGTTTTCTCCGTCGACCGGAGCGACGACTCGGAGCGGATCTACGTGCTGAAGCGGGAGCTCGCCGAGATGCGCCGGGCGGTCAACCCGCTCAAGGACCCGATGAAGCGGTTCGCGACCGGCCAGGTGGTCGGGGTGTCCGAGCACTCCGCGCCGTTCTTCCGCGATGTCGCCGACCACCTGGCGCGGGTGTCGGAGACCATCGACTCCCTCGACGGCCTGCTCTCCAACGCCTTCGACGCCCTGAACGCGCGGATCAGCGTGCAGCAGAACGACGACATGCGGAAGATCTCCGCCTGGGTGGCGATAGCGGCGGTCAGCACGCTGGTCGCCGGCGTCTACGGCATGAACTTCGAGAACATGCCCGAGCTCACCTGGCACTACGGCTACTTCCTGGCTCTGGCGGTCATGGTGCTGTCCTCGCTGTTGCTCTACCGCCTCTTCAAGAAGTCCGGCTGGCTCTAGCCCGGCGGCGGGTAGCCACCCTGCGTTACTGGCGGCGTTTGACGTAGATCGGCAGCGCGATCATCGCCACGGCGATGAACCCGACGTATGCGTACGTCAACCCGAGGTCGCCGGTGGTGTTCAAGACGCGGTTGACGCCGACCAACATGGCCAGGACGCCTCCTACGGAGATGACGGGCAGCTGTGCCTGCACACGAGCGTCCGGTGCCTCTGCGACAGGGCGCCGACCGGGCAGTTGGCCTGTGAGGAACCCGATCGCAAGGCTTGTGTGTCAGGTTGTCGTATCGGCGGGATGGCGTTCGTGGGGAGGATAGAAGAC
>DATGYO010000058.1:0-6683 GCA_035297905.1 Nocardioidaceae bacterium
AGGGGATCGCGGGGTTGTTGCCGCCGCTGACGACCACGACGACAGTGGAGCCGGGTTCGACGTCGACCCGCCCCGACATGACCGCAGCCAGGGCAACGCTGGCACCCGGCTCGGCGAGCACCCGCACGCGGTCCCACAGGAACGTGCGGGCAGCGACGAGCTCGTCCTCGGTCACGAGCATTGACGTGCTGCCGTGCGCCACCGCGGTCTCGTAACCGAAGCGGCCGACCTGCGGCGGCCCGAGCGAGTCGGCAGCCAGGCCCGCGGAGGCGTGGCGCACGGGCCGGCCGGCCTCGCGAGCGACGTGCATGTGGGGGCAGAGCTCGGTCTCGACCGGTATGACGGGGATGTCGTGACCCAGCGCAGCCACCACCCCGGCGTACAGCCCTCCCCCACCACAGCCGAGCAGGACCAGCGAGGCGTCCGGGACTGCGCCGCCCACCTCGAGGCCGAGTGTGCCGGCCCCGCTGACGGTCTCGAACGTGTCGTAGGGATGCACGACCGGGATGCCTTGACGCCGGCTGAACTCGTGGCAGACCTCCAGCGCGTCTCCGACGTCGCCGTCCACGGCGTGCAGGTGTCCGCCGTACTCCTCGATGCGTTGCAGCTTCGCGGGCGTCGAGGTCGACGGGACGAAGATGTCAGCAGTGAGGCCCGCCCGGCCGGCAGCCCAGGCGACCGCGGCGCCGTGGTTGCCGCCGGAGGCCGCGGCGACGGCTCGGACCGAGGGGTCCAGGCTCATCACCGAGTTCAGCGCGCCGCGGGCCTTGAAGGAGCCGGTGTGCTGGAAGAGCTCCAGCTTGAGAACTACCCGGAACGGGACACCGAGCTCGTCGCCGTGCAGCACGAGGGTCGGCGTGTGCCGGACCTTCTCCCCGAGCCTGGCCGCCGCGCTCTCGACGTCGGACCGGTGGGGCAGCGTCAGCTCGTCCTGCACGACCACGGTGTCACCGCCCGGCCGTGGTCGTCTCGGGCGTGTTCGTGGAGCGCCAGGCCTTCCAGCCCAAGCGGCCCAGATACGCGGCGATGACGAGGTTCACGACGATCAGGACGATGTGTGCGACGTAGTAGCCCGCCGGCCGGGCCTCGCCGCTCGCGTGCGCCTCGGCGAGGTTCTTCGCAAAGTTGGCGTAGCTGAAGACGTTCCAGGCTGCGATGAGCAGGAAGATGACGGCGTGCTTTCGTTCGAGCTTCACTGGTCCATCCTTACCGCTCTCATCCCTGACTCCTCCTGAACCGTGACGTGAGACCAGCCACACGGCCGACGAGCTGCTCGCGCCTCCGTGCCGAGTGCGGCGAGTCCTTGTTCGCCTCTGCCACGACGGACGCCGGCGCCGGCGTGACCAGGTCACCTTCCTCAGGGCTGACCAGCGGCTCACGTTCCAGCTCGCGGAGCTCCTCCGCGGCCGGTGCGGTGTAGGCCCAGGCGGCGCTCAGCATGACAAGGCGCGAGAAGTAGTTGATCCACACGACGAGGATCAGGGCCACCCCGAACGCCTGGAACGCAGGCTGGTCCTTGGTCTGGCTGATCAGGAAGCTAGCCACGGACTTGAGCACCTCGAACCCGACCGCGCCGACGAAGGCGCCCTGCCAGAGTGCTCGGTTCGCCACGTGAGGCTTCGCGAGAAGACCGAACATCGCCACGAACAGCAAGGCCGTGGCAAGGGTCGCCAGACCGTGGGCGATGAACCACAACGCCACGGTGGCGAGCCAGCTGTCGGCGAGGCCTACCCAGCCCAGGATCACCTGCGAGAACCACGAGATGGCGCCCGTCAGGCTGATCGAGAGGAGGAGGACGACGCCGAGTACGACGAGCGCCCGGAGGTCACGGCCCATCCCCTGGACGAAGTTGGGCTGCTCCGTCCGCGGCAGCCGGAACATCACCTCGAGCGCCGAGCGCATGCCCGAGACCCAGCCGAGCCCGGAGTAGAGGACACCGGCCAGACCGATCAGACCGACCCTCCCGGCGTACTCCTCGAAGGTCTTGAGCGGGATCTGCCCGTCGTCGTTGCCCACGACACCGGGAAGGATCTGCTCGAGCGCCTGGCGCACCTCACCCCGCACGCCGGGGAAGACGGTGCTGACGTAGCCGACCACGAAGAAGGCCAGGGCGAGGATGGGGAAGAACGAGAGGAAGGCGAAGAACGTGACAGCGCCGGCCTGCGCGTTGCCGTTGCGGTTGCCGTAGTGGCCGACGGCCCGAATGCCGTGGTCGACGAGGGTGTACCGCTCCCGGAGCGCTTTCAGCCGTGAGAGGGCACGCTCCTTGAGCGCGCCCATCAACCGCTCTGGCCGGTGAGCGGGAACTCCCGTGTCGGCTGCCAGCCGACCTCGGCGTCGTGGACGTAGAGCAGGAAGTGGTCGGCGTCGAAGAGGCACTCGAAGTCCGCCAGCTCGTCGAACGCGCGGTCGAGCAGCTCGTCCTCGAGGTCGTGTGCCACCGTGACGTGCGGGTGGTAGGGGAACACGAGATCGGTGGCCAGCGGACCGCGGCGCACCGCCATGGCCAGCTGCTCGCACGAGGAGATACCGAGTACGACGGTCACGAACACGACCGGGGAGACCGGGCGGAAGGTACCCGTGCCGCGCAGGTGGATCCGGAACGGCGGTCGGCTCGCCGCGGCCTCGGCGAGGTGCTTCTCCACCGCCGGGATGTCTTCCTCGTCCACCTCGAACGGGGGCATCAACGTGATGTGCGTCGGGATGCCGTGGGCGGTCTTGTCACCCAGAGAGGTCCGGTAGTCCTGGAGCCGCGCCCCCCAGGGCTCCGGCACCGCGATGGCCACTCCGATCGTCGTCACGACGTGAACCCTACCTACCGGTGGGAACGAAGCCGACCCTGTCGTAGACGTCGGCGAGCGTGCGCTCCGCCACCTCTCGCGCCCTGTCCTCTCCGCGCTGCAGCACCGCGGTGAGCTCGGCGCGGTCCTCCAGCAGCTCCAGGGTCCGGTTGCGGAAGGGCGTCACGAAGTCGACGACGACCTCGGCCAGGTCCTTCTTCAGGTCGCCGTAGCCCCGCCCGGAGTACTCGTCCTCGAGGTCCTTGACGGCCCGGCCGGTCAGTGCGGAGTAGATGGAGAGGAGGTTCGAGACGCCGGGCTTCTCCTCGGGGTCGAACCGGATGTCCGTGCCGGAGTCGGTGACCGCGGACCGGATCTTCTTCGCCGACCGCTTCGGGTCGTCGAGCATCTCGATGATGCCGCTCGGCGACGAGGCCGACTTCGACATCTTCGCGTTGGGCTCCTGGAGGTCGAGGATCTTGGCTGTGTCCTTGATGATGAACGGCTCGGGCAGCCGGAAGGTCCTCTTGTAGCGGTGGTTGAACCGCTGGGCGAGGTCGCGGGTGAGCTCGAGGTGCTGGCGCTGGTCCTCCCCCACGGGGACGTACTGCGGCCGGTAGAGCAGGATGTCCGCGGCCATGAGCATCGGGTAGGTGAACAGCCCGACCGACGCCGCTCCCTCGCCGCCCTTGGCGCTCTTGTCCTTGAACTGCGTCATGCGCCGCGCCTCACCGAACCCGGTCAGGCACTGCAGCACCCAGGCCAGCTGCGCGTGCGCCGCGACGTGGGACTGCAGGAAGACCGCCGACCGCTCGGGGTCCACACCAGCCGCCATCAGCTGCGCCGCCGATCGCAACGAGCGCTCCCGCAGCACCTGGGGGTCCTGCTCCACGGTGATCGCGTGCATGTCGGCGATGAAGAAGAACGGCTCGAACTCGTCCTGGAGGGTCACCCAGTGCCGGATCGCTCCGAGGTAGTTGCCGAAGTGGAACGAGTCGGCAGTCGGCTGGATCCCGGACAGGACCCGCGGACGTGCGGTCGGCTTGGAGGTGGGGGCGGCCTCAGACATGGAAGGCATTCTGTCAGGAGACGAGACGGGTCAGCTCGCCTGGTCCGCTCTCGACCCCTCGGTCTCGGAGGTCGCAGACGCCGCTGGAGCGGTGTCCTCGGGTGCGGGCTGAACCGGTGGTGTGGTGGTGACCAGCACGCGGGAGACTCTCCGGCCCTCGACCTCGCGCACGACCAGACGGACTCCCTCGTGCTCGACGGAGTCGCCGGCCTCCGGAAGACGTCCGAGCCGGGAGACGATGAAGCCGGCGACGGTCTCGTAGGGTCCCTCGGGAAGCTCGATGCCGGTCTCGTCCTCGAAGTCGTCGAGGTTGAGGAGGCCGTCGACCTCGACGTCGCCGCCGCGGTGGCGGGTGGTCTCGGTCTCCTCGACGTCGTACTCGTCCCTGATATCGCCGACGAGCTCCTCGACGAGGTCCTCCATCGTCACGATGCCGGCGGTCCCGCCGTACTCGTCGGCGACCATCGCCAGGTGCACGCCCTCGCGTCGCATGTCGGCAAGGGCGGCGAGGATCGGCCGGGTCCACGGCAGCACCAGCGTCGAGCGGACCAGCTCGCCGACGCGCACCGAGCGGCTCGCCATCTCTGGGTCGAGCAGGTCGCGCACGTGGACGAAGCCGATCACGTCGTCGACCGATCCTCGGGTGACCGGGTAGCGGGAGTGCGGCTGGCCGAGGGCGTACTTCGCCGCCCGGTAGACGGGGGTGCCTGCGTCGAGGAACTCGACCTCGGTGCGCGGGATCATCACCTCGCGGATCTGCCGGTCACCGGCCTCGAACACGTCCTCGACGATCCGCCGCTCCTCCTCGCCAAGCGTCTCGTGCTGGTTGACCAGCTCCCGCAGCTCCTCGTCGGACATCTGCTCCTTCTGGGCGCCCGGGTCGCCTCCGAGGAGGCGCACCACGGCGTCCGTGGACCTCGACAGCAGCCAGATGACCGGCCGCGAGATCTTCGAGATCCGGTCGATCATCGGGCCCAGCGCGAGCGCGAACGCCTCGGAACGCTGCAGCGCCAGCCGTTTGGGCACGAGCTCGCCGAGAACGAGGGACAGGTAGGAGATGGCGACCGTCACGAGCACCAGGGCTGTCGCGCTGGCGAATCGCTCGGGCAGGCCCCAGGAGACCAGCACGGGGGCGAGGTCGCCGGAGAGCGTCGCGCCGCCGAAGGCCGCGGAGAGGAAGCCCGCGAGGGTGACCCCGACCTGCACCGCCGACAGGAAGCGGTTGGGGTCCTCGTTGAGCTCGGCGACGGTCCTCCCGCGCTTGCTCTGGCCTGCCAGCGAGCGCACCTGGCTGTCGCGCAGGGACACCAGCGCGATCTCGGCAGCGGCGAACACACCGCCGACGAGGACGAAGAAGACCACGAGCCCGATGTTGGCCAGCGTGCTGCTCACGGCCTATGACCCTCATCCATGGACCGAGGATAAGGGTTTGCCCGGTGCACGGGTAAGCGGCAGGGTTTCGCCCCATGAGCCCCTCCACGCCCACGTTCTCGTTCCCCGGAGACGTCCCGCGCCTCACCGACGGCGTCGTCACCTTGCGCGCGCACACCGAGGACGACGTGCAGGCGCTGTACGAGCAGGCGGTCGACTCCGTGATGCTGCAGTGGACGACCGTCCCCGACCCCTCGACTCCCGAGACCGCCAAGGAGTTCGCCTGCGACATCATCCCCACCGGCTGGCGCAGGGACAGCGAGTGGGCGTTCGCGGTCGAGGCGCCCGGTGAGGACGGGTCCATGCGGTTCGTGGGGAGCGTGTCCCTGCGCAACGAGGGCGAGGGACGGGCCGAGGTCGCGTACGGCGCGCACCCGTGGGCACGGGGCCGCGGGTACGTCGTACGCGCCCTCGAGCTGCTCCTCGACTGGGGCTTCCGCGAGCGCGGCCTGCGGACGGTGATCTGGTGGGCCGACAAGGGCAACTGGGCCTCCCGCAAGGTGGCATGGCGGCTGGGCTTCTCCTTCGACGGCACCGTGCGCGCCTGGCTCCCCCACCGAGGGGAGCTGCGGGACGGCTGGGTCGGTGTCCTCACGTCGAGCGACGAGCGGCGCCCCCGGACGCCGTGGTTCGAGGTGCCCACGCTCACCGGGCGGAGCGTCGTGCTCCGGGGGTACCGGGACACCGACGCCCCCCGCGTCGTCGAGGCCTGCTCGGACGAGCGGTCCGCCCGTTGGCTCCCGCTCCTGCCCTCGCCGTACACGCTCCACGACGCGCACGAGTACATCGAGGCCCGAAGAGAGCAGCGCGCCACAGGGCACGGGGTCACATGGGCGGTGGCAGATCCCGAGACCGACGAGCTGCTCGCGAACATCACGATCTTCGACCTCGGGTTCGGCAAGGACGCGGAGATCGGTTACTGGGCGCACCCTGCCGCCCGCGGTCGCGGCGTGATGACCGAGGCGTGCGGCCTCGTCGTGCGGCACGCGTTCGTGCCCGAGGAGGACGGCGGGATGGGCCTGCGCCGACTGCGGATCATCGCGGCGGAGGGCAACGTCGCGTCTCGCAAGGTGATCGAGGCGAACGGCTTCGTCGAGACCGGTCGGATGCGGCAGGAGAACCCCATGCGCGACGGGTCGTACGCCGACACCATCTACTACGACCTGCTGGCGTCGGAGTACTCCCGCGGGTGAGCCCGTCGAATCGCGGCCGGCGACGGGCGGCTGGTGAGCCCGCCGAACATGCACTCACGGCCGCTGCAGCCGACCTTCAGGCGCGAGAGCGGCCGCCGTACGCCGTGAGTGCATGTTCTACCGTCCCGCCGGAACCCGCGCCCCGGCCCTGCCGCAGCGGAGACGGAACCGGCCGCGGACCACACCGGGAGGCGTCGTCCGCGGCCGGCT
>DATGYO010000059.1:0-8084 GCA_035297905.1 Nocardioidaceae bacterium
AGCCGTAGTCGCATGGTGGGTACCCCGTCCCTCAGTGGTTTCCGCCGGCCGCGCTGCTTCCATGCCAACCCGGGCGCTGGATCGCGGCAATGACTACATGTGCCTAGTCAGTCGACCCGAGAGCCGCTTCCCACACGAAGACCTGACCTAGGCTTGAAACGACGACGACAAGGGCGATGGCGAGCGCGGTGGAACCAGGACGAGCGGTCGGGGCGGCCCAGTGGATGGCCCGGGGCGAGCACGAGATCCCCCGGACGGTCGACTGGTTGACGGTTCGCGAGGCGGACCGTGCGGTCGGCCTGCGTTTCACGAAGCGCCGGACCGAGTACCTCCTACGCCGCTGGGTCTGCAAGCACGCCGTGGCCGTCGCTGCCGGACTTCCGAACGAGCTTGCTGCTCTGGCACGCATCGAGGTCGGGAACCGGCCGAGCGGTGCTCCGTACGTCGAGGTCGACGGGGGTCCACTCGGGCTCGACGTCTCCATCACCGACCGCGCCGGATGGGCCGTTTGCATGGTGGGCGAGGACCTGAGCCGGGTCGGGTGTGACCTCGAGATCGTCGAGCCCCGGTCGTCGGCGTTCGTCTCGGACTTCCTCACCCCCGCCGAGCAGGCCTACGTCACCTCGCTTCCGGAGAACGACCGGGACGCGGCTGCGAACCTCATCTGGTCGGCCAAGGAGAGCGCCCTGAAGGTGTTGCGGACCGGCCTGCGTCGGGACACCCGCAGCGTCGAGGTCGTCGTCGGCGGCGCGGGGGCGGACCACGTGGCCGCCTGCGGTTGGGCCCGGCTGGAGGTCCGGGCCGCCGAGGGCAGGCTGTTCCCCGGCTGGTGGCGCCGCGACGGGGACTTCCTGGTCACCGTGGCCTCGCAAGAGCCTCTGGCCGTCCCGACGGCACTGCCCGGGTCTGTCGACCTCGTGTCCGCCTCGCCGGTCCACTCCTGGCTGGATCGGCCTCTGTCGTCGTGAGGCGGGTGGTCAGCGGCCGGCCGGGTGGACCTCCTGGGCCATGACCTGAGCCATGCCGCGTTCGAGCGCGTCGACGATGTAGGGCCGCAGCTCGGCCGCAGGGATGATCCGGTCGACCGATCCGACGCGCAGTGCCCTGTCGATGGTGTGGATCGCGTCGAACTCGTCAGCGACCTGACCCAGCTTCTCCGAACGGACCTCCTCGGTCATCCGCATCAGCTGCGCGCGCAGCGTGCCGGCCTCGGGGCCCTCTGCCCCGGCAATGGCCTCTCGCAGCTCGACCACGCGCGGGTCGCTCTCAGTGCGGGCTCTGACCTCACGGGCGAAGACGGTGGCCGCGGCGGGCGCTCCGCCGATGACCGATGCGTACGAGCCCTCGACCGCGGCGATCTCCATCAGCGGGTTGAGCCTCTTGGAGAAGACCACGAACGCGCCGCCGTGGTAGCGCGAGATCACGACGAACACGATCGGGCCGGCGAAGTTCGTGACCGCGCGACCGATCTCGGCGCCGTACTCCAGCTGCCAGTGGCGCATGGACTCCGGAGACCCGTCGAAGCCGGACAGGTTGGCCAGCACGACGAGTGGCCGGTTGCCACTGGCCGCGTTGATCGCCCGAGCCGCCTTCCGAGCCGACTGCGGGAACAGCGTGCCGGAGCTCCACGACGACGGCCCGTCCGCGGGGACGTAACCACGCCGAGCCAGTGTCCGGGACTCCAGACCGAGCATGCAGACCGGGATCCCGCCGATGTGCGCGTCCCAGACCACCGCGGTCTCGCCGCCCCGCCAACTCGTCCACCGCTCCAGCGGCTCGGAGTCGACGTCGGCCACGGCCCGCAGGACGGCCCGGATGTCGAACGGCTTCTTGCGTTCCAGGTTGCGCTCGGCCGAGAAGATGTCACCGACGGCGTGCAGGTCGCTCCCCGGCATGTCCGGGTGGTGGGCGGTCCGGACGTCCCGGTCGACCGGGTCGCTGGTCTTCGCGCAGCGAGGGAACCGCTCCCCCGGCACGACGTAGGTGTGGTCGTAGTGCCGCAGCAGCACGCGGCAGGCGTCCTCGATGCTGGGCGCCCAGTACTGTGCCTGCCCGTTCGGCCCCATCACGCGGTCGAAGCCGCCGATGCCGAGGTTGTCATCGGCCGACACACCGCCGGAGAAGTCGAGCGCCTGCTTGCCGGTCAGCACCATCGCGCTGGTCGGCAGCATCACCAGGATGCCCCGCGTGTGCATTAGCATCGTCGCCTCGGCGTTCCAGTACGGCTGTCCGCCGACATTGATGCCCGTGACCACGATGTTGATCTCCCCGCCACGCTGGGTGAACTCGATGAGCCCACGCAGCACGTCGGCGATCCAGTCCATGTTCTCGGTCCCGCTGTCCATGGCGATGAGCGCGCCTGAGGACACGGTGAACCACTCGACCGGCACCTGCATCCGCTCCGCGAGGTCGAGCGCGGCGAGGATCCTCCGGCACTCCGGCTCCGCGAGGTTTCCGAGCCCGCGGGTGGGGTCGCTGAGCACCGCCACGCGGCTCATGCCCTCCGGGACCTTCGCCGTACGGTTCGTCAGGACGCCGACGACGACGTTCGCGGTGTTGAGCCCCGGCAGCCGGGTGACGGGTTCCAGGCTGCCGTCCGGGCCGAGGTCGTGCTCGACGAAGCTGCCCGGCGGGAAGTTGGCGGAAGCACCCGGCTCGGCGGTCAGCATCCGCACGATCTCGTAGGGGTACGGCACGCCGAAACGCTGGGCGACCAGGACCTTCTGCAAGTACGGCGTGAGCGGGCGGACGGGCTCGTCGCCCGGTGGCCTCTCCTGCACCGTGACCCCGCCGCCACCGACCCCCTGCACGTCGATGACAGCGTCGTGCAGGGAACCGTCCGGCTTCGGGATGCGGACCCGGAGCAGGACCTTCTCGAGGTCGGCGCCCTCGGCGAGCGGCGCGAACGAGCGCGCGAGCCTCGGCCAGGACTCGCGCGGCACGTCCCAGGGCGGACGCACGTAGAGCACGATCCGGTTCGCCTTGGGCCGTTCCCTCGGCGGAAACGTGGTGAGGGCCGCGCGCATCGCGGCCAACGCCTGCAGCCCCATCCGCCCCATCCAGGGGTACGACGCCACGCCGGAGGAGTCATGCACCGGCGTGAGGTCACGGACCTCGGCAAGGGCGAACAGCCGGTGGTCTTTGGGGTTCTCGTGCGCCAGCCCGTGGAACAGGTAGACGTCCTCGGCCGACGCCAGCCGCTCGAGGCGGAAGTTCGAGAGACGCCACAGGTCCAGCCGCTTGGCCAGCATGGGGTGCAGGTTGCGGTAGAGCAGGTCCTCGCGGAGCCCTCCCCCTGCCTTGGGGCGGTAGCTCATGTGCAAGGTGCGGAAGTGCTCCACACGCTCCTCTCCCCCTGTGGTCGTCACGGTGACGTCCACCCGCCATGGCTCGCGGCCGAAGTCGCAGGCGTCGAGCAGCTCTTCCACCTGTGGCGCGGTCTCGTCGATCGGCGTGTGACTCCCGGTTCGCCAGGTTGCGAGGTCGACTACGACCTGCCGGTCCGCCGAGACGTCGGCGAGGTGTGCAGCCACCGCCCGTGAGAGCTCCGGAAGCCGGCCCAGCTCGGTGTAGGCGACGACGAGGTGTATGTGCTTGTTCTCCCAGTCATAGTCTGCGAAGCACATCTGGTAGCCGTCGCGCTCGTCGAAGTCCAGGTCTCGCAGCTCGCGCTGCCGGTAGAACCGACGGGCGTAGACCTCCAGGATCAACCTCTGGAAGCGGGGGTCGGCCGTGCCGAGCCAACGACGCAACAGGGCGCCCCGCTGCGGGTGCGGTGAGCGGACCAGGCGGTCGATGACGTCCTTCCGCCCCTCACCCTCCGGGCCAGCCTCCGAAGCGTCGAGTGCTCGTTCGGTCTCGGCGTACTCCGCGGTGACCAGCGCCTCGAGCACGGGCTCGTCGAAGTAGTGGAACCGCACGTCCCTGGCCAGGTCCGCGATGCCCTGGTATCTGCCCTGTGCCGAGGTGGCGACTCGGTCGAGCCGTGCCCGCATGTCCGCGTCGGCCAGCGACATCAGCACCGTACCGGCCCGCAGTCGGCGCTCGAGTATCAACAGCACGACCGGAACCAGGTCCCCGACCCGGCTGAACGAGCGGAACATCCACACGACCGCGGCATCCAGCTCGGGCGTGCGTTCCAGACCTTGCACGCCATAGTGAGCCAGGGCCGCTTCCAGACGTGCCCGGTACGCATCGGGTATGCCGGCCCGGTCGGCGTCCATCCACTGCAGGTAGGCGAGCAAGTACTCCTGCGTGCTGGTGGCCGTCAACGCGTCGTCGGGGTGGGTCTCGGTCCTCGGCCGGTAGAGGGAACCGACCTCGGCGAACAGGTCGAGCAGACTGTCCTCACAGCGAAGCAGGCCGGCGTCGGCGGGCGGGCTGATCTCGCCCAGCCTCCGCTGCTCCACGAAGAGCCGCTTCTGTGTCGCCGGGTCGAGGTCGTAGCCGAGGAGGTAGTGACGCAGAGACCCGAAGACGCGGTCACAGGGAGGCGTCCCGGGAGCCGGCCGCGACTCCAGCCCGGTGAGGTCCAGGGTCGTGGAGCTGACCACGGCGCCGACGGGCGCCTCGGCTGCCCGGATCCGCAGGAGGGGGGCGCCGGTGCTCACCTGGGCGTTGGCGACGACCTCCACGGCGGCCACCTCGCCGGCGTACGGCGCGGCGACCGTGGACTCCATCTTCATGCTCTCGAGCACGGCCACGGGGTCGCCCTCGACGACCTGGTCTCCAGGCTTCACGAGCACTGAGACCACGAACGCCGGCCACCCGGCGCGGACGACGCCACCGTCGTCGCGGGTGACTCGATGGGTGGTGCCGTCCACGACGATCCGGAACATCGCGCCCTGCGTCACCGCCACGACCCGGTGGAAGCGCCCTGCACACCGCACCCGGCGCTCGTAGGCGTTCACGAAGTCGACCGAGAGGTCCGCCGACACGTTTCCCTGGCGCACCCGGTAGGTGCCGGGTGAGGTGCGGTAGACGGCGAGGTCGTAGGTGACCCCCTTGTAGCGCAGCTGCACCCTGATCCCGACGCTCTCGGGCACCTCGGGCCGGCCGCGCCGTGCGCCGGCGTGGAACGCTGCCTGTGCGGCGGCATGGTCGGCGGCGTACGCCTCGACGGCGGCGGCGAGCAGCGCCACAGGCTGGGCGGGAGGCACGTGCTCGCCGGCAGAGGTGAGCCGGTCCAGCCAACGGTTGTCGAAATCGCCGGACCGCAGCTCCGGCCGGTCGAGCAGCCCGAGCAGGAAGGAGCGGTTGGTGGTGCCGCCCTCGACGACGACGGCGCTCTGCGCCAGGGCCCGGCGAAGGCGCGCCAGAGCCTCGTCGCGGTCCTGCCCCCAGGCCACGATCTTGGCGATCATCGAGTCGAACTCGGCCGAGATGGTGTCACACTCACGGACGCCGGAGTCGACACGCACGCCGCTGCCGGTGGGAAGGCGGAGCATCGCGATCCTGCCCGGAGCAGGCACGAAGCCCTGTTCGGGGTCCTCGGCACACAGCCGCGCCTCCACGGCGTGACCGTTGACCGGAGGTGGTTCCCCCTCCAGCCGCCCCCCGGCTGCCACGTGAAGCTGCAGCTTCACCAGGTCCAGTCCCGTCGTCGCCTCGGTGACCGGGTGCTCCACCTGGAGCCGGGTGTTCGCCTCCATGAACAGGAACTCTCGCGTCACCGGGTCGACGAGGAACTCGATCGTGCCCGCGCTGCGGTAGTGCACCGCGGTAGCGAGGCGGACAGCAGCCGCCTTGATCGCGGCCTCCGCTTCATCGTCGAGCGCGGTGGAGGCAGACTCCTCGATGACCTTCTGGTTGCGGCGTTGGATGCTGCAGTCGCGGACTCCCACTGCCCAAGCGGTGCCGTAGCAGTCCGCGATCACCTGGACCTCCACGTGGCGTGCCGACTCCACGTAGCGCTCGAGGAAGACCGCTGGGTCACCGAAGGCCAGTTCAGCCTCCGCGCGGGCCGAGGCCAGAGCCGGCGCCAGCTCCTCAGGAGAGCGGACGACCCGGATTCCGCGTCCGCCCCCTCCGGCGGACGCCTTCAGAATAACGGGGTAGCCGAGCCGCTCGGCCTGCACAGCCGCATCCTCGGGGTCGTCGACCGGCCCGCCTCCCCACGGCAGGACCGGTACGTCCGCCTTCTCCGCCAACCTCTTGGCGGTTATCTTGTCGCCCAGCGCCCGGATGGTGGCACTGTCCGGGCCCACGAAGACGATCCCGGCCTCCTCGCAGCGCTGGGCGAACGACGCCCGTTCGGAGACGAACCCCCAGCCCACCCAGACCGCGTCGCACGAAGCCTCGACGAGCGCCTTGACCACGGCTGCCTCGTCCAGGTAGCTGGACTTCCGGTGCCCGTCGTTCGAGTCAAGGTACGTCGCGGGACCGAGGCAGACCGCCTCATCTGCCTCCTGCACGAACCATGCCTCGGAGTCCGGATCGGTGTAGAGCGCGACCGTCGTGATGCGTTGACCGGCGTCGGGTTCGCTGTCGGCCCTGTTCAGCTCCGCCACCGCTGTGAGCAGGCGCATTGCCGGCTCGCCGCGGTTGACGATCCCGAGCCTGCGGATGTCGTTCACTGCCTACCTCGATCTCTCAGGTCATCACTACGCGCAGCGGCGCACGGACTTCATCGGCCATCGGGCCGGGCATCGGCACGGTGCGGTAGCCGTCAAGCTTCAGGAGCACACGTCCTGCCGGGTCGAGCAGCCGGCAGTCGAACACCCCTTGTTGCCCAGGCACCGGACGTGCGACCGCCACGACGCCTTCGGTCTCTCCCGTCGCCACCTCGCCCAGGACGCTCAGCCGGTCGACGTGAGCCGGTAGCGCAAGCCGACCCTCATGGCCTGCCTCCCACAGCCCGGCCACCTGGAAGCACAGCTCCTCCAGCCGCGGTGCGAGGACTGTCGGGGTACTGGACGGCTCGTGGTCGACGGGCAGATGCTCAGCAAGTCGCCCCGCCGCGGCACCGTCGTCGCGCCAGGCCTTCCCGACGACCTGGTACGCCGGCCCGTGGAAGTAGAGCCGGTAGACGTCCGGAGGCTGGATGGCCGGGGACTCTGCGGCCTTGCTCACGGCGACTTCTTGGTCCTGTTCCGGCCGCTGGGCCGACATCCGCACCGAGCCGGTGAAGTGCACGGTCCGCTGCGGTACGTCGCTGCCGGGCAGCATGCGCTCGGCCTCGAGCCGGCAGTGCGCCACGAGGTCCGCGCCCTCGGGCTGGACCCGTGCCGTGACCGTCAGGGTCCGCGGTTCGTTCCGGTAGAACTTCACCGGAGTCAGGAAGTCGACGTCCTCGACGGCCACGACGTACCGCTCAGGTGCGAGCATCCGAGCCACCTCGGCGAAGGCTTCCATGCCCATCACTCCGGGGAGAACCGGTGTGCCCTCGATCCGGTGGTCGTTCAGGAAGGGCTGCGTCGTCGGGTCCAAGGTGGTGCGTACGACGAGACCTTCGAGCAGGTCCGCCTTGACCGTCGCGTCGACGAGCGCTGCGCCTCGCAGCTCGACAGCTTCCGGGTCGAGACCACCGGTCGGGTGGTATCCCTCGGCCATCCGCCCGAGCGCTCCGGCTACGACGACCTCGCCGTGGAAGGGGTGCGAGGACAGCTCGCGCCTGATCCAGGCAACGCCTGCCTCGGGAGGCAGCATCTCGACGCCGGCCATCTCCATGACCTTGGGGATGGACCCTCTCGTCGCCATGCCGATGCCACCCCAGGCGGTCCAGTCGATCGCGATCGCGCGGGTCTCAGGCCGGGTACGGCGGAGGCTGCTGGTGATCTTGCACAGCAGGTCGTTCGCGGCGCTGTAGTCCGTCTGCCCGGCGTTCCCGAACCGCCCGGCCACGGAGGAGAAGACGACCGTCGCGCCGATGGGCAGGTCCCCCGCCGCGTTGAGCACGTTGAACCAGCCATCGGCCTTCACGCCGAACACGAGGTCGTACTCCCGAGCCTCCTTGTCCGGCAGCGCCCGGCTGATGTCGAGCCCGGCCGCGTGGACCAGCAGGTCGATCCGGTCGGTGGTCTCACGGATCCGCCCCAGAACCTGGCCCACAGCCTCCGCGTCGGTGAGGTCCACCGAGTGGTAGT
>DATGYO010000060.1:0-12191 GCA_035297905.1 Nocardioidaceae bacterium
TGTCCCTGAGCCGCGGAGCGGTGTAGACATCGATCTCCCCGCCGACCTCGATGATGGTGTTCCCATCCTCGTGACGCGTCTCGAGTGACAGATCCACGTGGTTTCTCCCAACCATGCCGCGTGCGCGAAGTCTTAGGAGAGCGCCGTCGGACACCCTCCCGCTGTGCGAAGTGTATTCAATCATGCACGCTTTCCCGGCGCAGGTCACGCTGGGGTCAGTGCGCTCACATCCTCCCCCGCGCGGGCGGATCCCCCGGCACCGGTACGGACAACCCCGCTCACCAGGGGTTTGGGAGGATGCCTCACGTGGCCTCCCGCACGCACCAGTCCGTCGCCGAGGCCCTGGACCGGCTCAGCGGTCAGGGCCGCGAGGACCGGTTGACCCACCTCGAGGTGCTGCCACCCCGCCAGGGCCAGGCCGCCGGCTGGCCGGACTGGGTCAGACCCGAGCTCGTCGAGGCGTGGCGTGGGCGCGGCATCGAGAGGCCGTGGACCCACCAGGTGGCCGCTGCCGAGGCGGCACACACCGGGAAGCACGTCGTGATCTCGACCGGCACGGCATCCGGCAAGTCCCTGGCCTACCTCATGCCCGCACTCACCTCCGTGGTGAGCAAGCGCCGTCCCCAGGGTCAGCGAGGCTCCACGGTGCTGTACCTCTCGCCCACCAAGGCGCTGGCCCAGGACCAGCTCTCGGGCCTCCTGGCACTCGGAGTACCCGGCCTGGGCGCCACCACCCATGACGGCGACTCCTCCCGCGAGCAGCGGGACTGGGCACGCGACCACGGCGAGTACCTGCTCACCAACCCCGACATGCTGCACCGGTCGATGCTCCCAGGCCACGCTCGTTGGGCGAGGTTCTTCTCGATGCTCGACCACGTGGTCGTCGACGAGTGTCATCACTACCGGGGCGTCTTCGGGGCGCACGTCGCGCAGATCCTGCGACGGCTGCGCCGCGTGTGCTCGTTGTACGGCGCCAGCCCGACGTTCGTGCTCGCATCGGCCACCGTGGCCGAGCCGGAGATCTCCGCCGAACGCCTGACCGGCCTGCCGTTCGTGGCAGTCACCGAGGACGGCTCGCCGCGAGGGCAGGTCGCGCTGGCCTTGTGGGAGCCGCCGTTTTCGTCGTTCGGAGGGGAGAACGGCGCCCCCGTACGACGTTCTGCGACCGCCGAGATCGCCGACCTGCTCGCCGACCTGGTGGTCGACGGGGTCCGGACGCTGGCGTTCATCCGCTCCCGACGTGGGGCCGAGACGGTCTCCCTGAACACCAAGCGGCTCCTCGACGAGGTGGAGCCAGGCCTGTCCGAGCGGGTGGCGGCGTACCGCGGCGGCTACCTACCCGAGGACCGCCGGGCGATCGAGCACGCCCTGCGGCGCGGCGACCTCCTTGGTCTTGCCGCGACGAACGCCCTGGAGCTCGGCATCGACGTCTCCGGCCTCGACGCCGTGCTGCTGGCCGGTTTCCCCGGCACGCGCGCGGCGCTGTGGCAGCAGATCGGGCGGGCCGGGCGAGGCGGCCAGGACGCCCTCGGGATCTTCGTCGCCCGCGACGACCCGCTCGACACCTACCTCGTGACACACCCGGAGGCGCTGATCGGGAAGCCCGTCGAGGCCAACGTCTTCGACCCCGACAACCCGTACGTCCTAGGGCCTCACCTTTGTGCTGCCGCTGAGGAGTCGCCGCTGACGGAGGACGACCTCGCCATGTTCGGACCGATGGCGCGACCAGGGGTCGACGCTCTCACCGAGGCGGGAATGCTCCGGCGGCGGCCGCGCGGATGGTTCTGGACCGACCGCAGCCGCGCCTGCGACCTGGCCGACATCCGTTCCACCGGGGGCGCACCCGTGCGTCTCGTCGAGGACGGCACCGGCAGGCTGCTCGGGACCGTGGACCACTCCTCTGCACACGGAACGGTCCACCAGGGCGCGGTCTACCTCCACCTCGGCGAGACCTACCTCGTGCTCTCGCTCGATCTCGACGAGAACGTCGCCGTGGTGACGCCGGCCGCGCCCGACTACTCCACCTCCGCCCGCGAGGTCACCGACATCGCGATCGGTCACGAGAGCGCCCACACGCTGTGGGGTCCCGCCCGCGTCAGCTTCGGCGACGTCCGCGTGACCCACCAGGTCGTGTCCTACCTCAAACGGCGCGTGCCGTCCGGGGAGGTGCTCGGCGAGGAGCCCCTCGACCTTCCCGAACGGGTCCTCGACACCAAGGCGATGTGGTGGACCCTGCCACCGACCGTCCTCGAGGAGGCGGGCCTCGAGACGCGGGACCTGCCTGGCGCCGCACATGCCGCTGAGCACGCCGCCATCGGGCTGCTCCCCCTGTTCGCGACGTGCGACCGCTGGGACATCGGTGGCGTGTCCACGGCCCTGCATCCCGACACCGGCCAGCTGACGGTGTTCGTGTACGACGGGCACCCGGGAGGTGCGGGTTTCGCCGAGCGCGGCTTCCACGCGGCCACCGAGTGGTGGAGCGCGACGCGCGAGGCGATCGGGGCGTGCGCCTGCGAGGACGGCTGTCCGTCCTGTGTGCAGTCGCCGAAGTGCGGCAACGGCAACAACCCGCTCGACAAGCACGGTGCGGTGGCGTTGCTCGACGTGCTTCTGCGCGAGACGGGCTAGCCTGAGCCCCAACCGGCGGAAAGGGCCGCGCATGTTCGTTCTCGGAATCATCCTGCTCCTGGTTGCCGTAGGAGTTCTCGTCGCCGTCCTGTCGGGTGGGTCGAACCAGCCGGCCACGTTCGACCTGGGCCTGGTCGCGATCCAGACGAACACCCTGGGCGTCTTCCTGCTGGGCGCAGCGACCGTGCTTCTGCTCGTGGTCGGCCTCATGCTGCTCGTGGCCGGGATACGTCGTGGACGCCGTCGACGGCAGGAACGGAAGAAGCTCAACCGGCTCACGGAGCAGCTCGAGACTCGCGAGGGGGCAGCCTCGTCGACCGATGAAGGCACGTCGACAGCCGTGGCCACCACCCCTTCGGGCGCGGAGCCCGCCGAGTCCGCCGAGACGGGGTCGAGCCCGGAGACGAAGGCCGTGACCGAGAACCCGACGGCCCAGACCCCGACGGCCCAGACCCCGACGACCCAGACTCCGACAACCCAGACCGAGAAGCCGGTCAACGGGCCAACCCACCGGGCTCCGTAGCGCCCTCGAGAGATGCCGTCGCGGACGTGGGTTCGTCCTCGACGCCGGAGACCGTGGCCGGGCCTGCCCTTGCCCGGCCAGGAACGCTCCAGCCGAGCCCGAGGGCAGCACGCACGTCGACGGTGACCTCGACCGTCACCTCGAGCCCTTCCAACAGGCAACCGGTGAGCCGTGCATCGTTGGCAGTGCTGACCCTGTCGGCCTCTTGACACGCGGCCACCCCGGGAACGGCCGATCCAGCGCCGTGACTCACAGCCTCGGCACCGGCCAGCGCAGCGAGATCGGCAGCCGCGGCGGCGCGGCGCTGCCCCACGAGAACGCCACCGATGGTCACTCCGGCGAGCGCCAGCGTCGTGACAACTGCCACGAGGACCAGCACGAGCACCGACGCACTGCCGTGCTCCCCCGAGCGAGTCACACCCGGACTACGCTCCCGACGGCGGCTCACGACTCCTCCTGCGCGGCGACAGCCTCGCCTTGGACCTCGACGGGGGGAAGGAACCCGAACACACCGCCCGGCCCGGTGACGGGGGCGACCACGTGGACCCGGACGAGACCTTGCGCCTCGTCGAAGGTGATCCGGGATCCTGAGGGACCGACACGCTCACCGAGTCGAACCGCGGCAGCGGCCGGTTCGTCCCGCGCGATCGCACGGGCGGTCTCGCGGGCGGCATCCACCACGCGCACCTGGGCCACGGCGAGGGTGACGAGCCAGACCAGCCCGAGCGTGATCGCGACGAGCACCGGGAGCACCACCGCGGTCTCGGCCGTGACGGAGCCGCGGCAGGAGCGACGTGGCACGGCCGGAAGAGCACGCAGCCACCTGCGCGCTCTCCCGGCCGGACAGTGAAGATCGGGCACGGTTTCAGCCGACGCCGATCATGGTGAGGAAGAAGTTGAACAGCTTCTTGAGCAGGGCCTGACCCCACTCGCTCGTGAGGAGCTTGATGAGGACGCCGCCGAATCCGCAGCCGGCTGCGGTGACGACGGCGTACTCGGCGGTGGTGACACCCTTCTGGTTTCGGAGCCTGGCAACGGGCGAAGTGGTCATGGATACCTCCGTGGCGGGCCGGCTTGGGGCCGGCGGATCGAACTGACAAGTCAGACACTTCTCTCTTCGGGCGTTGCCTTCGACGGGTCGTTCGTGACCGGGGGACCTACACCTGATGACCGCTCGTTGTGGAAGGAAGGTGGCCGTCTTAGGTGAGGACGTGTCGGCTCAGCGAGCCAGCAGTGAACCGATCGTGCTGCCGACCAGCGGGACGACTCCGACCAGGACGAATGCGGGCAGCAGACAGAGCCCGAGAGGCGCAGCGGCGCGGACGCCCACCGTCCGGGCGCGGCCCTCAGCCTCTAGCCGAGCAACGGCATGGAGGTCCTCCGCGAGCCGGTGGAGAGACTCGCTCACGGGTGCTCCGGACTCGATGGCCCGAGCCATGGTCCGGCCGAGCGGCGCCAGGCCGGGGCGCTGTGCGACCTCACGCCAGACCCGCACCGGGTCGCGGCCCAGCTCGAGACCGTGTTCGGCGGCCCGCAGATCGGCGGCGACCGGCCCGTCCACGGCACCCAGCACCGCTCTCAGGGCGAACGAGGGAGCTGCCCCGGCAGCGAGGGTGACGGCGAGCAGGTCGACCACATGAGGCAGATCGCGGGCGACCTGCTCCCTCCGGCGCTTCAGACGGCTGGGCTCGCGCCGACCGAGCGCGCGGTGCACGAACGCCGCCGCGACGACCCCCGACACGGCGCCGATGAGCCCTCCGAGCAGCACCACGGGAGCAGCGCCTGCCAGGAGCGAGACGAGGCCGCGGTGCTGCTCCAGCAGGTCGCGTTCCGACCCCTGCGACGCAGCGGCACCGTCCCGAGAAGCACCGTCGCTGTTCGCCAACCAGGCGGCGAGGTCGGGGCGAGGACGGCGGGGCACCGCCAACGCGGTCGCGGAGCCCGCGAAGCCAGCGGCGACCAGCGCCAGCGGCAGGGCACCCAGGTCGCTCACCTCTCCACCGCTGCCATCGCGATCTTGTCTATCCACGTGAGACCGCCGTAGGTGAGAAGAAGACCGCTGCCGAGACAGGTCAGGCCGATGGGCGTGGTCAACAAGAAGGCCCATGGGTCGCTGCCGAGCCCCGAACCCATCACCAGGACCATCGCGGGTAGCGCCGCCAGGAGCCGGGCGGTCGCCTGCGCCGAGGCCAGCTCGGAGAGCACCAGATGCTGGGCGGCTCGGTTCCGCCTTGCGGAGTCCGCAACGCTGCCCAGCGCGACGGCCATGGTCGCACCCGAGCGCTCCGACACCTGCCAGGCCGAGGCCAGCTCGGCGAGACCCGACGCGCCCGGTAACGCAGCCAGTCTCCGTAGCGCACGAGGCACGTCCGCTCCGAGCTCCGCTGCAACAGCAACCGGTTCGAGCGCCGGCCAGACCTCGACACATCGCCGAAGAGCCTGCAGCGGTGGCTGGCCCGCACGTAGCTCGGCGGCGAGCGCCTCGCAGACCTCCAAGACGCTGTCAGCCCGCTGATGTGCCGCGCGCCTGTCCCGGCCGCGGCGCACGATCCTCTCCGCGCCGACGAACCCACCCACGGCGATCAGCCCGAGGAGCAGAGTCGTGCCGTGAACCATGACCGCCATGCCCCCGGCAGCGACCGCTCCCAGCCCGGCCGGCACAACTGAGCGACCCGGACTCCACCGAGACGAGGGCGCCACGCGGACGGACCAGGCTGCGGCTGAGCGGCGGCTCGGTGGCAGCAGCAGCCACACAGCCGCCGCAGCCCCGGCCGCAGCGGCCAGCGCGGTCACCGGCACAGCAGCTCCGCAAGGCGGTCCGCGCCGTCGTGGGTGCTGATCAGACCGCTCTCGTCGAAGGTGACCGCGGGAGATGCGACGACGTACCCGTCCGCCCCTCTCCGCAGGACGGCCACCTCCTCGACCTTGCGACGGCCAGCAGACCGACCCAGGTGGATGACCACGTCGAGGGCCGAGGCCAGCTGGCTGTGTGCGGCGTCCCGGGACATGCCCGCGGACATCGCGAGCGCCTCCACCCGAGCAGGAACGTCCGCACACGAGTTCGCGTGGAGGGTGCCGCAGCCGCCCTCGTGACCTGTGTTCATCGCCATCAGGAGATCCGTCACCTCGGGGCCGCGCACCTCCCCCACGACGAGACGGTCCGGCCGCATCCGCAGGGCCTGCCGCACCAGCACCTGGAGCGGCACGGCGCCGGCTCCTTCGACGTTCGCGGGACGGGCCTCCAGCCCCACGACGTGCGGATGCGCCGGCCGCAGCTCGCTGGCGTCCTCCACGACGAGGAGTCGATGGGACGGGTCGACGATGCTCAGCAGGGCCGACAGCAGGGTGGTCTTCCCGGATCCGGTGCCGCCGGTGACGAGGAAGGCCAGACGTCGATCGACGATCCGCCTCAGCAGGTGTGCGCCCTCGGCGCAGATCGTCTCGCCGGCGACGAGCTCGTCGAGGTCGAAGACGCGTTCCCTGGGCACGCGCAACGACAGCACCGTCCCGGGGCGGGCCAGCGGCGCGAGGACGGCGTGGAACCGGGTGCCGTCGCGCAGTCGGAGGTCGACGTACGGGGTGGCGTCGTCCAGGCGCCGTCCGGCCGTGGACGCGAGCCGCTGGGCCAGCCGCCGCACCGCCGCATCGTCGGCGAACGTCACGTCGGTGAGCTCGAGGCCGTCACCGCGGTCGACGTAGACCCGGTCGGGGCCGTTGACGAGAACGTCGGTGACGCCGTCCGTTCGCAGCAAGTGCTCCAGAGGGCCGGCGCCGAGGGCGTCTCGCTGGAGGTCGTCGAGGACCGCCAACGCCTCTGCGTCGCCGACCGGTCTCCCCTCCTCTCGCAGGGCGCGGGCGACCTGCGCCGGGCCGAGCGGAGAGCCGTTGCTCGCGATCCGGTCTCTCACTCGTTCGACCAGCTCCTGCCGGTTCACGCGGCCGCTCCCGCGTGGAGCCGTGGCGTGTCCAGCCGAGCCAGCGTCGACCGCACCGCACGGGCGAGAGGACCGCGACGGGACCGCAAGGGACCGAGTCCCAGCTCGACGGACTCGTCCAGTCGTCGCTGGTCGACCATTGTCGCCGCAAGCGGGAGCCCCAAGGCGTCGGAGACTTCGACAGGGTCGAGCGCAGTGCTGGGTCCACGGGTCACGAGATGCACATCCGGCACGAGTGGCAGCACTCTGCCGAGCATCCTGGCGGTGGCCGCCACCGCGGACAGCGTGAGTGGACAGACGACGACGAGGTGGTCTGAGCGGAACAGCAGCTCCGAGACAGCGGGATCGGGATAGCGAGGGACGTCGGCGACGACGAGCACGCTGCCCCGCCGTGCTGCGCTCACCACCTCCCGGACCACGTGCGCGTCCAGGTCGGTCCGGCCTCCCGTGCCCCAGCCCAGCACGGCCAGCCCGTCACGCCGAGGCAGCGCTGCTCGCAGCGAGCGTGACCCGAGCCGTCCTGCCGACTGCAGCAACGAGCCCCAGCGGGATCCCTCGAGCTCGTCGAGCCCGGCGATGCGCTCGATGCCCGAGCCCAGCGGGTCGGCGTCGAGGAGCGTCACAGGGTGTACGTCGGACGCGGCGGCCGTCGCCAGCGCCGCGGCGAACGTGGTGGCACCCGCGCCGCCGCACCCGCCGACCACGGCCACCACTCTCCCGGAGCCCAGCGGTCCGTCGGTCACATCGGTGAGGGTCTCGACCAGCCACGCGTCCGCTCCGGGGAGCTCGACGACGTTCTCGGCCCCGATCTCCAGCGCGGCACGGAAGACGCCGTCGGGTGGCTGCTGCAAGGACACGACGTGGACGTGGCCGCGACGAACGGGTGGCGTGACCGTCAGCGAGGTCAACGCGTCCGGTCCGACGAGGACCACCGGTGCGGCCTGCCACCGCGCCCGCGCGTCGGCCGCCTCGGACAGCACCTCGAGTGAGGTCCCGGCCGCCGCGGCCAGCCGTTGCAGCTCCGACGCCAGTGCGGCATCGCCGGTCACGAGGAGCGGGGCGCTGACGGCGTGGGCCACGGACCGGGGGGAGGCATCTGTTCGCCAGGTCATGGGCCGACCTTGCTCCGCCGGGCGAGCAGGGGCGAGACGCCGCTGCAGGCATGGGGACGGGAGGCCGGAACGCATGCCTGTGGACGGTTCCGGGCCGGAGAGACGGGTGAGACAAGACGGGGAGACAAAGGAGCGACCCTCGATCGGGGGGGATGATCGAGGGCCGCGGGCCCGCGCTCGGGGGGATGAGCGGGGGCCGGCCAGCGGCGGGGGGAGTGCCGCTGACGACTCGGGGCTGCCTGCGCCGGGTATCGTGACCTTCGGCCGCGCCACCAGGCCGCACGCAACTCCCCACATCTTAGCGTCTTCTTTACTTAGTGTCGCCTGTACGACACTAGGGACGAAATCGACAAAAGCCCCCTGTCCCGCAACAGCGCGGGCAAGAAGGAGCCGCCCCCGATGGGCACCACCGACGGCACGCCGCCTCCGACATCGCCTGGCGTCTCGGCACCCGCAGGTCGTCCCGGCCGGCACGCCCGCCCCGGTCGTCCGGCAGCGTTCTTCGACCTGGACAAGACGATCATCGCCAAGTCGAGCACCCTGGCGTTCAGCCGCTCGTTCTACGCCGGCGGGCTGATCTCGCGTGGGTCCGTCCTCCGCAGCGCCTACGCGCAGTTCGTCTACCTTGTCGGCGGCGCCGACCACGACCAGATGGAGAAGATGCGGGAGTTCCTCTCCGAGCTCTCCGCGGGCTGGGACGTGCAGACCGTGCGCGACATCGTGGCCGACACGCTGCACCACATCGTCGACCCGCTGGTCTACGACGAGGCCGTCTCACTCATCGAGGAGCACCACCTCGCCGGCCGCGACGTGGTGATCGTCTCCGCGTCGGGTGCGGAGGTGGTCGAGCCGATCGGCGAGATGCTCGGGGCCGACGGTGTGATCGCCACCCGGATGGAGATGGCGGACGGCAAGTACACCGGCCAGATCGAGTTCTACGCCTATGCGGAGAACAAGGCGACCGCGATCGAGAAGCTCGCACGGGACAAGGGCTACGACCTCTCCCGGAGCTACGCGTACAGCGACTCGATGACCGACGTACACATGCTCGAGATCGTCGGACACCCCTACGCCGTCAACCCCGACAAGGAGCTGCGCAAGATCGCCGCCGCCCGGGGCTGGCCGGTGCTGTGGTTCACGCGGCCGGTCGCGCTCACCCGGCGGATGCGGCTGCCGTCGAGCCGGCCCACGCTGGCCGCGATCGCGCTCGGCACCGCGGCCAGCGTCGGCGGGGCCGTCTACCTGGCAGCGCGGCGGCGAACCGGAGCGCGGTGACGTAGACAAGGGGCAGATGACCCTTGTCCGTTTTCGCCATCTGGCGTAGAAAAGGAATCACAACTCAAGACCCGCACGTGAGCCAGGTACCCACGCGGCGACCTACCCTTCCTATGGGCGTTGTCTCAGGGGTCACCCAGAACAACATTGTTGGTGCACGCCTGGTAGCCCGGTCTCACGTGTCAGCGGCGGCACTCAAGGTCATTCGATCTGGAGTGCCGCTCGCATGTGTCAGGGGTTGTGTGACCGGGCCGCTCGGTCAGTGCCGGGGGACGGCCGGGCTCGCCTCGGCTCCCGCGGCATACCCCTCAGCGGCGTAGAGCAGCCACGCGTGCACGCCGGCCGACCCGCCCTGTGCGTAGCCGCGGAGGTTCGACTCGTACTCCCTCCGCAGCCGCAGATGGCCTGCTTCGGGCACGACCAACGACTTCGGGTCCACGCCACGGGCGACGAGGACCAGCCGCTCGGCGGCACGGGCCACGATCCCGTTGTGGGAGACGAACGGGGCCACGGTGGCCAGCTCGGCGTGGACGATCGCGGCAACGACGAGTGCCGGTGCCTCGGTCGGCGCGACGAGCAGCCGGGCGAGGTCGTTGAGCCGGGCGGCACCTGCCGCGTCGCGAGGACGGCCGAGGTTCGCGTCCTCGACGACGGACTTGCCGGCGAGGGTGTGCAACCGGGCGAACGCCTGCAGCGGCGCCCTGCTGAGAACGGGCGTCTGCCCGAGCAGCTCGGCGCTGACCCGGAGGGCCGCCTGAGCCGTCGCGTCGCCCTGACCTGCTCGCATCTCCTCGAGGTCGGAACCGGACCCCTCGAGCACGGCACTCGCGTGCGCACCGAGGACCAGGGACTCCGCGGTGAGCTCCGGCGGGCTCTGCCGAAGACCGCGGTCACGGAGCAGCACGTCGATGCCGTCACGCGCCGCCGCCATCGCGGAGGCCACCCCTTCGAGGGAGGCGAGACGGGCGAGCGGGTCCGCGGAGGGTGAAGGCGACACGACGGTCAAGGCTATCGGACTGCCTCGGGTGGAAAGGCGGCGGCGACGGGTAGCCTGCGCGGTGATGAACGAGCTCCCCGGCCACCGTCCCGCAGTGGAGCCGGCGCGCTCGTTCGACCTCGTCGCGGACGCCTACGACAGGGCGCGGCCGTCGTACCCGGAGGAAGCCGTCAGCTGGCTGCTCGGCAGTGGTGGCAGGCCCGAGGTGGTCGAGCTCGGTGCGGGCACCGGCAAGCTGACCCAGCAGCTGCTCGCCCGCCGCTGCACGGTGATCGCGACCGACCCCTCGGAGGCGATGCTTGCCCGGCTGGTCGCCCGTGCCCCTGGTGCCCGGGTCGTCGCTGGTAGGGCGGAGCAGGTCCCTCTGCGTTCGCGGTCGGCCGACCTCGTGGTCGCGGCACAGGCCTTCCACTGGTTCGACACCGAGACCACCTTGCGGGAGGTGGCCCGAGTCCTCAGGCCCGGAGGCCGCCTGGCGATGGTCTGGAACTCCCGCGACGAGCGGATCCCCTGGGTGAAGCGGCTCGGGAGGATCATCGGCACCGCCGCCCAGGAGGACGACCCCAGTGCGGCGATCGACGAGACCGGCATGTTCGAGACCGTCGAGCGGGCGACGTTCCGGTTCTGGCAGCCGTTGCACCGGGAGTCGCTCCGGGATCTCGTCGCCTCCCGTTCGACCGTGGCGGTCATGTCCGACCTCGAGCGCGAGCGAGTGCTGCGCAAGGTCGACGAGCTCTACGACGAGTACGGCCGTGGAGCCGACGGGATGCTGCTGCCCTACGTCACGACCGCCTGCCGCACGACGGTCCTCCCCTGGGCGCTTCCGCCGGAGTCTCCGCCCGAGCCTCCGGATCGGGGTAGCCTGCCGCACGGAGACGTCGGCGGTCCCGGCTCCATGGACGACGACGCCCTCCTCATCGACTTCAGGTAGGGGCGTGGATGCGTTCGTGGTGGGGCTGGCTCAGGCCGGGGCACCTCGGCACCGAGTCCGACCGTGCGACGTTCCGCACCATGCACACCGCCTCGCTCGCCGGCCCGCCGCTGCGCTCGGGGTTGACGGAGGCCTCAGCGTCCAAGGCCATCCGCCACCTGCACGACCTGCTCGGCGAGCCGGCCATCGCGCTCACCGACACCGAGCGGCTCCTCGCCTGGGAGGGTCGGTTCAGCCACCACTCCGAACAGGCGCCGGGCCTGGCGAAGCCGGTGGTCGCCGACGGAGGCACGTCGGTCCGCGACAAGCTCGACATCCCCTGCTACGACCTCGCCTGCCCTCTGCGACACGTGATCGTCAGCCCGCTCACCGTGGAGGAGCGAGTCGTCGGCACCTTGCAGGTGTTCGCGCCGGCTGCGTCCGCCGGGTTGGTGAGGGCGACCAACGAGGTCGCCCGGTGGGTCTCGGGCCAGCTCGAGCTCGCCGAGCTCGACGCGTCCCGCACCCGCCTGATGGAGGCTGAGGTACGGGCGCTGCGCGCGCAGATCAGTCCGCACTTCATCTACAACTCGCTCACCGCGATCGCGTCCTTCGTGCGGACCGACCCCGAACGTGCCCGCGAGCTCCTCCTCGAGTTCGCCGACTTCACCCGCTACTCGTTCCGCCGTCACGGCGAGTACACGACGTTGGCGGAGGAGCTGCGCTCGATCGAGCGGTACCTCGTGCTGGAGAAGGCGCGCTTCGGCGACCGGCTCCAGGTCACCTTGCGCGTGGCCCCGGAGGTGCTGCC